>JBOGJT010000325.1:0-24049 GCA_050745065.1 Terriglobia bacterium
GCGCGACCGGTCGCGCGCCGCAACATGACCTACAAACTTTGTTGCCAGGTCTTCGGGCAGCGTAAATGTCATCTTTCGAGTTCCCATATCGCCATACTACCATATTCAGCCCTGAGAAAGCCGGTCGCCTGATTAAGCGCACGGTAAATTTGTTCTGATCGAAAAGAGGTTCTACGTCTCTACCCGGTCGGTAACCGGAGCTTGGTGATTCCGGGGGTGTGCATTGGCGTGGCCGTGATCGCGTGGTGAGCCTTCGCAGGCGGTGATCACGGATGTGCTGTAGCGCGAGGCTTGCCGTGGCGCGTGAGCGATGGCGAACGGACAAGCGCGCAGAACCACCGATCCCAACGCCGTCGGCGCTGCCGCAGGATCATGACTTCCGGCTGCGGCGGGCGCATGAGTTTTCTGTCATCCGCAAGTAGTCAAAGACCAAGCGCACGCTGCGCGTCAGTTGGCGCATCTTCGGCGCTACGCCCCCTGTCCCCTTGGACTTGATCACGCCAATGGCGAAGCGGCGAAGCCGGGTCATGTTTTCCGGACCGTGGCCGGTCCGAATGCGGCTGCGGTCTTCATCATAATTCCAGTCGAGAATGTAGTGGCAGCTGTTCTCAATCGTCCAGTGCCCGCGGTTCACCTTGAGAACGTGTTCCGCGTCGGCTTCTTCCGGGGTCCGGCTGGTAATGCCGTAGGCGATCTCCAGCGAGCTTTTGCCGGTCTTCTTCTGGATCGAGTGCCGCTCGATGAGGAACGCCTGGCCGACGTGAGGAAAGCTGAGATAGCCGTTGAGTTCGGTGGTGGTCCAGATTTTGCGGGTTTCGATGCGTCCGTGATCCGGGGGCGTCTGCTCCACGCGATGCGGCTGCCATCCGGGTGAATCAGGTACACGTCGGCCAGCTGCAGGCGCTCCCATCTGCCTTTGGCGGGCGGAAAATTGCTGCCGCGAACCGAAGAAAAGGCGATCCACTTTCCATCCGGCGACCAGGACGGACGAAAGTCGCCGCCGTCCCCCGTAGTCAGCCGCGTGGCCTTATGAGTAGCGATGTGGAGGATCCACAGGTTTGCCCTTCCGGCCGCGCGCGTTGAAACAAACACCACCCGCCTCCCATTGGGCGAGAAGGCCGCTTGATCGTCGTAGGCGGGATTGTCCGTGAGCCGTTCCAACCCGCTGCCGTTCCCACTGTTGTAGTAACCCACGTACACGTTCCCCTGGTTCGTCAAGCTCGCGCTCGTCGTCACCGTGGCGCCGTCCTGCAGGTCCAGCGTGCTGTTGCTCGCAATCGCCGCCAGCGTACTGATTGCGCTGTTGCCGCTCACGCCCGCCGATTCGATAAACGCGTTCGTGCCGTTCAGCGTCAGAGAACCGGCGTCCGTGGTATTTCCAATCGCCGTAATCTGCCCGCTGCCGTAGTTCAGCACCGCCCCGCCCGTGTCGCCTTGCAGGTTGTACGTTCCCGTCAGCGCGCCCGGCGCTGCGCCCGTCACCGTCACCACCGACGGCGATCCCGCCGTGTTGCCGCCATACATGTTAAGCGTGCCGCCTGTGTTGTCCAACGTCCCGTTCACGTTCATCGTGCCGCTTGCGTTTCCGCCCCCAACGTACATCGTCCCACTGTTCGTCAGCCCCGCCGTGTTCAGAGTGCTGCCGCTCCCGCTGTTGTAGTAACCGACGTATACGATCCCCTGATTGTTCAAGCTCGCGCTCGTCGTTACCGTGGCGCCGTCCTGCAGATCCAGCGTGTCGTTGCCCGCAATCGCCGCCAGCGTATTCAACGCGCTGTTGCCGCTCACCCCTCCGGACTCGACAAACGCGTTCGTACCGCTCAACGTCAGAGAACCGAGGGCCGTGGTATTTCCAATCGCCGTAATCTGCCCGCTGCCGTAGTTCAGCACCACCCCGCCCGCATAGTTGGGCGAGCCGTTCAGCGAGATGGTCCCCGTCAGCGCGCCCGGCGCTGCGCCCGTCACCGTCACCACCGACGGCTTCCCCGCCGTGTTGCCGCCATAGACGTTGAGCGTGCCGCCCGCGTTGTCAAACGTCCCGTTCACGTTCATCGCGCCGTTTGCGCTTCCGCCCCCAACGTAAATCGTCCCACTGTTCGTCAGGCTCCCACCGATGTTCAGTGTGCTGCCGTCTGCACTGTTGTAGTAGCCCGCGAAAACCTGCCCCGCATTGTTCAAGCTCGCACTCGTCGTCACCGTGGCGCCGTCCCGCAGGTCTAGCGTCCCGTTGCTCGCTATCGTTGTGAGCGTATCAAGCGCGCCGTTCCCGAACGACGAAGTCACGCCCACCGATGCGTTCGAGCCGTCAAGTACTATCTCGCCGCTCGGATTGCTGGCGCCGCCGCCAATCTGCGTGATCCCACCACTGCCGTAATTCACCACCGCTCCGCCGGTGTCGGCCTGAAGGTGGTAATTACCTGTCAGCGTGCTGGGCGCCGCCGTGCTCACATTCAACACCGCCTCCGCGCCAACCGTGTTGCCGCCGTAGATGGTAACCACGTCCGTATTCGCTAAAGTTCCCGTCACATTCACGGTGCTGGCTACACTGGTGCCGCCGTTACCGATCTGAATACTGTCGCTCGTAGTGAGGTTTCCGCCCACGTTCAGCGTGCTTCCGCCCGCGCCGCCGTTATCCACGTAGAGAAGGCCGCTGCTCGTCAAGTTCCCTGTGACGGTCAGCGTGTGCGCGTCGGATATTTCCAGACCTGCGGCGCCGATGGAGAGCGAGTCGATGGTGACACTCGTCAGGCTAGAGCTGCTGTTAAGCAAGACCGTCCCGCCATTGATCCCAACGTCGTAGTTATCGCCGACCGGCGTGCCGTTATTGGGCACGCAGGGCGAGAGAGTCGGGCTGCAGGCCCACGTGGTGTTGGCCGTCCAGTTTCCGCCGCTGGTGGTTGTGGCGCTAACTTGAGCTAAGGCTGGCGCTGCCGAACCAAGCCCCAACAGGAGGACCGCTGCCGACAGCAATACACCAAGAGACGCTTTGCATGCTTTCATTTTCCCCTCCAGAACTAAATGCAGTGATAAGTGGCGAGTGATGCGTGAAGTAGGGGCGCCGCTTGCTGCGCCCGAAAAGGCAGGGATCAGTGACGAGCGAATGCCTGGCTTCATTTTCCCCTCCGGAAAACAGCGGTTCGTGCTTCGTAGTTTGTGTTTGCTCACGTAGCGCAGAGTTTCGTGCCTTTGGAAACTCTGCGGTTTGTTCTACAAAGAAAAGCCGCAGACTTCAAAAAGCACGAAGTCTGCGCTACCCTAACTACCCTACTGCATTTACTCACGCCGGTGTGCCAACCGGCGAAGGTTCCCACGACCTCAAAACGTTTCCCCGCGCCTAAAAAGCGATCGCGAGGTCAGATCAATCTCCTTTGCTTACGAGGCCTTGTCAACCGTATTCGGAGACAATAACTCCGTTATAAACGCTTGGGTTGGCGACCCGCGAAATTGCGATCCCTAAAAAAGGGAGAGAGTCACAACCTCCAATCTGTAGTGACTAAACCAGGCGAAACATCACAGGAAAAATTTTTGGGAGACGGCCGGGTGCTGTAGCGGCGGCGTCCCTGCCGCCGAGTCAAATAAGAATAAAAGCCGGCGGCGGCGGAGACGCCGCCGCTACAGCCCAGAGGAACGCGCGAATCCGCTACCCGGCCCTTCGCACCATGCGGACACGGTATGAGGCTACCAGACCGTCTCCCGCGCCTCGGTGATAGACGCGGAAGTGATATAAACCCGTGGGGAGGTGGGTTACCGGAATCCGAAATTGGAGCAATTTTTGCGAGAGGACGGTGTCCGGCGTCAATCCGGCAACGTTTTGAATCAAATCTCCGGCGGCGTAGAGAACTTGAACGTCGTAGCGAGAGGCGCCCTCTTGCTAGCCGATCAGGATCTGCACCTCAAGCGTTTTCAGACCCCACGGCAGCGTAACGTGGGCAAGGGCGCCGCCACCTCGCGCGACGCCAGCGCCCAAGAGAAGAACGAATGGCGGCTTATCGGGCACGGGGGCTCCAGGTTCCTTTTCGCTGACTTGCGAAGAAGGCGGCGCTGAAGCAGGCATCTTCGCGGTGGGGACAGACGTCACCGCGACGGGCTCATTGGGCTCCAGGCAATAGCCGAGGCCTGTCGCAAGAATGAGTTGGGTATCAAGCTCTGCTTCGGAGCCTTCCGCATGAGAGATGAACTGAATAGACTCGTTCGTCGTATGGTGGGCCTGGCCCTCGGCAATGTTGGATGGGATAGAAACCGCTGCCCCCGCATCTGTGAAATTAAGCCAAACCTTTCCGGACCGGGGTAAGCTTGTGTAATCTGATAAGTTTGTTTTGCAAGAGCCATCCTATTCTGCCAAACGATCAGGTCTTTATGCGGCGGGATGACTCAGAGAAAACTCTCTTTCTCTCCCACCCAGTATTCAAGCAGCGCCGATCAGGGTGTGGGCTGACTTCTGCCGGATTTGGTAGCAGGAGGTTTGCTCAAACTGGATGGGTTCAAAGGAATCGTCAATATTGATGGTGGTCTCCGCTCCGCCGAGCAGCAGGTATCCATCGGGCCGCAGCAGGTTGCGGACTTTGCGGAGAATTTCCCGTTTGGTTTCGACCTCAAAATAAATGAGGACGTTGCGCATGAGGACGATGTCCAGGCTGGGAAGGGAAGGCCAAGGCTCGACCAAGTTCATGCGCTGAAACTCGACCATGCGCCGGATATTTTCATTGATCTGCCATTCCGCGTCCACCTGGCGGAAATACTTCACCAGCATGGCGGCAGGAAGGCCGCGGTTGACCTCAAGCTGGCTGTAACGGCCGGCGCGCGAACGGTCGAGCATCGCCTGGGTAATGTCGGTCGCAACAAAGCGGAGCTTCCACTGCGCGAGGGACGGAAACACCTCCCGCAGCAGCATGGCGAGACTATAAGGCTCCTGCCCGCTCGACGAGGCGGCGCACCAGATGTTCAGCGCGTGCTCCTCCGCGCGCCGCGCCATCAGCTGAGGGATCACCAGTTTTTCCAGCAGGCGGAACGGGCGCACATCGCGGAAAAACGAAGTCTCGTTCGTGGTCATGGCCTCGGCCACCTTACGATGTAGGAGGGTTGTCGAGGGGCTTGACTGCAAGCGTGCGATCAACTGCTGAAGCGAGGAAAAACCCTCTTGCCGCGCCAGGGTTTCCAGCCGGGATTCGACAAGATACTGCTTGCCGTCGTCCAGGCTCAGCGCCGAGTGCTCGCGCAGCATATTGCGAATATAGTCGAATTCCACCGTGCTGAGAGCCATGATTACCGGATTCCCGCCATGCGCGGAGCTTGGCCGATGGGATCCGCCTGGTTCGCCGCCCGCCCCGCCGCTCCGCGGAACTGATCCACCCGGCGCACAATTTCAGAAGCCATCTCTCCCAGCGGCAGCACCTTATCCGCAAGGCCGGCTTCGGCGACAAAGCCGGGCATTCCCCACACCACAGACGATGCCTGATCCTGAGCCAAAATCTGCCCGCCCGCCTCGTGAAGATTGCCGCAGCCGCGCAGCCCGTCCTGCCCCATGCCGGTCATGATCAATCCGAGGGTGTGCGGGCCGTAGGCCGCGGCCACGGAGCGGAAGAGCACATCCACCGAAGGGCGGCACGAATTTTCCGGCGGCTGCTGATGGGTGCCGATGACCACCCTAAGCCCTTGCCGTTCGACAACCATGTGATAGTCGCCAGGAGCGATCACCACCTGCCCCGCCTTCAAAGCGATTCCCGCCGAACCCTCAACTACACTCAACTTCGAGCGCGACGCCAGCCGTTCCGCCAGGAGCCGGGTAAAGATGGGAGGCATGTGCTGCACGATGACGACCGGCACGGGAAAATCCGCCGGGAGCTGCGGCACCAGTTCGCCCAGCGCATTAGGCCCTCCGGTTGAAACGCCGATGGCCAGGACGTCGAGCCGCACCGGCTGCCGCCGCGCAGAGGCCGCCGGGGGTTTCAATCCCGCTGCCGCCGGAACCAGAGGGCGCGAAATTGCCGCAGTTCCGGGGACGGCCGGCATGCAGAGCGCCTTGATCTTGGGGATGAGATCGGCGCGCACCCGCTTGAGCGCCATATCCATGCCCCCAACATTGGCGGGCTTGGTCACGTAGTCATTGGCCCCGAGCGAGAGAGCGTCCAGCGTGGCCGCGGCGCCTCGCTCGGTGAGCGTGCTGAACATGATGACGGGAAGTTTGGGATAGAGTTTGCGAAGAGCGGCCAGCGCCTCCAGGCCGTCCATCTCCGGCATTTCAACGTCCAGCGTGACCAGATCCGGATTGACCTGAGATATTTTACTGAGAGCGATGCGGCCATTGGCCGCTGTTCCTGCAATTTCAAAGGCGGGATCGGCCGCCAGAGCGTCCATCAGCATCCGGCGGATCACCACGGAATCATCGACGATCAAAATGCGGATTTTCGGCATGAGTTATGGCGGCGCGAACACTGGATGATTCACCAAGCCGTTGGCGTCCGCGGAAGGGCGGGGTTTCAGAGTCTGTGTGAAAACTGCGGTTTTTGCGTTGTACCGGCGTTCTGCGAGTGCCGAATCTATTGAAAATAAAAGCCGGCGGCGGGGACGCCGCCGCTACGGCCGCAGTTTTCACGCAGACTCTTCAACCCCGCCGACAGCTTGCCTCTTTTTATCATCCGGCAAGGCAAGGAAATTTACGGCCTTTAACGGCGCGGCCCAACCTTCAAAACCGGCCGCGCCATCCTAACGCTCGAGCCGAATGTCATGAGCAATCCGGCTTAGGATGTAATGCCTAGCAACTGCAGCTTCTCGCGGATGACTTCTTCATTAAAGGGCTTCATTACAAATTCATTGGCGCCCGCTTGCAATGCCTGGGTGACGCTCTCGGCGTCCGTATGCGCCGTAATCATCATGAGCGGCAGGCCGTCGAATTCGTGGCGGGCGCGCACGGCTTGAATAAATTCCCAGCCGTTCATCACCGGCATGTCCCAATCCACCAGGATGAGATCGGGCTGGCCCATCCCAGTGAGCACGTTGAGAGCCTGCTTACCGTCGGCGGCCTCGGAGACTTCAAACCCAAGCTGCCTGAGAATCTGCTTCAAGATCATTCGAGTCGTCCGCGAGTCGTCGATGACTAACGCTTGCACGGAAATTCTCCTTCGGCTGAATGATTGGCCACGCTTTGGCGGTTCATGGGGCTGGGTTTGCCTTTTGAGTAGGCCGAGGACATTGAGTAAGGACACATGTTCGTTGCTTTCTTATCGGCAAATCCGGACCGGATGATTAGCCGCCGCTCATCTTGCGGTTGTAGCGGCGGCGTCCCCGCCGCCGGTTTTTAATAGTAACGACCGGCGGCCAGAGGCCGCCGTTACAGACGCGGCGACGCCCACATGGCGCCCGTATTTACGCGCGGGTGGCGTGGAGACGTTGCACGGTCTGTGCGTGAACCGACCCTGCCGCCCAGGACTTTCCTGAC
This sequence comes from Terriglobia bacterium, assembly GCA_050745065.1. GTDB lineage: Bacteria > Acidobacteriota > Terriglobia > UBA7540 > UBA7540 > RH2-MAG17b. The sequence goes on from JBOGJT010000325.1 coordinate 7,436, forward strand.
CCGAGGTTCGCGTCAATGCCTTCCCCGTGACCGTTAGACCCAGATTTTGACTGGGCCATCAATTTTCGCTGTTCCGCCGCCATGCGGGACAGCTCGGCTGCCGCGGTTTGTGTATCGGCGGCGCCCGCTGTGGTGCTCTTGGCTGCTGTCGCTACCGAGGTGATGTTCTCGGCCACCTGCTGGCCGCCGCGCGCGGCTTCGGCCACGTTGCGGGCGATCTCGTTGGTGGTGGCGGTTTGCTCTTCCACGGCGCTGGCGATGGTGTTGGAGATGTCGTTAATCTGCGCGATGACGGAGCTGATCTGCCCGATGGCGTCGACCGCGCCTTTCGTATCGCCCTGTATGGCTTCGATTCGCTTGCTGATGTCTTCGGTGGCCTTGGCTGTTTCCTTGGCCAGTTCCTTCACCTCATTGGCCACCACGGCAAAGCCCTTGCCGGCTTCTCCGGCGCGCGCCGCCTCGATGGTGGCGTTCAAGGCCAGCAGGTTGGTCTGCTGCGCGATGGAGGTGATCACCTTAATCACCTGGCCGATTTCCGCGCTCGACCGGCCCAGCTTGGTCACCGTTAAGTTGGCGGACTCCGCCGTCCCCACTGCGTCAGTCGCCACGCGCGCGGCCTGGTTCGCGTTCTTGGCAATTTCCTTGATGCTGGCCGTCATCTCTTCGGTGGCTGTCGCTACGGTTTGTAAATTCTTGGTCACCTGCTCCGCCGCCGCTGAGACCACGTTGGCTTGCGTCGCGGTCTCCTCTGCGGTTGAGCTCATCTGTTGGCTGACGGCCGTCAACTCTTCAGAGGAGGAACCCAAAGCTTCGGCCATCTTCGTTACTTCAAGCCTTATTGTCACCTGCTGAGTGACATCAGTGGCGTATTTGACCACCTTGAAGGGCTTGCCGTTTAGATCCAGAATCGGGTTGTAGGAGGCCTGAATCCAAACCTCTTTTCCACCTTTGCCGATCCGTTTGAATTCACCTGAGTGGTATTCGCCCCGGTTCAGCTTGGCCCAGAACTCCCGGTAATCGGCACTTAGCCGGTAGGCTTCATCCACAAAGATGCCGTGATGCCTGCCCTTGACTTCCTCCAGCGTGTACCCCAGCGGTCTCAGGAAATTCTCATTGGCCGTGATGATGGTGCCGTCCATGTTGAACACGATCACGGCTTGTGACTTATTGATGGCTTCAATCTGCCCGGCATAGTCGGCATTTTTCAGTTTCTGCTGGGTGACATCGGTGGCGTATTTGACCACCTTGAAGGGCTTGCCGTTTAGATCCAGAATCGGGTTGTAGGAGGCCTGGATCCAAACCTCTTTTCCACCTTTGCCGATCCGTTTGAATTCACCCGAGTGGTATTCGCCCCGGTTCAGCTTGGCCCAGAACTCCCGGTAATCGGCGCTTAGCCGGTAGGCTTCATCCACAAAGATGCCGTGATGCTTGCCCTTGACTTCCTCCAGCGTGTACCCCAGCGATCTCAGGAAATTCTCATTGGCCGTGATGATGGTGCCGTCCATGGTAAACTCGATCACGGCTTGTGACTTATTGATGGCTTCAACCTGCCCGGCATAGTCCGTATTGGTTGATTTTCGTCTTGCTTGTGCCATAGGGGGCCTCCACGTTGAATTTAGTGAGCTGTTTACCAGCTCCAATGTGCCTGGTAGCGATTTTGGGCGCTTGCCCCCATCGCACAATGCGCGATGGGTGCGCCACCCCTGTGGTTCCAGAAAAAGCAGGGGCCGTCGTCACCAGCCAATTCCCTGGGGCTTCGTTTCAGTCTCCAGGTTTACTACGTTCTGGGTATCGAGAACGTGCATCAAGCGATTGTTGAGCTTGTGGATGCCCCGGATCAAAGCCCGGGCCTTGGAATTGAGCGTCTCGGGTGGCGGCTCAAAGGTGTCTTCGGACACTTCGACGACATCCCCAATCTCATCGACGAGGAGACTGACGATGCCTTCGCCTGACCGAATCACCACGTTGAGAGGTTCTTCACCTGCCTCCCGCTCTTTCATGTCGAGCCGGCGCCGCAGGTCGATAGCGGTCACAATCTGGCCGCGCAAGTTGATCAGGCCGCTTACCACGGGGGGAGCAAGTGGGACGGGCGTCATGGGCTGCATGCGAAGGATTTCCTGCACGGCGTCTACGCCGACGCCAAAATAGTTTCCCGCCAGATAGAACGTAGCGTATTGCTGTTTTTCTCCCATCGGCTAAGCCCCCGCCTTCAGACTGGATTGCTCAACAAAGCCCGCCTTCGGGCCGGATTGCTCGGCGAAAAAGGATGGGTCCTGCGCGCGGATGAGCACGCTGAGATCGAGCATCTCCGTCACCTTGCCCTGTATGATCACCGACCCGAGTATTCCCTTGCGGCTGGAAGGGCGGCGGGTGGAAAGATCGTCCTCCACAATATCGAGGATGCGGTCGACCAGCAGCCCCACACTGCGGCCGTTCCGGGTGTGCACGACCACGTGCACCTTGCCGCCGCCGTTTTCCGTCTGCTTTGAGGACGCCGCGCGGGGGCGCCGCCGGCGCTCTTCGACGATCCCGGAAAGCCGCAGCAAGGGCAGAATGCCGCCGCGATATTGGACCACCTGCTGATGGCCGGACTGCTCAATCACAGAGCGAGAAAATTCCTCCAGGCGGGTTACCTCGGAGAGCGGGATGATCATGCGTCCGTCATCGGGACTCTTAAATAGCAAAAGTGTCTGGCGCTCGGCGCCCTGCGACTTCGCTTTCTCTTCTTCCACCCGTTTGCGGTCGCGCGCCTCGCTGATAATGCTCGCGCGCTGCGCAAGCCCTAGCACGTCCAAAATCAAGGCCACGCGGCCGTCGCCCATGATGGTGGCGCCCGCATAGACGGGCAATCCTTTCAATTGTTGCCCCAGCGGCTTCACCACGATTTCTTCCGTATCATTGACTTCATCCACCACCAGGCCGAACCGGCGGTCGTCCGCCTGAAGCACGACGATGTTGACCACGTTCTCAACCGTGGCGCCGTTTTCAGCCGCGACATGAAGCCTGAGTTCGCGGTTCAGATAGACCAAAGACAGAAGGTTTCCCCGCAGCCTGTAAACGGGAGCGCCGTGAACCAACTCGATGCCCGTGCGCGCTTCATCTCCTTCAATCCGCACGAGTTCCAGCAGGCTGATCTGGGGAATCGCGTAGCGCTCGCCAGCGCTGGTCACAGTCAGCGCCGGAATGATGGCCAACGTGAGCGGAATTTTGATCTTCAAGGTCGTGCCGTGCCCGGCTTTGCTCTGCACATCGACTGTGCCGCCAATTTTTTCGATGTTGGTCCGCACCACGTCCATGCCCACGCCGCGGCCGGAGACATTTGTCACCTTTGCGGCAGTCGAAAAACCGGGCAGAAAGATCAAATTGAGCGCCTCGCGCTCTTTCATCGAAACGGCCTGCTCCGGCGTGACGAGGCCGCGCTCAATCGCTTTTTGCTTCACGCGGTCAAGACTGATGCCCGCGCCGTCGTCCGAAATCTGAATAATCACCTGGCCGCCTTCGTGGAAGGCGCGCAGCGAGAGGCAGCCTTCGGCGGGCTTGCCCGCCGCCAGCCGGCTTTCCGGCGATTCGACGCCGTGGTCAATGGAGTTGCGAACTACGTGAGTCAGCGGGTCCTTAATCGCTTCGATTACCGTTTTATCAAGCTCGGTCTCCTTGCCTTCCATTTCCACGCGCACTTGCTTGCCGCAGTTCAGGGCGAGATCGCGGACAATCCGAGGCAGCTTGTTCCACACAGTTTCGATGGGCTGCATGCGGGTTTTCATCACGCCCTCTTGCAACTCCGTGGTCACCAGATTAAGGCGTTGCGAGGCCCCCAGAATCTTGGCGTCTTGCTGCGTGGCGCAGAACTGCATGATCTGGTTTCTGGCCAGGACCAACTCCCCAACCAAGTTCATCAACTTGTCAAGCTGTCCGACGTCGACGCGGATGGTGTTTGCGGCGACCGATGAGACCTGCGCCTGCCTTTGCTCTTCGATGGCGTTTTTCACCGCAAGAGGTGGAATCGCGCCCCGCTCCACGAGAATCTCGCCGAGGTGCCGGGGATCGCCCGCCTTCTGCACCTCGAGGGCGGCTTCGAGTTCCTCTTCACTCACTTGGCCGGACTTGACCAGAATCTGGCCCAGAGGAATAGGCGTTGCGGGAGCTTCGAGGGGTTCTAGTTCGTTGAGGCCGTTGTGACCGTTCGGGCTCGTCTTCGCCTCAGAAACTGCCGGGCGAGCAGGCTCTTTGCTGACCGGAGGTTCGTTCCCGGCTACCTGCAAATCTTTGAGGACTTGGATTAGCGGGCCGTAATCGCCATCACCATCGGTCCCGCCTTTCTCAATCGCTCCAAGCATCCCGCGCACCGCGTCCACCATGGCGAGAAGACCGCTCGTAATTGCTGGCGTGAGCGAGAGTTTGCCCTCGCGCAGGCGGCCGAGCAGACTTTCGCCGGAATGCGCGACCGACTCTAATTTGGAAAAGCCTAGAAATCCTGTAGTTCCTTTAATCGTATGGATGGTGCGGAAAATGCTGCTGAGGGTTTCGTGGGAGGCGGGGTCTTTCTCCAGATCCACCAGATCGCGGTCAAGCTGATCGAGATTCTCGGTGCTTTCGATGAGAAATTCTTTAACTATTTCGTCGCTGTCGCTCATAGGCCTGGTATCGCTTGCGAAGCAATTCTCGCCTGCTCCAGGGGCGTCCGCCCTGATGCAATATGACGGAAGTCTCGAATTCGTTAGGACGGCTGCTGAATCTCGATGCTGATGCTGACGGGCTGGCCCTCATAATTAAGGCGGAGCTCATATTTCTCACCGTGAAACAGCGTGCGGACCTGATAGTCGTGGCCGCTGATTACCGTAGGGACGGAAATCTTGCCGAGATCTTCCGACCGCGACAGGCGCGATTTAATGGTTCCGGCGATCATGTTGCAAACCTCGCCCAGCGCGTCCTTGGCGTTTTCCTCGGACTCAGGAGTTCCTGAGCCGAGCATCCGCATGGCAAGGTGAGCGGCGGAGGCGCTGCTGCACCCGATCTTAAACACTCCCGACGGGCTGCCCGCCAAACTGATGACGGCGGTCAAATCAGAGGCGCCATCTCCATTGCCGGTGCTCCATCGCCCCATCCGCACCCTAAGCACAGACTCGAAGACCTCCTGAGTTGCGAATTCCATCCGCTCAAGCCATTCGTTCAAAGGGCGCCTTTCTCGATCTGGGATGAGGCGGCCGTCTTAGGGCGGCGCCTGGGCGGGTGCGATCGCTCCGCCCTAGCGGGCCGCCCGTTCACTACGGCAGTAATTGCGTGACCTGTTCCCGAACCTGGTCTGCGCTGAAAGGCTTGCGGATGTACCCCTTGGCTCCGAGTGTAATGGCTTCCACCACCTTCTGCTCGCTGCCTTCGGTCGTGATCATTAGAATGGGGACGCCTTTGGCCCTTTCAATACCCCGGACTTGCCGAAGAAATTCAAGCCCGTCCATTTTGGGCATGTTCACGTCACTGAAAATCAGATCGATTGCATTTGCGGCGACCAGGGTCAACGCATCCGCGCCGTTATCTGCCTCCATGACTTTTTCCAGCTCAATACCGGCTTGCCGGAGAGACCGCTCAATGATTTTGCGCATAACAGATGAATCGTCTACGATAAGGACGGAGATTTTCTTCATGGATTACCCTGTGGCCAAGTGATCTGAGTGCCGTGCCTTCTTTGAATCAATCCTCGTAGGAAACAGAACAGGCTCCGTGTCACAGAGGGTGGTCACTGTCGACACCCAGGGATACTCATCGGCTTTTGGTGAGGGGACTTTAAGTTTTTCTGTGTGTGCCGTGAATTGCGTACGTAGCAGGCGCCGGATCAGAAGTAGGGTTGCTTAGAGGCAACAGACTACGAGGTATTTCGCAAAGGATCAGAAGGGGCATACTGTCTCAATTCATGAGGGGAGACCAAACATTGCGGGTTCATCCATACAGCCTCTCAACGGATAGCCAGGAGAGCGATCCAAACAATAGCCCCGAGGCGTGGCAGGCAGCGATTGATCAGGGTGTGGATTGCCTCCAGACCAATTACCCAGCAAAGCTGCTGTGCTACCTGATGCGCAAGGATATTACCGGTAGCGCAACGCACCTGACCGTCCTGGCCCATCCTCGCCGCGCTGGGCTGTTCCGGCTTCTCGTATGCCCGACGATCGCGGTCCGGCGGTTTTTTTGAGGGTGTGCAGACCCCGAGACTGGAACGACTTACTTCCGGCCGACCCCTGAGTGGGCAGAGGTGTTGAGCGGGTAGCCACGGCGAGGGTTTCTCCTCGCCGTGGGCTTTTCTGGTCGCAGCGAGCAGCGTCAATGCAAACCCACGACGATTTCAAAAAGCGAATTCGTCGTGGCTGCCACTCACCACTACCCGCGAGACAATGCCCCTCTTTGCCCACGTCGAATCAGGACTGAAAGGCCTAACAATCCTGTGCCGAACAACAGCAAGCTGGCCGGCGTCCTTTCGGCGCTGAGCGTAGCGGGCGCCTGTCCCGCGCCCAGCTCAGCGGTGCGCGCCATTTTCGATCTGCGCTGCCGATTCTTCGTCCAGGTAAATCGTGGCGTCCGGATGCGCCCTGAGTATGGTGGCTGGACACACGGTGGAAATCGACTCCGTAAGCGTCCGGCTGGCAATCCCGGCCTTGCGCGGACCCGGCACCGAGACGATGAGCTTTGGAATTCTCATCAACGCGGGAATCGTCAGGGTAATCGCCTGCGCCGGAACTTCCTCAATAGTGGGAAACCAGCCTTCCGCAACCTGTTGTTGCCGGCACGTGCGGTCGAGCGAAACCACCTTGACGTCCAAAGGGTCCCAGAAGTTGGCCTCAGCGGGATCGTTGAAGGCTAAGTGGCCGTTCTCGCCGATGCCAACAGGCACAACTGCGGATCGTGACCGCGCAGCAGGCTTGCATATTCGGCGCAGGTTCTGGCGGAATCAGGGCTTGTCGCGTCGATTTCGTGAAACTCGTGCAAACGCACCCGCCGCGTCAAGCGCTCGCGCAGGTAGTGCCGGAATGACGCCGGATTCTCGGGAGAAATCCCAACGTACTCGTCCATGTGAAAACCAACAACTTGATCCCACGGAGCGCCGGGAATTGACGTCATCGCTCCCAGCGTTGCGATCTGGGAAGCCCCGGTGGCAAAAACAACCCCGACTGTGGATTTTCGGGTGGCAAGATCGCGCAGGCTTCTGACCGCCGCTTGTGCCGCAGCTTCGCCCGCCAACTCGCGGCTGGAATGAATTTGAACTTTCAAACTGCCGACCTGAAACTGCTTCAGCGCGCCAACAGTAGGCTTCATTTCGGTCGCTCCTCCTCTTGCAGCGGTTTGGGAAAATGAAATGCCGCTCACGCCCGGCATTTGGGCTTCTGTTATGGGTACGCTTCGAAATCGCTGCGTCGTGCAGGTCTACGCGATTGAAGCACTCCGGGCCCTATCGATGCCGCTGACCGTAGGCGTCAACTCCTGAGCAAATCTGGTTTTATTTCCTTGGCGCTGGCGGCGAAATTCAGGGATATCTGGAGAACCACGCCCGGGCCGCGCCGGCGAGTCCAGCGTCCGCTCTAAGGGACGCAAGGGCAATCTGCGTCTTTGCCGCTGGTACTTGTGTGCAGACCTCGCGGATCACTTGCCGCGCACGATTGAGAAAGAGTTGGTGGCTCTTCATCACGCCGCCACCCAGTATAATCGTGTCCGGGCAAAATAGCGTGATGAGATTGGCCAAGCCAAGTCCCAGGTAGTACCCCTCCCTTTCCACCGCGCGGCGCGCCAGTTCGTCGCCTTCCCGTGCGAGCGCGCAGATTTCAGCCGCGGTGAATTCACCGGCGCCGGACCCATGTTCTCGCACCCAGGCCGCCATGGCGGGGCCGCTGGCGAGGCTCTCCCAGCAACCGCGGGCCTTGCAATAGCACAGCGGGCCAGACGTATCGATGATCTGATGGCCGAGTTCCGGATGAGCGCCGGCAACTCCCCGGTAGAGTTCGCCCGACAGGATGATCCCTCCACCGATCCCCGTACTCACGGTGATGTAGATGACGCACCGGCCGCCTTTTGCCGCCCCCAGATTCGCTTCAGCCAACGCTGCGGCGTCCGCGTCGTTTTCCACGGCGACTCGCAGGCCGAAAATCCGCCCGAACGCCGACATCAGGTTGCCACCCTCCCAACCCGGCAGCGTGCCAACGTCGCCGATGATCCCCGTCAGCGGATCAACCGGCCCCGGGCAGGCGATGCCGATCCCTTCGAATCTAACGCTCGCGTGGGCGGCGATTTCGCGCAACATGCCTGACGTTCGTTCCACCGCGCGTGCGAATCCGTCCGCCGGCGCCGCGGCGCACTCGGCACGACGGATGATTGTGCCCGTTTCCGCTACCGCCCCTACTGCGATCTTCGTGCCGCCAATGTCAACGGCTCCGATTATTTTCCCTTCGCTCATCTACTCCTCATCGGGGATTCACCCCATTCTCGCCGCTTCGGAATCCGCCAACTACGTCGAGAGCAGAACCACCGCAGCCAGCGAGCAGAGCACGCCGCCTCCCTGCAACGCGGTGATCGACTCTTTAAGAACGAACGGGCCGAGCAAAACCATAACAACAGGATAGAGCGCGGTGACCGGCACGACAATCGAGGCTTTCCCGCCGTGCTTCATCGCCGCGAATAGGGCCAGGGCGCCGAGCGCATTCAGCGCAGAACAGATTAGAATGAACAGCAAGCTGCGCGTCGAATAGTGAAATAAGGAACGGCCCGGATAAAAAACCGGCGTGAGCAGAAAAAATCCAACCACAAGCCAGATCAGCGCCGACTCAGCCGAGACGCGGTTCGTTGACAGTTTCTGCAGTAACCCCACGATCCCCCAACTGAAGAGAACCAGGGCGGCGAAGAAGAACCAGTGCGGTAAATGCATGAGGTGACGATTTATCGGGAAAAGATCACAAACGCGGCAACCGCGAAGCCCAATCCAATCACGTGGAGGCGGGTAAGCCGCTCTCGCAAGATGGCGACCGCCAGGAGGACCGTAATCAGCGGGTACATGGCCGTGACCGTCGTGACGACGGCAGCGTTCCCTCCCGTCCGGTAGGCAGCGAAAAGCGCCCAACTACCGATGCCTGACAACACTCCGTTTGCGACTGAATAGGCAATTCCCTTTGCGTCCTTCTCCATTTTCATTTTTCTACGAACGAATAGGACCAGCCCCACGGGTAAGGCTCCGAAGGCAAAAAGGAACTGGGAAGCATTCGCAGGAACCTCTTCCGAACCCAGTTTGGCGAGGAGCGCCCACGTCCCCCAACAAGCGATACAGAGGATCGAATACCAGAACCATTTCGTTCGTAGAGTTCTAAACCTCATGCGCATTCCCTTTTTGCCTTTACTATCCGGAGCGCCACAAGTTAGCAAGGGACACTTGCACGTAGCGGCCCTCTCTGAGCGCGGAAATGACGGCGGCCAGAGGCCGCCGCTACAGAGTCGAACGCCGCTGATGGGTGACGCCGTGTACAGTGGAGCGTCGAAGAAACGGCCATACGACTAAATCCGGGGGCCGGCCACTCACATTAAAAAGGCGAGCGAAAGATTAGGAATGTTGATTCTAAAGGCTCGCCAAGTATCGCTCCGCGAATTTTGTGTTCGTCTCTCATTCTGCCCAACCGTTTTCTAGTCTTGGGGGCGCCGTAGGAGCGAGGCTAGCCTCGCCCTGGGCGCAGCGAGCAGCGCCCCTACAGAACGGCAGCACGCTGCCACACTCCAAAGCCTACCACGCCACTTTGAGAATTTTGAGACAAGCGAGATAAATGGGACGTCTTTTCCCCGCGGCTGATGATTTTCTGAATCGCAGACCTTAGGATCTGCAATACCCGCGGGTTGCAAACGAAGTCGCGCATGTGGCCCAGCGCCCAACCGCATTAAGATCCGATCCTATGCAGAATCGGCGTCATAGAGCAGGGTCACGTCGGGGTGCAGCCAGAGAAACGACGCCGGAAAGTGAGATGAAATCTCCGGCGTAAGCAGCCGCTTAAGCGGGCGGCGTTTATGCGGGCCGCTGACCAATAAAAATATCTTTTTCGATCGCAAGATGTCAGCGATACCGAGCGTGAGCCCGAAAGCCACTCGCCCGTCCACGGACCTGAGCATCGGATGTTGCAAGGAGCTGTCCGCCAGGCTGGCAACGTGTACAAAGGGCTGCAAAGATTCAGCCGGCTCGTTGAGCCCTAAGTGGCCGTTGACACCCAGCCCGAGTACGCAAAGATCGACGCCTCCATGCTTGGTCAACAGGGCGCGGACGCGCTCGCATTCGGCCGCGGGGTCCTTCGGGCGGCTGCGCAGATCGATGTAGCGCTCGGGCGGAATTTCCAAGGGCCGGATAAAGTGCTTTTGCAGGTACGCCTCGCAGGTGGACTGGTGCTTCATATCCAGCCCGCCCCACTCATCAAGCTTGACCACCCGGAGCTGGGCGTACAGACCGGGTTGGGCCAAGCTGCTCTCGGCCAATAAATCGTAAGTGCGTGATGGGGTTGAACCGGCTGCGGCGCAGAGTAACAGGTCTGGCTGGTGGCGGACCTCTGCGGCGATAAGCTTCGCCGCATGTCGGCTCAGAGATTCATAGTCCTCCGCCTTCAGGACTCTGGCAAAGGGGTTCGTAACGTTTTTCCAAATCATAGGAATTGCGATCTGCCTCGCTTTGTTGGGCTCCCAGGAACGCGACGATCCGCCCTGGTCGCGTGACTCCGCCGTCCGGCGTTACAGGATGGATGAGTCCCTTGAGTTGCCCCTGTTATCCATATCGCCCCATCGCGAGGGTCTCGTAACGTGCGCAGCCTATTCGGACTCTGCGCGCGGCGAAACCCCGCACCGTCCGTTCCGCGCTCGAGCCCGCTCATGCGCTCCGCATCTGCTCCATGAGATATTCGCAAGTCCTAAGCGAGAAGGCGAGTATCGAGAGTGTCGTGGTCTTGTCTGTGCAGTTGAGAAAAACGCTCGCGTCACAAACGTACAGGTTCGGCACGTCGTGAGCCTGTCCAAAGCGGTTCGTGACGAATTTTCGGGGGTCGTTGCCCATCCGGCACGTGCCGGTCTCATGCAGACTGTAGCCCGGCGTGTTTGGATGTTCGCCCAGTCCCCAGACTTCTCCCCCTGACGCCTCGATCACACGCGCACAAACGCCTTTGGCCTGTTCCCACATCATGAGCTCGTTTGTCCCCCAGTCGAAATGAATCCGGGCGACCGGAATGCCGTAAAGGTCCTTCACCTGCGGATCGATATCCACGTAGTTTGTGCCGCTCCGCAGAGAAGGACACTGGCAGTAAAAAGAAACCGGCGTGGGATAATACTTTTTGATGTCCCGCTTAAAGCGCGCGCCGTACCCTTCGATTTGGCCGTAATACCACGGAAAGCTGCCGCAGCCGCCGGTAGGATAGATCGAGTAGCCGCGAATGTATTTTTCCGAATGAGGGTTTTCCAGGTTTTGCCAGCGCGGCATCCACACAATCTGTGCGTCTGAAACGTTATCCGGGAAGCTCGGCTGGCCCAGCAGTTGGGGTAGGTAGCCGTATGCCGTGGTTCCGTAAAGATGATCGCAGAGGTTGCGGCCTACCTGCCCGCTGGAGTTGGCGATTCCGTTGGGCCACTGGCGGGATCTCGAATTGAGCATGAGCTTGGCCGTCGCCACGCACGATGCCGCCAGCACCACCGATTTGCCGCGGACCTCGACGGGCTTCCGGGTTTCACGGTCAATGTACGCTATGCCTGTTGCTTTCCCCTCATCGTTCACCAGAACGTGCGTGGCGTAAGCGTTCGTGCGCAAATCGAGGTTTCCGGTCTTTTCAGCGAGAGGCAGGAAAAACCACGGGGTCGAAAAGAATGAGCCCGTGTCACATCCCTCCGTGCAATTTCCGCAGTAGTGGCACGGCGGATGACCCGCGTGCGGGACCGTCAATTGCGCTTCGCGGTCGGGAAGATACGGAACCCCCAGCTTGTTGCATCCGCTCTGAAGAATGTAATCCAGGCAACGGAAGTTCATGGGAGGCAGGTATACGCCGTCCGGGTTGCTGGGCCGGTGTTGGACCGTGCTGGCCACTCCGATCATCCGTTCCACCCGGGCGTAATAGGGCGCAATTTCTTTATAGGTGATAGGCCAATCGACATCGTATCCGTCCAGGCTTGCCGCGCGGAAATCGATATCACCCATTCGGGCAGCCGACCGGCCCCAGAAATTCGTCTTGCCTCCTACGGCGAAGCACCGCGGCCATTCCCACTTGGACCCGGGCGCCACCGTGTACGTGATGGCGTGTTCCCACAACCCCTGCGTGTACTCGTTTTCCACAGAGTAATATTTGTCACGCTTGCGCGGATCACCGAACCCGCGATACTTCATGTCGTACGACTGCTTGTGATCGCGGAAGTCCTTGGCAGGATCGAGCCGCCTCCCGGCATTCACACAGCATACCTTGAGGCCTGCCTCGCACAGCGTCTTAATGGCCATGCCTCCTCCGGCGCCGCTGCCTACCACGACCACGTCATAGATTGTCTGAGCCATGCGTATCTCCTTTGCTCGGCGGCCGACGGTTCTGCGGGGATGAGGCTTGCCCCGTGAAGAAGAGCCTCTCGCTCCAATGCCCCTCGGGGAGTGTAAAGATCGTTGCTGACGAAGCCGGGAGCGGAGCGAGCCTGTTCTGGGTATTGGCGGAAACGTTCAGGGTGGGCGCCGGTTTTCAGTGCGGCTGGTGCCCGACCGGAATGGACGGGATTACGGGGAGATGGCCGGAGGCGGCAAATGCCGATGTTCGGGGTCATTCGGGTGTGGGCACTTTGGAGACGAAGGATAAATCACCCGCAGTCCAGGGTAGTCAAGCTCCTGTAAGCCCGCTTTCGATGTGTAGAATCCCATCAGGGTGTACTCGCGCATGAGGTTAAAAAAACTCCGGCCTTCTGCTTCATCCGCGCGGAACTTCTCTTTGTATGCAAGATGATCCAAGATGCCTTCCTGTTCCGCCGCAGTGAGTTTCAGGAAAGGCCGCCCAGAGAGTTGCTCAGCGTGTGCATCCATCCAAGCCAATCCCAAACGGAACCGATACTGAATTGAGGGATCGCTCGCCGCCATAAAATCGATGAATTCGCTGACTCCGGCGTCTGCCGCCCCCGGCGAGCTATCGCCTGGCAGAATGATATCGCAGAGCTTTTCAACCGTGGAGTATTCATGCGCGGTGAAGAATTGGGGCGTGTAGCGCTCCGGCCGCTTCAGGGGCTGGTCAGATCCCCCATGCCCGCAAGCAAGCGCCCAGCGGGAAAACCCCGGGAATTCACTCGCGGCCGCGGCGAGCGCCAGCACGCGCAACATTTCACGCCGCTCTAGACCTTGGCCTGCCATAAGCCTTACGTCCTCTCAAATGCCGGATGGCTCACAGAAGCGGCTCGTCCTGCGATGATACGAGGAGCCGCGCTAAAATTCATATCTTGCAAGCCGCACAGCGCACGCAGAAGCGGTCAGAACATGAACCTCAGCCCGAATTGAATCTCACGCTCCGCGGTCGCGGTGCCCGTAGAAATGCCAAATCCCGATGAGCCCAGAGCTGCGCCAGGGGTCCCAAAAGTGGCCTGGTTAAATATGTTGAAAAACTCCGCGCGGAACTGGAGCGTTTTCGATTCGGTGATTCGGGTGTCCTTGATAATTGAAAAGTCAAAATTCGACCAACCTGGGCCGGTGAACGTATTGCGTCCCAGATTACCTGGAGCCGGCAGTACCGCCTGGCCGTTCACCGGGCTACTGACCGTGGGTAAGCCAAAGAACCCGTCGCCAACTCCATTATTGTTTCCAATAACGGCGTTAGAGAAGAATTGCGTGCCGCCGCCCGGATTAAGGGTGGCTCGCTGGAGGAGGAACGGCCTCGCGCCGAAACCGTCAAAGATGTCATATCCGTATTGCAGGCTTCCGTAGGGTCCGACAATCGTGAACGGATTGCCCGACTGTGCGCTGAAAATGCCTAGGATATCCCAGCCCTGGGTCAGCCGGCGCGGCAGGCGGCTGAGCGTCTGCCAGTGGCCGAAGGGGAGGTCGTACTCGAAGTTGGCGACGAACCGCTGGGCGATGCTATAGCTTGCGGGTGCATACTCGCACTTCCAGCACTGAGGATTGTTTTGGCTGATACCGCCGCTCGCCCCTCCCGAGCTCCACACCGCGTCGGCATCCGTCATATCCTTCGCCCAGGTGTAATTGGCCTGAAATTGCAGGCCGTGCGCGGCTGAGATTTTGCGCGCCTGCACTTGCAGACCGTTGTAGCTGGAGTAGGCGCCGTTATAGAACACCTGGAGCTCCGCCAAGCCGGGAGTAATCTGGCTGTAGGGCGCATACTGCGGCTCGGCCCCGCTGAAAGCGTTGGGGTAGGTTTGGTTATAAAGACTGACGCCGTTGTTCGCCACGTAAGAAGCCTGCACGGCGACGCCGCCCGCAAACTCGTGTTCGAGGGTGAAATTGCCGCTGATCGTGTACCCGTTTCGCAACCGGTCGGAAGGATAATCGCCGCCGAGAGGGCCGAGAATAGCGGCGTACGGCGCCATATTGACCGGAGTATTGGGCGGAATGGTTTTGGTATTGCCATTAGCCGCCAGAGGCTGGCCCGTTGTGCTCGTTAATACGGGAAGTGAAACTGCAAGCGGGGTGAGGGAATACGGCGCATTGGGCAAATAATTCAGGGAGGCGACAGGAAAATTCACCAGCGCCTGGTCGGGATAAACCGTGGGGATTTTGTTGGTGAAAATGCCAAAGCCACCGCGCAGAATGGTGTTTCTTCCCAAATCAGCCGCCAGACCAAAACGCGGGCCAAAATCCCCCGCGAGGTAATCCGGCTGCCACAGCGGCTGCGGGTTCACGACAAAGTGGCCGTAGAGGCTGCCATAGTCGGCCGGTTGCGCCAGACGGTTGCCGACTTCCCAGGGAACGGAAGCGTATTCATAGCGCAGCCCAAGATTGAGCGTAATTCTCCGCGTAAGCTTGAGATCGTCCTGGGCGTAGGCGGCAAGCGTCCAGCGGCGCAATCCCCACCATATCCCGCCTCCTCCGGGTGGGCCGTAACCGCTCACCGCCGTGGCACGGGCATAATTTACGTCATCGCCTTCCATCATGCTGATGAAGCCGCTCGGACTGGGCGTACCGGCCAGCAAGCCCGCGCCTCCGTTGGTCGAAGGAATGGTCGAGGTCAGCGGTGTGCCCGCGTTGAAGTTGAAAACACCGCTTGGGCCGATCGACGTCACGCCGGTGCCGTTGTCCCATTCCCGGCGAAACTCTCCTCCGATGTTGAAAGCTTGGCGCCCCGTAATCCAAGCGACGTTGTCCTTATAGTCGAATACCGTGGTGACGTACTTGGTCTCGAACGTATCAGGGCCCCAACCCTGCATACTGCCATCCAGGAAGTTCGTCGCGGTGGTGTCGATTTCCGCGGGGGCCTCAGGCACACCTTCAATCCCGCGGTTCAGGGTGAAGTTGAAGTCATTGAGGAGAGTGGGAGAAAAAAGGTGTGTTTCGCTAAGCGTGTAATTACGCGCCTCGCCGATATTACTGGTCGAGAAATTATCGCCCCCCAACACGCCCGCCCAAGGATCGGTCTCTTTGGCGAGGTCGTTCACGTAAGAGGCGCGCGCGAAAAGCGTGTCCTTGTCGGAGAAGTGATGGTCGAGCCGCGCGGAAAACTGGTCGTCGTTCGTCGGCTGCGAGAACATGAAATTGAACGTGTTGGCTCCCAACACGCCGCCGGGCTGATTGGGCATTGGATAACGGCTGAGCACCTGTTGCGCTATGGGATTTAAAGGTGCCTGTAGTGCGTCCGGCTGCCCATCGGGACCGGTAATTGTCACCGCTCCGGTTCTCTCCGCAGCGGTGGGAACGGAAACGATATCCGGCTCTCCGAGCCGTTGCCGCAGGCCTGCATATTCGACGAAGAAAAACGTTTTGTCCTTCTTAATGGGACCGCCAAAGGTGGCGCCAAACTCGTTTCGCCGGAACGGGGGAACAGACGTAGCGAAGAAGTTGCGCGCATCAAAGGCACTGTTCCTCACAAAGTCGAAGAGGCTGCCGTGAAACTGGTTGGTCCCGGACTTGCTCACAATCTGGGTGACGGTGCCAGCGCCCTGCCCATATTCGGCGGAGTAGTTGTTCTGTTGGACCTTGAACTCCGCGATTGCATCGAGATTGAAATTGGTGAATTGGATGGTCCCCATTTCGGCATCGCTCACGTCAGCGCCATCTAGCGTGCCGACCTGGGTTTCTCCTCGATTGCCATTGCTGATCCATTGCGGGCCCATCCATCCCATACTGCCTGTGTCTTGGGCCATGCCGGGCTGCATCATGACAAGACCGGATATGTTTCTACCGTTGAGCGGGAGATTCTGCACCTGCTCGGCGGATACAAGACCGCCGAGGCTCCCGGTTGTCGTGTTCAGCAGGGGTGGCGTCGCCTTCACCTCCACCTTGGACAGCACACCCGCCAGTGCAAGGGTGAAATTCACCTGCCGCTGTTGGCTCACGTCCAGCGTAACATCCTGCGCGACGGCAGTCTTGAAGCCGCTCGCAACGGCCGTCACGGTGTAGGTGCCAACGGGTAAGTGAGGAATGGTATACGTTCCGGCGCTACT
>JBOGJT010000326.1:0-3931 GCA_050745065.1 Terriglobia bacterium
GCGGCGAGCAAATCGTCCAGCATCGCGTTTCCCGGACCTACACGAATGAACGTGGCGAAACCGTCACTTCTGCCGAGCACCGCGCCGGATGGGATGCGACGTTCAGCGCGCCGAAGAGCGTTTCCATCACGGCTCTGGTCGGAGGGGATGAAAAGGTTCGGGAAGCTCACCGCGAAAGCGTGGCCGTGGCTTTGAATGAGCTTGAACGCTATGTCCAGGCCCGGATCGGGGGCAATCACCCGGCAGAAACCACGGGCAAGATGATCGCTGCCAAGTTTGAGCATGACAGCGCCCGGCCCATGAATGGGTATTCGGCCCCGCATCTTCATAACCATGTCGTGATATTCAACGTCACCGAAACGCCGGATGGCAAGGCAAGCCTTTGGAGGACCACCGCGTACGGTAGCAACGCCTTTACTTAAGTTGTACATTCAACTGTTTGGCAACCGCTTCAACCGCGCTGAGCACCTCGCGTAAGAACTCATTGCGTTGATTTTCAGGCAACGGTGCGATATTCGGGATTGGAGCCGCCTTGCTGTATATTTCATTTTGGATCACGGCGGCGCGTGCATACGAGGAACCAGAGCCACGCTGGTCGAATGCCCTCTGCCAGTCACTCGTCCGCTCCACACTTATCCTTCGAGTGACGATATCGAGTACTGAGGCCGCTACTGCGGTGGCGAGGCTATCAAAAATGTTCTGCTTTATCTCGTCAGCGGGTTCCGGACCTTTCCATCCAGTGGGCCCCTGGATGAACATATAGATTTTCTCCTGAAGGTCCTTGCTTAGGTCTGAGATTGGCCGGAGATCCAGATAATGATCCTGCCATCCCTCTGCTAGCCTCCGAGTCAGAGCCCTGATCTGTGTCCAGTGGGCCTTGGAGATGCTTGGTCTGACGGCCATGCCAAGCCGAGCACGCCACTCGTCGTGAAAGTCCTCCACAGCTTTTGCTATACCAAGTATCAACTCAGTCCGCTCGTATACGGGGAAGGACTGAACTTGCTCCGGCTTCTCGACAATGGCTTCTATTGCGTCCAGCATTTTGCATAGCTGCTCAATCGTACGTTGGCCGTCCTTGGTATGAGGATCAAGCTGCCGATTGATCTCCCCCACGTAAAAAGTGCCATTGGCAAATCGTTCGCGAAGGGCTCTCTCGGCCGCAGGGCCGTTCTGCCCGCCGATAGCCATCAATGCGTTTCGGACCGAATCCTTAACGTGCCCCGTCTTTGCACGGAAACTTGGAAGAGAATCTTCATCCATCATGTCCATGTGGGTGAAGCAAATGAGCAACTTGGAGCCGAGGCCGGAGGTTACAATTTCGCGCAGCGCAGCGAGCGATGCAGCCTGGAGCGGATGCTTTGCCGTATCGACTAAGACTATGGCATCGACCTCGTGAAGCCGCCGGATCAGGCTGGTTGGAAGACTCGCAGAGGAATCCGGGGTGTGGCCGAGACCTTCCGTGTCCAGCAGAGTTAGATGCGGGTGATCTGCCCGCCAAGCTGGTCCAAAGGGTCCTGCGACTCGTATTCCGTTGACGAGCGGAGTGAGCAGTGTCCCGAAATACGCGGGATAATTACTCGAAAACCGGAGCACGTTATTGAGAAACGCCCTTCGGTCCCCGCTCTCCCAATGCCAACATTGGGGCCACCCTTGTTTGGTTTTCTTGAGTTCACCAAAATTGGAGAGCGGATCGAACCTCAATTCAATTTCCTCCATCATCTCGTCCACTAACTCCTGAAACTCGTTGTCTTCGCGCAGGCGGTCGTAAGCGTTTTCCTCAATGATCTCCTCGAGGACACGGGCATCACTTTCAGACGCATTAAGCTCCTGTTTAAGAGAGTCACGAACAATCGCTGATACTTTCTGCACCCGTCCGAGCATATCCTTTAAGAAGGCATTCGTCTTCTTCAGGTCGATAGTATGGAGCGCATTGAATTGGCCTTGCACCGTTGGCCTTTCGACCTCATCGTCGTCTTCCCCCGGGTTGCTCTCTCCCTTTCCAAGCACATAGCTCAGACGGAACCGCTGGTCTGAGTGGCTTAGGACGTAACGGAGAACGTCTGCGTCTGGTTCATTCCTGCATGCGGCCAAAACCGCCTCGATTAAGCATTCCTCAACGTAGTCTCGAACTAAATCGCGGGGCAGGAATGTAACAACCGCACGATAACGGTCTGAATCCAAAATTAGTTCCGTGTCGGCAATAGTAGTTTTCGCAGTTGAAGTAGATGGGAAACGTTCCTCGGTGGGGCTGGTTCCAAGAAGTTGCCGCACGAGGGTGGTCTTCCCGACGCCGGTAGTTCCGACCAATAGCACAGTTCTGCAAGCGGCATACTTCGACGAAGGTAGAGGAATCACGGCGTCACGAATTGCGAAAAAATCCATCGGCTCTGGTGTGAGATCGTGATAGAAAATCTCGACGGTCCTAGCAGAGAAGCGGTTCTGGGCACGGCCACGCGCACTGGCATCCCAAAGTGTTGGATCAGATAGAATTTGGTTCATTTCGTCAACAAGCCGGTCCGCGCTTTTGCGTTCTCGCACGCCAAGCCCCATTCGGACCCGCCGCCCCGGCTTCCCTGTTGCGGGGTCCCTTCTAGTCGGGTGGCGGAATATGATCGACCAACCCTCACGGCCTTGTGATCGGCTCAGACTTGCTCTGTAAATCCTTTCAGCCATAATTCCTCCGTTGTTCCAATGTTGTACCTAACGAGTCTATGAGACTTAAGTTGGTTTGTCAAGTCAAATTGCTACAACAATGGAACAACACGATGCGCTCGAGACCATAATGATGTATCCAGTGTAGAATAAAATAGTTAGATGCGTTGCGAATATCACAAGACAGACCCCGAAGGGCGTGTTACGAAGGGCGAACTGGGTACGGTGATTATCAAGAACCAAGCCTAGAGACTGCAATGCAGGCTAGTCAAAAGAGTTTGGCGCCGATCCGGCCGCCACCGACTCGGCTCGCGTCCTCCGACTCCCAGGTTTTTTCAACAAGAAGTACGAACAGCCCTTCCGCGTCGTGGCCAAAGCCAGAAGCTCACAGACTTACCACCTCGCCGACTTCAAGCTCGGTCATGACCAGACGCAGACAATTCAGCCTGTGAGCCAAACAAATAGCGCACAAAGGGCCCCGAATCAAACCCACCGGACGCCATCGGAGCACGACTGGCGGTGGGCGATGGACCGCATCAAGCGGGGCGAGTCGATGGAGGACTTAATCCGCCGCCTCGAAGATTACCGGTTCGACAAACCTCAACCGCAATATTACGCCCGCCGGACTGTGACCCGCGCCTACGCCCAGGTTGCCCTTTCTCGCGGTGATGATCCCCAGGATGTGATCCAGAAGATCAGCTCATATCCGCCGCGGCCGTATGAGAACGGCGAGCAGTACGCGCGCGCAACTGTCCAGCAGATCCAGGAACATCTCACTCAGACCAAACGCCCGGAGCAATCTATCAGCACTGCATCCCAACAACATGCCCAACAACTGGGTCTGGGGGTGATGCCGTGACCAGAACGGTCCCGCTTTTCCGGTGGCTTGCATCAACTTCTGTTCTGGCAGCAGTGTTGTTTCTATGCGCGGGACGAACAGATGTACCCATGGTCGAGACGTACATTGTGATTTTTGCGGGCATGGGCCTGGCAACCGCCCTCGTCGCAGATCCATCTCAAGACCGCGAGCGGCGGAAGCCAGGCCCAGCAGAAATCCATCCCAGTTCGCGCCTTGTGGCGAGCTTTCTCTTTCTGGCGACGGTGACAGCAGCCGCCCTCGATGCGGGCCGCTTCCATTGGACTCAGGGGATCACGGTGACGATGCAAATAGCAGCGCTGGCCTTCCTGATCTTGGCGGCAGGATTGGAAGTTTGGGCGATGGCAGTCAATCCGTTCTTTTCCACTGCCATTCGCATCCAGACCGATCGAGGCCACCAGC
>JBOGJT010000327.1:0-3893 GCA_050745065.1 Terriglobia bacterium
GGGGATGATGGCACCGAAGTGCGGTATCTCGAACTTGTCGGCAACGGGATGAACGGATTGAACCGGGCGCCAGAGGGAACGCCGTTTTTGGATCGTGCAATTCGGATTGCAAAGCACGACGGATACGTGGGCACTCCGTTTATGGCCCTTGAAGGCAAGGCGGAGGCGCTGGCCGCGCCGGGGCACAAGATGCAAGCCGACGCTTTAATGGAACGTACGCTCGCAGAGGTTTGGCGTCAGGCGACCGGCGGCGTGCGCTCCGCGCCGGGATACTGTCCCCTATCGGAAACGGTTGAAGCTCCCCACCATCAGGCGGAGCGGGTTTTGGTGTAGTGCGGGTAGGCGGGAAATTGCCGGGCCGAGGTGCTTTCGGGCGGCTGTCTCAAAGTGCGCCTGACACTAACGCCGAAATATTACGGAGCCGTGTCAATGCGAGGAATTCCGGCTCGCGTGCGGACGCTACGCGATGCGTGATTGCAGGTTCACGTGACGGGTGCCTGCGCCAGCCAGCGAAAGCTCTGAAGCCCTCGTCACAGGTTATCGATATGTCCTTCCTGGGATCGTTGGTCCCCATGCTCGGAGCTAACCGCGCCACGGGGCCGCTTTCTCCTGGCCAGGCAAGGCTCGTTGGTGAGAACGTTATGGATTGGGAGTATCGGCATGGTCGGCCCCCGTCCCTGCTCCGAGTGTTCCTCTGGAGAGCCAGGTTCCGCCTACTTTCCATCGTTCCCGCGCGCTTGCAGCTATGCTATGCCCGACGACGCTACCGCCAAGGGCGAACTCCGGTCGTGTTTGAGGGTGGGAGAGTTCTAAACGCCGAGGACACGAGATGGCAGTACGTGAGGGTGTCAGTTCTGGCCGATCAGAACGACGTTGAGCCCTCCTGCCACGCTTGCATCAGGGCTGACGGGGAGCCCTGGGATCCGAATGTCTTTCCCGGTCTGATTTGCGAACACGGATGGCTCTGCCAGTGCGAAGTCGTCTGTGAAATGAGGGAGGGAGGTTGGCCGGATTGGAGGCCAGTCCGGTTAGACAAGCGGAAGATGTGCCTTCTGGGAGTTAAGATACCTTGCCCCTCCTGCCATGAGCCGATGCCTCTCGACTCACCTTGTGTGTGCCCTCACTGCAGGACCCGTTTCATTAACCCCGAGTTATTCTAGCGCGGGTGGAGCACAGGTCACGCCATTCCGGTAAGGCGGAGGGTAGCGAAATCGCCGGCCAAAAGCGTGGGGACAAACGGACGACTCATGCACTTCCTGGCGCGCGGCGTCTATGATCTTTCCGGCAAGCATCTTTACGATCTGCCATCAAGCGGCCAGAAACTGGTTGACGCGGACCGGGCGCTCGGCCACCCGCGCCAGGCGGTTTTGCTCACGGGAACGAATGCTACGGAGGCTGAGTTCGAGTCTGAGCCGCTGTCGAACTTCAAGATTATTCACTTTGCGGTTCGCGGCTTCGCGCGTCCTGATTTCCCGGAGCGGTCAGCGCTGGTTCTGGGCCGCGACCCGCGTTCCCACAAAAACGGCTTGCTGGAGGTCCGCGACATCGCCCGCTTGTCTCTTGCGGCAGACCTTGTAACGCTCTCATCCTGCGATACAGGGATAGGCAAACCCGAAGGAGAAGAAGGAATCGCGGGCCTCGTGCCGGCGTTTCTTTTTGCGGGCGCACGAAGCGTGGTGGGGTCTTTATGGGAAGCGGATGACTCCGCTACCGGCATACAGATGAAGCAGTTTTATACGCAACTCGCGCAAGGCGAAGAGAAGGCGGCGGCACTCCGGCAGGCGAAGCTCGATTACCTGCAAATGCTGGGACACCGCCCGCCCATCTTCTGGGCCGGATTCGTTCTTGTCGGAGACGGCTCAGCGTCGATAAGGTTTTAATCATGATTCCTCTCGGCATCAAAGAACGAACGGAAGTGTTTGAGAACGTCCGCAAGGCTGTGGCAAAGAAGCTTTTCGCTCCGGGTTTTGATCCGGCGGCATGGGCTTCGCTGGCGGAAGCTCGGCAGCAACAAGTTCTCAAGGCTGATACGATGGAAGAGATCGAGCTCGCTCGCGCCAGCTAATGAACCGTTAGGCCCGGTAACTGCAGCATCCGTTAGACCCGATCCAAATGGGTGCGCGACATAAAAGTGAGGATCAGGCCACCCGGCGGCTCTCCCAGTAATCTTCAAACCGACTGTTGAGATGGCAGCAGCGTAGCGCAAGGATCGCATTGGCACCTCGTAGTGTCCAGAACATTCCCGAGCGTTTAAGGCGGGAAGCGATCACCGTCTTGCAACCAGCTTCGATGACGCCCGAGCCGACAAAAAGATGCTGACGACGGAACCTGGGGTAGCGCATGCGCTCCGCGTTTCGCTCAAAGTAGTCCGCCTCGGTGCGAATCTTCCCGATGATTTCGGGATTCTCGGATTTGATGGCGCGGAGCGCAGTCACCAGCTTTTCGATTTTCCCCTTGTCCAGCAGGCGCTTCTGGTGCCTTCTGATCCAGGCCTTCTGAGTGCCCTCGTCATTGGGATGCAACCGACGGGCTAAGTCCCAAAGATGCTGGCGAGCGTGATAGAGATCGACGATTTCAACTGCGCCCGGAAAGTGCTCGGCGGCGAGGCTCCAAATCCATTCGGCCCCGTCGCCCACCACCACCCTCTTTTGGGCGCGGCTCCAGCCCCGTTTCCAGGCCTCCAGGTAAAGACGCTTGCCAAACTGTTCGGCGGTTTCGATGGCGCCGGTATAAGTGGTGGAATCCGGATCGCGGACCGGATAACCTTCCCGATCCCACCTCGTCTGAGTGAACACGCACCCCAATTTGACTTCACGGGTATGGGCGGGCTGGCCGTCGAGCTTGCCTTGCCGACCCACCGTCTCTTTCTTCACCACCGGCACTCCGGTCCCGTCCATCTCCACATACAGGATCGGGATCGGCTCGCCGGCCCCGACGGGCAGGTTCAACTGCAAGGCCTCCTGCATTTCCCGGCGCTCGCGCTCCGCGATATCCGCGCCGATCGCCTCCGCCGACCGCTCCACGGACTTGGCCGTCACCTCCAGACCCGCCAGCACGTTCATCTGTTCGCGGCCCTGCTCAAACGGCGCTTCCTGGCCCACCATCGCCTGCATGCGCCGCACGCCGGGAGAAAATGCGGTGTTCTCAATGTCCAGCTCGGCATCCGCCGGGCATTGACCGGCGTGACAGGAGGGGCACAAATAATAGGGGCGAGAGAGTTCGACCTCGCCTACTGCGGTCAAAACGGACTTGGCCCGCAGCTCGTGGTAACAAGCCTGCTGGCCGCAGGCGCAGGCGACGGTGCGCTGCTCGCCGCTCGGCGCGGGAAACTGGAGCAATTGGCTCAAGGCCGCCGCGCCGGCCCGGTGCAGGGCCGAGCGCATCGCCATCTCGGTCGCTTCCAGATCGAGGCGTCCCGTCTTGCGCCGACTCTGGAAGACAACCCGCAAGAACTGATCTACCTCCCGCGCGATCTCTTCCCGGATCGCTTCCGCCGTTTTTTTTCCGGCTCACTCGACGCTTCTCCCTCTTCTATCGGGCGCAATTGACAGATCTTCTCGTTGACTTCGACTAAAGTCTCACTCAATGCCTGAAAGTTATGGAACTCCGCCACCTCACGCTGCGCCTTGCGCAAGGCGGCCGGGCTGGAGAAGGTCTCAGTGACCGTTTTGCCCCGCACCTTCCGGGTGAGGCGAAAATGAGGCCCGTGGCCGGGTTCCCCCGGCCGATGACAGCGGCAATTTGCCTTGCCACAGCGCCCGGTAACACTGGTAATCGAACCGCGGCGAAAGTCTCCCAGCCCAGCCATCTGCTCGACGACCTGCGCCCTCTCACTTTCCAACTGAGGAAGAGATTCAGTCATAAGCCTCCTTATCCTGAAGTATTAATACGTT
>JBOGJT010000328.1:0-2338 GCA_050745065.1 Terriglobia bacterium
CAAGAAGATTCTGCCCTGCGCGGCGTACCTCGAAGGCGAATATGGAATTCGAGGGCTATTCGTAGGAGTTCCGGTTAAGCTGGGCGCGAACGGTATCGAACAGATTGTGGAAATTAAACTGACCGCGGAAGAAACGGCGGAACTGAAAAAATCCGCCGACGCCGTGAAACAGCTTGTGACCGTGCTCGGCGTGTGACGGACGCTGAAGAGGTCCATAGACATTTCACTCTGAGGAGTTGTCACATCGCTTTGCGAAACCCGCAAAGCATGAAAAGAGGGCGTAGGGGCGCTGCTTCCCGCGCCCTTACCGCCAACGTCATAGGCCATTTGTTTTCAATATCACCATTCGCTATCTTGAGGGCAGCCGCGTGCGACGAAGAATCTCACACGGTGCCGCTTCAACACGACAGCAGATACTTCGCTGAGCGCAGGATGACAGCTAAATAAAGATTATCAGCAACCCGCTAAAGACTGCCATACATGACGTCATACGTCAGCGATGCTCGACCCCGTGGCTGCGCTCCCCGAACGCCGAAAAACCGGCGGCCAGAGGCCACCGCTACAACAGTTGGTTTCACCATAATATCTAATCCTCGTTAGAAACATGGCCATTCGACGCAATCGGAGTTCTGCCGGCTTGGCCAAGGCCGGGGAGGAATGCGCATGAAGCGTCCAGCTAAACTCGTTTTTATCATTGCGGTCATTGCCCCTTTTATCGCTCTCGTACCTGCCACGTTGGCACAGACCGGCGACATCGTGATCCATCCTCAGGAAATCAAGGGACTCCTGGTTAATCCCGGTATGGGCATCGAGACGTTTCAGCGGTTCAACAGCGACCCGCTCAACGCTGATTTCACGTGGTCCGAAGCCGGGCCTGAGCACGCTCGCCCCCAGGCGGGCGGTGGCGCCGCGCGTCTTGACCGCCCGTGGAATTGCCGTCCCTCAACTCGTGAGCTGCTCGAGGATCGCAAAGTCGCCCGGATTCCACGCCTGAACGACAATATAAAACTTATCGCCGATCTTGCGAAACACGGCCTTATGGTTGTGTTCAAAGTTTTTCAGGCCCAACTCTGATTTGGGAAAGACGGCGGAAATCAGGCGCTCATTCTGGAAGATGTAAATCGGAGCTCCCTTGCCGGGATCGGGTCCGACAAGGGTCGGAATCAAAGCGTAATCGTCGAGATGATCGATCGAGCATGGCAGCGATCCCATGGGCATTTTGAGTGTTGAGAGGTAGTGCCCGTAGCGGGAGAAGCGCTTCACCTCAGAATGCGGCCGGTCGGTGATATCGAGTTGACTCGTGCCGGGATGCACGGAGATCGCGTGCGCGGTCTGGAACTGGCTGCGCCCGTCGCCTTTTCCGCCGAAGGCCAAGTCATTCCACGCCACTTTGGAAGGGTCAGACACGCGAGCGGTGAGCACGAAATCGAGGTTGGAATAGCCGGTGGTGATGTAGTAGATCCCGTCCAGGTACGCTACCCCGGTCGGTGCGAAGTTGCCGCCGCCCAAGAAATAATCGTGGACTTCGGGTTGCTCGAAGTGACTGCCGGAGTTCGGCGCGTCGAGCGTGCACACCAGTTTTCCGTCCAGAGTCGTCGTAAAGATTTTGCCTGCGTCGTTGGCGGGGAATACCAGGTATGGATTCCCATCTTCCGGGCTATACCAAATGGTCGTGTCATGCAGATTAACCTTCTTCATCGGCGCCGGGGTGTTCAGAAGGTGTATCGCCTTGAGATCGGCGTCGATGCGAAGAATACCGGCTCCGGGAAGAAAGAAGTATGTCTCGCCATGGCCCGGCCGCCGGTCCACGGCGAATCCGCCGTGTGCATGAACCAACACCCGCTGTGCCGCTTCCGGCAGATGAGACGATGTGTAGAGAACCTTAAACTTCATGCTTCCCTGCCCGCTGATTCCAGGGACGGCGGCCGCCCCCGCAGGCTGCGGCGGCGACGCCTGCGCTGCGATCTCATCGGCTTCGCCGGCTCCCAGCGCACCGATCCCCGCCGCGCCGCCTGCAAGCAGCACGCCAGCCGTAGATGACCCCCGTATAAAGTCGCGCCGCGAGATTCGGTGGTTTTTCATCAAAACCTCAATTCTATGCAGTTCAAGAGATGGTTATCCGGGCTGCCCGATCAACCAATGAAATGCAGCAGAGTCCTGTGTGCGATTGTTAAAAACCGCACACATGCCCAAAAGCGGCCGCGTTCGTGCAATCTGGATTATTTGTATGCGTATTTTCGCAGGCGCTACGCTACGCGGACATGAGTCCGCGACGCCCCGTGTTGTAGCGGCGGCCTCTGGCCGCCGATCGTTACTATAAAAACCGGCGGCCAGAGGC
>JBOGJT010000329.1:0-13545 GCA_050745065.1 Terriglobia bacterium
GAGATGGCTTACGTGGCCCGGCGGGAGAGCCTTGCGCCGGAAACGGTCCGCGAGGAGGTGGCGCGAGGCCGGATGATCATCCCGGCCAACGTCCGGCACGTGGAGCTTGAGCCGATGGCGATCGGCGTCGCTTCCAAGTGCAAGATCAACGCTAACATCGGCAACTCGGCCACCACGTCGGATGTCACGGCCGAAGTTGAGAAGCTCCGCACGTCGGTGAAGTACGGCGCGGATACCGTAATGGACCTTTCCACCGGCGGCAGCATCCACGAAATCCGCGAAGCCATCCTGCGCGCAAGCCCCGTGCCCATCGGCACCGTGCCCATTTATGAGGCCATTAGCCGCGTGAAGCATGTGCGCGACCTCACGCCAGAGATCATGCTGGAAGTGATCGAGGAGCAGGCAGAGCAGGGCGTGGATTACATGACCATTCACGCCGGCGTGCTGCGCAAGTATATCCCCCTCACCCGTAACCGCATCACCGGGATTGTGAGCCGGGGCGGCGCGATTATGGCGCAGTGGGCCGTGGAAAACAACCAGGAGAATTTTCTCTACGAGCGCTTCGCGGACATTTGCAGAATCTTCCAGAAGTATGACGTTTCGTTTTCGCTCGGCGACGGCTTGCGGCCCGGATGCCTGGCAGACGCAAGCGACCCGGCGCAGTTCGCCGAGCTTCGCACCCTGGGTGAGCTTACGAAAAAGGCCTGGGAATATGACGTGCAAGTGATGATTGAAGGACCGGGCCACATCCCGATGGACCAGATCAAGCTGCAAGTGGACAAAGAAATCGAGTTGTGCCACGAAGCCCCCTTCTACACGCTCGGCCCGCTGGTCACGGACATCGCGCCGGGTTTTGATCACATCACTTCGGCCATCGGCGCGGCCATGATCGGCTGGCATGGCGCATCCATGCTCTGCTACGTGACGCCTAAGGAACATTTGGGCCTTCCTAACGCACAGGATGTGCATCAGGGGATCATTGCTTACAAAATTGCAGCCCACGCCGCCGACGTGGCCCGCCACCGCCCCGGCGCGCGCGACCGCGATGACGCGCTTTCCTATGCGCGCTTCCTTTTCGACTGGAACAAGCAGTTTGAGCTTTCACTTGACCCGGAGACGGCGCGCTCGATGCACGATGAGACCCTAGCTGACGATTATTATAAGGACGCCAAGTTCTGCTCCATGTGCGGTCCGAAGTTCTGCTCGATGAACACCACCCAAGTGATGGAAATGCACTTGGGGCATACCCAGGCCGAGCGCGAACAGAAATATGCGGAACTTCTGAGCAAAGTGCAGGCATAGATGCTTGACGCAGCGATGCCGAAAATGCCAAAGACCAAAGTGACGGAAAGAAAAACGATCCGCAGAATCCGCGAGGCGATAAGCGCGGGTAACATCCCGCCGGTGTTCGGTCCTAAGGACGTCGACCGCGCGCTTTCTATCCGCTGGGCTGGAACGTTCCTGCCAAAGCACAGGGTAGGCAACCCGGGCGGAAATACCGAACTGTTTATTCAGGTCGACAGAGGGTTATACAAGCTGAGGGACCAATGGTTGATCTTGCATACTCTCTAGTCATCGAAGCCACTGAGGATCCCACGTTCTTTGCATTTTACTCATCTGACCTGGAAGGTTTCACCGGGGTGGGTAACTCGGTTGAGGACTGCCTTTATAAGGCACGCTGGGGGATGGAGGAACACGTGGCGCTGCTGCGTGAAAGAAGTCTTCCGATTCCTCCGCGGTTGGCCGATCCTACGGTCGTGATTCAAAATTCAAGGCGGGTTTCGCCGGCTGCCTGGGCAGGATTGCCCGTTTGAAACGCCTTAGATTTAGCACAGAAGCAGATCCTTCGCTCCGCTCAGGATGACAGATCTGTTGGCTTTCCATACAGCCGGTGTCTCGTCTCCCATTGCTTAACTCGCTTGTCAGGTTAAAATTCATTTGAGGAGAATCGATTCATGTTCGAGGGCAAGGTTGCACTGATCACCGGAGCTTCGAGCGGCATTGGCAGCGCCACAGCGGAGGCTTTTGCGCGCGCGGGCGCTTCGGTAGCCGTAAATTATTTGAAGAACGAGAAAGGAGCGGAAGACGCGGCTCAGGCTGTGCGCAAGTTAGGGCGAGAAGCCATCACCATCAAAGCCGACGTCACTCGCAACACCGACGTGAAGGCCATGATGGAAACCACGCTCAAAAAGCTGGGGCGTATCGACATCCTGGTGAATAACGCCGGGGATTTGCTGGCGCGCCGCAACTTGCCCGAAATCACCGAGGATTATTGGGATCAGATCATGGCGCTCAATGTGAAGAGCGTTTTTCTCTGTTCGCAAGCTATTTGGAAACATATGGCGGACCGCAAAAGCGGCGTCATTGTCAATGTAAGCTCCATCGCTGGCCGGAACGGCGGCGGCCCTGGAGCGTCGGTTTACGCCGCCGCAAAAGGAGCGATGATTACTTATACAAAGGGGCTGGCCAAGGAGCTTGCACCGCACGGCATCCGCGTGAACGGTATTAACCCCGGTGTGATTGCAACGCCTTACCACGAACGCTACAGCCCGCCCGATCTCTTTCAAAAGTACGTTTCCGGAATCCCGCTTGGAAAAGCGGGCACTTCGGAAGAGGTAGCGGATGTGATCGTCTTCCTGGCCTCCCCCGCCGCCCGCTACATGATCGGCGAAACCGTGGAGGTGAACGGCGGCATGTTGATGGACTGAGGATATTGATTCATTGGACGATTGAGTCATCGGGTCATTGAAAAACGAAGCTGAAAAACCAAAGTTCGACAAACCCCCACCCAGCTCCTCCGGCCGGGTGAGGGTTCTTAGGCGCGGAACGCATGGGAACAGATTGTGTCCGGCGCCCGCCGGTTGCCCAGGCAGGATTGAAACCGAAGGCGTGCCAAGGCATCTTATGATAAGCATGAAAACGATCCTCAAAATGGCGCGGCGCCTCGCCGTCCTACCGCTCGTTCAGGGAACTGAGGAGGTGCTCGTGGGCGGGCAGGCGGTGATTGAGGGCGTGATGATGCGCTCGCCTCATTCCTGGGCGGTGGCTGTGCGCAAAACGTCCGGCGAAATGTCCGTCATGCAGGAGCACCTCGACCGCCCTTCGGAAAGACGGCCGTGGTTGCGTTATCCGCTGCTGCGCGGGTTGGGAGTGCTAGGCCAGGCCATGGTTCTGGGCATTCGCGCACTGCGCTATTCCGCGCAGGAGGCGCTTGACGAAGAAAAGCCGTCCTGCGCCGGCGCGCAGCCCAAAAAGAAAACAGAGTTCAGCAACTGGCTTTTGACGCTGAATGTGGCGTTCTCGCTCATTTTCTTCATCGCGTTCTATAAGTTTCTTCCGCTCTACGCGGCCACGTATCTTCAGTACCATTACGGGCTGATCCACAATTTCATCGCTTTCAATTTAGTGGACGGTGTGATACGGATCGTGCTCTTCCTGGCGTTCCTGTTCGCGCTCTCCCAAATGAAGGAGATCAAGCGCGTCTTTGAATATCACGGGGCGGAGCACAAAGTGGTGTGGGCGTTTGAGAAGAACGGCGGGCAGGTGAATCTTGAAAACGCGCGCAAATCCACCCGCTTTCATCCGCGCTGCGGCACCAGCTTCCTGCTCGTCGTCATGGTGATTGCGCTCATCGTCTATTTGTTCCTGCCGTTCCAGTCGTTCGCCTGGAAGCTGATCGTGCGCATCCTGCTGCTGCCGGTGATCGCCGGCGTCTCTTACGAGTTCATTCGTTTCGCGGCTCGCGCGCAAGGGTGGGTCTGGCGCTGGGCATCGCAGCCAGGCTTGTGGCTGCAGCGCGTGACCACTCGCGAGCCCAACGACAGCCAGCTTGAGACGGCCATCAAGGCGCTTGAATCTGCCATGGAGTTGGAGAAGAAACACGGCGGAGAGTTGGTGATTGCTTAAGATCGGTGTCAGGCGTCAGGAAAAGAACGTTGATGGTCCGTGGTTCGTTGCCAGCCGGCCATGGTGTGCGGATGAAAAGAAACAACAGACAACAGATTACTCCGCTCTGACACCTGAAACCTGACACCTCTATTTCCCCATGCACCATTTAGAAAAACTCGAAGAAATCGAGCGCAAGTACGAGGGCCTGAACGCGCAGCTGAGCGACGCGAGCACGCATCTGGACGCCTCTCTTTATCAGAAGACTGCCAAGGCGCACGCTGAGTTGCGTGAAGTGGTTGAGAAATACCGAGAATGGAAGGACGCCGATAGGAATCTCACCGAGACCCGCACGTTGCTGGAGGACTCGGCCTCAGACCCGGCGATGAAGGAAATGGCGCAGGACGAAGTGGACAGCCTGGAGAAGCAGTTGGCGGAAATCGAAGCCGATTTGAAGGTTCTCCTGCTTCCGCGCGACCCGAACGACGAGAAAAACATCGTCCTTGAAATCCGCGCCGGCACCGGCGGCGACGAAGCCACCCTCTTTGCGCAGGAAATTTTCCGCATGTATAGCCGTTACGCGGAATCGCAGGGCTGGCGCGTGGAAGTGCTTTCCACCAGCGTCTCGGGCGTGGGCGGCCTCAAGGAAGTGATCGGAATTATTGAGGGTCAGAAGGTCTACAGCAAGCTGAAGTATGAGAGCGGAGTGCACCGCGTGCAGCGGGTTCCGGCAACGGAGCAGCAGGGACGCATCCACACTTCAGCCGTCACGGTGGCCGTGCTGCCCGAGGCGGACGACGTCGAAATCCAGCTCGATCCCAAGGATATCCGCATTGACACGTTCTGCTCGTCGGGTCCCGGCGGGCAGTCGGTGAATACCACGTATTCCGCCGTGCGCATCACCCATTTGCCCACCGGAATGGTGGTTTCCTGCCAGGACGAAAAATCGCAGATCAAAAACCGGGCCAAGGCCGAGCGCGTGCTCCGCTCGCGCCTTTACGAATTGAAGCTGCAGGAGCAGCAGCAGCAGATCATCGAAGAGCGCCGGTCAATGATCGGCAGTGGCGACCGGAGTGAAAAGATCCGCACGTACAATTTCCCCCAGAACCGCGTCACCGACCATCGCATCGGCCTCACCGTGCATCAGCTTGACCGCGTGATCGACGGCAAGCTGGATGAGTTTATCGAGGCCCTGATCACTTACTACCAGGCCGAGAAACTGAAACAGACTTCCGGAAGTGATCGCGCGCCCGCCGCCCATGTTAGTCCGTGAGGCCTTGCGCGAAGCCCTGCGCACGCTCGCCGAGAGTGGCATTCCCGCGCCTGAGCTTGGCGCCGAGCTGCTCCTCATGCACACGCTGGGCTGCGATCGCGGCCAGATTCACACCCATCCCGAGCGGGAAATTCCCGATGCCATCGCGCAGCAATATTTCGATCTGATCGGCCAGCGGCTGACCGGCAAACCCACCCAGTACATCACCGGCCACCAGGAATTCTGGGGGCTGGATTTTGCGGTCACACCCGACGTGCTCATCCCACGCCCGGAAACCGAACGTGTGGTGGAAACTGCTTTGGAGTTTTGTCACGGCGGCAGGCTCGCGGCAGACTTGGCCCTGCCAGGGCAGCCCCGCACTTCCGGAACGGATGACGGCCCGGTTAAATTGGTTGACGTGGGGACAGGCTCCGGCTGCATCGCTCTTGCGATGGCCTCGGAGTTGCCCGGCGCGGAGATCCACGCCGTGGATATTTCCCGCCTCGCGCTCGCCGTTGCGGAAAGAAACGCGGCACGGCTGAAATTGACCGGCCACGTGCGGTTCAGGGAAAGCGATCTGCTGCGGACCCTCCTTGCAGACGGCGCCGCCGGCACGTTTGATTTTGTGGTTTCAAATCCGCCCTACGTCGCGCTGAACGATCTCGAAGACGTGCAGCGCGAAGTGAAGGAATTCGAGCCGCGCGTGGCCTGGGGAGGCCTTGCGCGCGCAGATGAGATATACCGCCGCTTGTTTCCCGAGGCGCTCCAACTGCTCAAGCCCGGCGGCCGCGTGGTGGTGGAAATCGGCTATAAGATGCGCGAGGCCGTGGTAGGATTGCTGGGCGCCGGATGGCACAGGATTGAAGTCCACCCGGATTTAAGCGGCATTCCGCGAGTTGTGGCGGCACAGCGGGTTTAGCGGCTCGCCCGGCTCGGTGAGTCGCCGAAGGAGATTGCGGCGCATGACTAGCATCGAATCCAAACGAACTCGGCTTTTGAACCGCAGGGGCTTTATCGGGGCGGCGGTGGTTGGAAGCGCGGCGGCCGTTATGCCTGCGAGGCCCCGGCCCGCGGACACCGCGCCCGGCAGCGCGTCCTTCGATTTGGAAGAGATCAGCGTCACGGAGTTACAAGAAGGATTTAAGCGCGGGCGATATACGGCGCACTCGATCACAGAGATGTATCTTCGGCGAATCGGTGCGCTGGACCGGCGCGGCCCGGCGGTTAATTCCGTGATTGAAATTAATCCGGATGCGCTCTCGATCGCAGCAGCGCTTGACCGCGAGCGGAAGGTGAGCGGACCGCGGGGACCTCTGCACGGCATACCGGTTCTGATCAAAGACAACATCGGCACGCACGACCGCATGATGACCACGGCGGGGTCTCTTGCGCTCGCGGGTTCGATTCCGGCGGAGGATTCATTTTTGGCGCGGAAGCTGCGCGAGGCAGGCGCGGTCATCCTGGGCAAGACCAACCTGAGCGAGTGGGCGAATTTCCGCTCCAGCCATTCGACCAGCGGCTGGAGCGGGCGCGGCGGCCTTACGCGCAATCCGTATGCGCTTGACCGCAATCCCTGCGGATCAAGCTCCGGGTCGGGAGCGGGCGTCTCCGCCAATTTCTGCGCACTCGGGGTGGGCACGGAAACCGACGGCTCCGTGGTCTGCCCCTCGTCCATCAACGGTCTTGTGGGCATCAAACCTACAGTTGGGCTAATCAGCCGCCGCGGCATTATTCCCATTTCGCACAGTCAGGATACGGCGGGTCCGATGGCGCGCACGGTTGCCGACGCCGCGGTGCTGCTCAGCGCGCTGGCCGGAGTTGATCTTGAGGATCGCGCCACACTCGGCAGTCGCGGGAATGCGCAAAGCGATTACACGAAGTTCCTCGACCCGCACGGCTTGCGTGGCTCGCACATCGGCGTGGTGAGGAAGTTTTTCGGTTTCAACGAAGCGGTGGACAGGCTGGTGAACGCTGCGCTTGACGAGATGAAACAACAGGGCGCGACGCTAATCGACCCCGTAGAGATTGCCTCGTTGAAAAGGCTTGACGGGAGTGAGGGCCAGGTGCTGCTCTACGAATTCAAGGCAGATCTCAACAAGTACCTCGCCGGTCTCGGCCCGGCGGCGCCGGTGCATTCTCTCGCAGACATCATTCAATTTAACGAGCGGAACCGGGAGCGGGAAATGCCCTATTTTGGCCAGGACCTTTTTGTCCAAGCGCAAGCGAAAGGGCCTCTGACCAGCAAGGAGTATCTGGCGGCGCGCGCGAATGAAATCCGGTGCGCGCGGACCGAAGGGATCGACGCCGTTATGGAGAAACACAAGCTGGACGCGCTGCTCGCGCCAACCGCCGGACCCGCATGGATGACGGACTTAGTGAACGGCGATCACGACAGCAGCAGCAGTTCGACTCCGGCTGCGATCGCGGGTTATCCGAGTATCACCGTGCCCGCAGGTTTTGTTTTCGGCTTGCCGGTCGGAATTTCATTCTTTGGCAGGGGGTATGCCGAACCCACGCTGATCAAACTCGCCTCTGGTTTCGAGCAGGCCACGCACGCACGCCGGCCACCACGCTTTCTCGCCACGGCGAATTTGAGCGTTTAGCGAAACCCTGACGGCTACGTTGGGTGGCGCAGATGCGGTGCTATTTGCCGTGTCTGCGATCCAGATGGTAGCCACCGCACGATTTGCGTGCCGTGGGCTTTCCTTTTGCCAATCGAGCACCCCACGGCACAAACGCCGTGCCGTGGCTACCTCTCCACAGAGGGGGCCTTCAGGTCCGGGTGAGGGGCTTAGCCGCCCCGCAGCAAGCGTCTAACTCTCCTTCATCAGCCGTAGATCGAGTCCATCCATCTCTTTGGGCTGGCCGTCTCCCATCACTCCGAGCAGAGTGGGCGCCACGTCCGCCAGCGCGCCTCCTT
The DNA here is from genome assembly GCA_050745065.1 of Terriglobia bacterium. Classification (GTDB taxonomy): domain Bacteria; phylum Acidobacteriota; class Terriglobia; order UBA7540; family UBA7540; genus RH2-MAG17b. The sequence continues at coordinate 8,058 of JBOGJT010000329.1, forward strand.
CGCGCAGGCCGCGTGATTTATCCTGCTCGGAAACCAGAATAAAAGGAACCGGATTGGTGGTGTGCGCCGTGTGCGGTCCGCCGGTTGCGGGGTCAACCATCAACTCGGCGTTGCCGTGGTCCGCGGTGATCAGCATCACGCCGTTTTTGGCGCGCACCGCGCGGTAGATTTCTCCAAGACAGGCGTCCACGGTTTCGACGGCGGTCACCGCCGCGTCGAGTTTGCCGGTGTGCCCCACCATGTCCGCGTTGGCGAAGTTAACGATGAAAACGTCAAACGTCCCTTCGTTTACCGCATTTATCACTGTGTCCTTGATGCCGCTCGCGCTCATTTCGGGCTTCAGGTCATACGTGGCCACCTTTTGGGATGGCACCAGAATGCGGTCTTCGCCCGGATACGCTTTTTCGACGCCGCCGTTAAAGAAGTACGTGACGTGCGCGTATTTTTCCGTTTCCGCCACGCGCAAATTTCTCAGATTCAACTCCCCCATGATTTCCGCCAGAATGTGAGTAAGCTCCTGCGGAGAGAAGACGTAAGGAAGCGTGAACGTGCGGTCATATCGCGTCATGCACAGGTAGTGCAGCTTCTCCGGAAAATTGCGGCGCGCGAATGTGTTGAGGCCGGGTTGCGTCAACGCGCGGGTGGTCTGGCGGGCGCGGTCGGCGCGGAAATTGAAAAACATGACGGCATCGCCGGAATGAATTTTCCCGATGGGCCGGCCGTCCGGCTGCGTCAGGACGATAGCCGGCATAAATTCATCGGTAATGCCCTGGTTGTAAAACGATTTCACGGCTTCAACTGCATTCGCCGCCGCATGCCCTTCCCCATTGACCATGGCGTCGTAGCCCTTCTGAATGCGGTCCCAGCGGTTGTCACGGTCCATGGCATAATAGCGGCCGGTGATCGTCGCGATCGTGCCCACCCCGGTCTCGCGCATTTTCTGCTGCAACGCGGCAAGGTAGTTTGCGCCGTTTGTGGGGGCGGTATCGCGTCCGTCCATGAATGCGTGCACGAAGACGTGTTCGACGCCTTGTTCTTTGGCCATGCGCAGCAAGGCGTAAAGATGCTCTTGATGTGAATGTACACCGCCATCGCTCAGCAGGCCGAGCAAGTGCAGGCGTTGGGCGCGGGAGTGGCGCATCAACTCCAGGAGCGGCGGTTTTTGAAAGAATTCGCCGCGCCGTATGCTCGAGTTAATTCGGGTGATTTCCTGGTACACCACGCGGCCCGCCCCCATATTCAAGTGGCCGACCTCGGAGTTACCCATCAACCCCTCAGGCAGGCCGACGCGCTCACCGGAAGTTGCGATTAACGTGGAGGGATATTCGGTACGCAGCCGGGAATAATTTGGAGTGCGGGCAAGCGCGATCGCGTTGTTGTCAGGCTGTGCGCGGTAGCCCCAGCCATCAAGGATGATTAAAAGAACAGGTTTAGGTCTTGGCATCGATTCTCTCGTGGTGGAATTTTCAGGTCTCGGACGGTGAGGGCTGGTTGGTACGCGGCGCCGCCGCCTTTGCAGGGGCGCAGCGAGCAGCGCCCCTATCAAACTTGATGCGTGGCGCGAGCGCCGTGTTGCGGCGCCCATTCAAGGTTCCGCTACGGCGGTCTTGCCGGGCGCCAGGCCGAGCGAGTCAGCTATACCGCGCATCGCGGCGATCGAAAAGGCAATGTGCTCTTCGAGCGGGATTCCAAGCTCCTCGGCGCCCAGGCGGATGTCCTCCCGGCTCACCGAGCGAGCGAACGCCTTGTCCTTCATCCGCTTGATCACCGACTTTGGCTCCAGACCTTGAATTTTATCGGGGCGCACCAGTGAACACGCGGTGATGAATCCGGCGAGCTCATCGCAGGCAAAAAGCGCCTGGGCGAGACGAGTGTCCCTCGGCACGCCGGTATAGCTCGCGTGGCCTAGAATGGCCCGCCGGACGTCATCGGAATAGCCTTTTTCCTTGAGGATCTCGCTGCCCTTCAGGGGATGGTCCGGCGCTTCGGGATACATCTCGTAATCGAAATCGTGGATGAGGCCCACGCTTCCCCACGTCTCCTCGTCGTCGCCGGACTTGCGCGCATAGGCTCGCATGCAAGCCTCGACGGCGAGCGCATGCTTGCGCAGGCTTTCGCTCTTTGTGTACTCGCACAGCAGGATCCACGCGGATTCGCGATCCATCGAGGTTTCCTCCGCCTCCGTGTTTCATTATACCTTACGGCGCGCAACGCCCTTCTGCAGTTGACCGCTCACGGCGCGGGCATGACCGCACCCAACGGGATTTTTACTGAGCGTCATAAGTCGGCAACGCGCATTTGCTGTAGCGGCGCTCTCTGCGCGCCGCTACAGATTCGAACGTCGCTGACTTATGACGCCGTGGATAAACCGCCGTCAATACGGCTCATGCCACTCCCCCGAAGCGTGACTTCTGATGAGCGGTCCGGATAAGCGCCGGCCGCCCGCCGGTCAAGATTGTGCACACACAATTCCGGCGAGCGGGGTAAAATGCATTCTGGATTTGCTCCGCATCAATGCCTCTTAAGGGGCTAGGAGCGCTCATGGCGTCTCTTTTGACGAAACCTCCAATGGAGACCACGCCGGGAAGTCGAGTTACGCTGATTTACGGCTCCCATGATCACCAACACAATAGCGGCGTGGCGCTCCAGGACCATCTCGAAAACCAGATTGGCACGAGGTAGGCGGCGCCGCAGCGCGATCGACCACTGCCGTTCGATATGAGTAATCCTGTCTATACAAAAAGGCCCGCCGAGACTCCCGCCTCTGACTCCCTCGCAGAGATGGCGTTAGACTTGCGCTGGTCTTACACGCATTCCGCCGACAAAATCTGGCAGCGGCTCGCCCCTGAACTTTGGGACTTAACCCACAACCCGTGGTTTGTCCTGCAGGCCGTCTCCCGCGAGAAGCTTCAGAGCGTCACATCCGATCCCGAGTTCCAGAAGCTGCTGGACGTTCTTCTTCGGGAGAAACGCGATGGGGCAAGGCAGGCAGGCTGGTTTCAGAAGGCGCATCCTGGCTCGCGGCTTACGACCATCGCCTATTTCAGCATGGAGTTCATGTTGAGTGACGCGCTGCCGATTTATTCGGGCGGCTTGGGCAACGTGGCTGGCGACCAGCTCAAGACGGCAAGCAGCTTGGGCGTTCCCGTGACGGGCGTCGGCTTGCTGTATCAACAGGGCTATTTCCGGCAGGAAATTGATGCGCAGGGACAGCAGCATGCGCTTTATCCGTTTAACGACCCCGGGCAACTGCCGATCAAGCCCGTGCGCGATGCGAGTGGAGAATGGCTGCGTTTCACGATTGCCTTTCCCGGCTGCAAGCTCTGGATTCGCGCCTGGCAGGTTCAGATTGGCCGGACGAAGTTGTATTTACTGGATACGAATGATCCGGCAAACATCCCCGAGCACCGCGGCATCACCAGCGAGTTGTACGGGGGCGGACCAGACCTGCGGCTGAAACAAGAGCAGGTGCTTGGGATCGGAGGCTGGCGTTTGCTTCGAGCCGTGGGATTGCAACCCGAGGTTTGCCACCTCAACGAAGGCCACGCCGCTTTCGCGGTGCTTGAGCGTGCGCGCTGTTACATGGCGGACAACCAGCAGCCGTTCGACCTTGCCCTGACGGTTACCCGAGCGGGAAATCTCTTCACCACGCATACGCCGGTCGAGGCCGGTTTTGACCGTTTTGCTCCCGAACTGATGGAAAAATACTTCAGGAGATACACCGAAGAGGAACTCTCGATTTCGTTCCAGGATCTGCTCGCTTTGGGGCGCAGGGACCGGAGCGACTCCTCAGAGCCATTCAATATGGCGTACCTGGCATTGCGCGGCAGCGGCGCCATCAACGGTGTGAGCCGGCTGCACGGTGAGGTTAGCCGCAGAATCTTTCAGCCGCTTTTTCCGCGATGGCCGCGGGTTGAAGTTCCGGTTACTCATATTACGAATGGCGTACACGCGCCTACTTGGGATTCCGCTCAGGCAGACCATCTCTGGGAGACGGCGTGCGGGAAAGCGCGCTGGCGCGGAACCACGGCGGAACTCGAAAAGGACTTTCACCGCGTTAGCGATTCAGACCTTTGGCGACTGCGCGTGGAAGCGCGGAGGCCTCTCATCGAGTATGTCCGGAGCAGGTTGGTGCGCCAGTTGGAAGGCCAAGGCGCATCTGCCGGGGCCGTTGCGCAGGCCCGGCAAATCCTCGACCCGAGTGTTTTAACGCTCGGATTCGCCCGCCGCTTCGCAACCTACAAGCGCCCCAACCTGCTCCTGCACGACCCCGAGCGGCTGATCCGGATCTTGAGCGATCGCGAGCATCCGGTGCAACTGATTATTGCCGGCAAAGCTCATCCTCAGGACGGCGCGGGCCAAGCAATGATTCAGCAATGGATTGGATTCATCCGTCGGGCGGAAGTGAGCTCACACGCCGTCTTCCTCAGCGATTACGACATGCTCATGGCGGAGCAGCTCATTCAGGGAATCGATGTGTGGATCAACACGCCGCGGCGTCCATGGGAGGCTTGCGGGACGAGCGGCATGAAAGTGCTCGTCAACGGAGGGCTGAATCTCTCGGAGTTAGACGGCTGGTGGGCCGAAGCCTATTCACCCGAGGTGGGCTGGGCCATCGGCGACGGAAGAGAGCACGGCAATGATCCAGCCTGGGACGCTGCCGAGGCGGAATCGCTTTATACGCTCCTCGAACAAGAAGTCGTGCCGGAATTCTATGCGCGCGATGCGAAGGGAATTCCGTCGCGTTGGGTCGCCCGGATGCGGGAAAGCATGGCGCGCCTGACGCCCGCTTTTTCGGCAAACCGCGCGGTGCGCGAGTATACCGAAAAGCATTACCTTGCTGCGGCTGCCGCGTATGAAGGCCGCGCAGCAAACCACGGCCAGGCCGGGGCCGAGATACTCCGGTGGCAGCGAGAACTTGTGCGGTCCTGGTCAAGGTTGCAATTCGGTTCGGTCACCTGCGAACAGCGCGGCGGCCAATACGTTTTCCGGGCGCAGGTCTATTTTCATGAACTCGATCCGGAGACGGCCTGCGTTGACCTTTACGCTGAAGAGCAGGGCGGCGGCGGCCCCATCCGGCAGCCGATGAAACGCGGTGAGCGGCTGGGCGGCTCAGCGAACGGTTTCCTCTACACCGCGTCCGTTCCTGCGGCCCGCCCCGCAATGGACTACACTCCCCGAGTCATTCCCTGCAAGACTGGCGCGTTCGTACCGTTGGAAGCGCCCATGATCCTCTGGTACGACCGTCCCGTATGATAGTCGGCGAAGACGACGGAGAACTATACGGGGGGACATAAGTCTACGGCCATCCTATGCTGTAGCGGCGCAGCCACGGCGCGAAAGCCGCGCCGTGGCTTCCATACGCCGCGCTTACTTCTCGGCAAGCATAACCGGCACGTTGCGGGCGGGCCGGCTTGTGTTAGAAGCCTCGAGCACTTCGTGTTTGGGTCTAGCAAACGCGAGATCGATGCCCTGGCTGCTCAGTTGC
>JBOGJT010000330.1:0-12513 GCA_050745065.1 Terriglobia bacterium
CTCGCAGACGCACACGCGACCGGTATTTGTCGCGGCAAATATCGGCCGCCTCGGGTGAATGACAGGGTAGATTGAGCAGCGCGCAGGCGCGCGCGGCCACCGGAACGGTGCGGTCACCGAGCGCCACGACGCCATCCAGAGGGTTCAGCCGCGCGTAATTGACCACTTTTTGAGCGGATTCTTCGGGCCGTTCAAAACGAAGAGGAAGAGCGCCGTCCTGCCACGGGTCGTCCAGGACATGGCAGCGGTCGCTCCCGAATCGCACATCAAGGCCCATTGCGGACGCGGCCTCGGCAAAGGCGCTCGTCTGGTATCCTGTCGTGGAGCACAGGATCATCAACCGGAGAGCGTTCTTACCGGCGGGCCGCGGCGATGAACGATGAATCTTCATTAAACATCTTAGTGAACCACTAAACCGCAGCGAAGTGGGACTGGTGGCCTTGGTAAAACTTCCGCATCTCAGAGTTCGCCCGGAGGATCACGGACGATCCCCCTTCCAGTCTTGTTAACTCTTCCGCCGGAATGGCCACGATCATTTCGTTCTCCGCGATCCCCGCGAAAGTCCTCGCCCCCACGCAGGCAAGGCTCGCGGAGGTTGCCGAGTCCTTCATAGCGCTCGGGATCACCGCGCAAGCCGGTCGGCCGAAGATGTGCGATTCTTTCCCACGGCCGCGCCACTCGGCCGCGCCTGCGGCTTCCGAAAGCAGCATGGCCTGGAACGGAGTGCACAGCGCCAGAGCAAGATCGGGAGTGACCGCGCCAAAGCGGCTCAACGGCCCATAGACAATCACGTTGTGAGGCTTTTCAACCACCGGCACGTTGCCAACCTCCGCCGCCTCGAAATACCGGATCTTGCCCATTTCCCCGATTAACGCCATCCCTTGCTGCATGACCTGATCGGGAGGCTTAAAGCCTTGGGTGATAGTGCCGATCGGGCAATTGTAGTGGTCCTCAGCCGTCGCATAAAACAACGATGTTTGCGCTGCCTTACAAAAAGCGCAAGCCGCCGGGACGGCCTTGTCATAACGCGGTATCCCAGCCGGCGGTTCCTCCAGAAAGGCTAGCCCGATGGGCGGATGAGCCAAGCCCAAACCTTCAGTCAGTGCATTTGCAACACCTGAGTAATTCACAATGTAGCTCCCTTTGAGATGCCTAATTTTGTCCGCCGCAGGGAAAAGCCGGCGCGGTGGCCGCGGCTCGTCACATGGGTCTTAACTTGGACTATTCATGAATGGTCAGGAGGGCGGGGTTTTAACCCCGCCGAAAGCGTGCATCATTCTATTCCGTTTGTATTGCCGGATGAGCGGCTCGTTATAATGAGCCGCTCATCCGGCAAGACAAAGAAATCTACGGCGCCTTTTAACGGCACGGCCCAATCTTAAAAACCGGCCGTGCCCTCCTGACTGTCGAGCCGAACTTCATAAATAATCCCGGGTTAGCGTCTTTGCCAGCGTTTGTTTATTTTTCACCCCTGCTGAGGCACTGCGGATGACCCAATAATCTGCTTGCTGGCGGCGCCAGCGGGTGATAATATTTTTCCCGAGTTCGCAACCACGAAGGGAACCCGCAAATGGAAAACACACCCGATGCCACGCCACAAAGCGGAAACACCGAATCGGCGCCGCACACGGGAATGAATCGCCGCGAGATGGTGCGCCGGCTAGCCACCGCAATGACCGCGGGCACGGCAATCGCCGCCGTGCCCGGCTTGGCCGCGGCTCATCCTGTTCACAAGCACACGATGAGCGATTCCACCATGCAGCGCGCCGAGGCGGCTGCTGCGGACAAGAACTGGTCACCCTTGTTTTTCGATCCGCACCAAAATGAAACCTTCATAGTCCTCGCGGAGCGCATCATCCCTGGTTCAACCGGCGCTCAGGTGAACCGCTTTGTGGATTTACTGTTGAGCGTTGATTCGCTCGACGAGCAAAAACGCTTCGTGAATTCCCTCTCCGCGTTCGAGGCATACTCGCTCACGAATTTTCAGCGCCCGTTCAAAGACCTGACGGAGGGCCAGCAAAACCAGGTATTGACTGTGGCGTCTACGGAAAAGTCTGGCTCTGATCTGGGCAAAGCCGGCCACGAGCACATCCTCGGTCCGAACACCCACGAAACCACTGCGGAGCGGCGCCTGACGCTGCGCGATCATTTTGAGAACCTGAAGCACTGGGTCAGCGGCGCGTACTTTTCTTCAGAGCCAGGAATGAAATCGATGGGATGGACCGGCCAAGTCTATTTTTCAAGTTTCCCCGGCTGTCAGCACCCCGACGAGCACACGTAGGCGCGTTGCAGCGGCGGCGCGGCCGGATAGTCGGTAGAATCCGGCGCTTCCCGATCACCGCGGAATAGTTATACGGCTTGACCCACAAAACTCAAGAGGACCCCGAATGACAACACGTCGCGATTTTTTGCGCACCGCATTGGCTGGCCTTGCTGGGGGAGGGATGGCGGGCAAGGCATTAGCGGCAGGACGGCTGGCGTGGCCCGGACCCATCGGGCTGCAGATCTATACGGTGCGTGGCCTTTACGCCAAGAATCCCCTGCAAACCCTGAAGGACGTGGCCGCTGCAGGATATACGACGGTCGAGTTGGCAGCCTTTTTGCCGCCCCATCTTCCTCCCGCAACTCTGGAATCCTACTTGCGGCAGGCCGGCCTCAAAGCCATCGGAGCGCATTTTCCTTTGCCCAAAACGGTGGAGGATTGGAAGCCATTCGTCGAACAGGCTCACTCTCTCGGGCTGCGTTACACCGGAACCAGCATGACGAACCACCTCACGGTGGACGGGTGGAAGCGGTTAGCCGCTCTGTTCAACGAATGCGGCAAGCTTTCCCGCCCTGCCGGCGTCGAGTTCTGTTATCACAACCACATCCGTGAATTTGAGCCGCTCGCCGGCAACACCAACGGCTATACCATCCTGCTGACAGAGTGCGAACCCTCCCTCGTCAACATGGAGATGGACATTTTCTGGGCCACTTACTCGCAGCAGGATCCGATCCGTTGGTGGCGTCGCTATCCCGGCCGCTTCCCCTTGCTTCACATCAAAGATTTGCGGAAAGGTATCACCGTGAACCCGCGCGAATTCCCCGGCCGCGGCGTAAACCCCTTCGTCCCCGTGGGACAGGGGCGGATTGACTGGCCTCGCATTTTCTCTCACGTCCATTTGGCCGGGGCGAAGTATATTTTCGTCGAGCAGGACCGCTGCGATGGCTCGCCCCTCGTGGCGATTAAGCAAAGCTATCGCTACCTCCGCAACCTGCGGCTGACCTAATCACGGGATCCGTGCCCGGCCATCAGCGAGCCGGTTACTGCCTATTTCTCGCGCGTGCCGGGTGATCGCTATTTCCCTAGCCACCCATCGCGGATTTGAGCTTCCTCCGGCGTCGCTGCGGAATTCACCTCTAGCGAATAATCGTCAGCCACGGGCGGGCCAAGCTTTACTTCAACCGTGATGCGCTCGCCCAGCCGCTGCACCGTGAACGGAACCACCGCCCCCGGCGGATACATCTTCAGCCGCGTGGTGAGCGAACCTGTCGACAGCGGTAACTGATCTACCGAAATCAGAACGTCACCCCGGCTTAGCCCTGCCCGATCCGCCGCCGTGCCCGGCCTCACCGCCATAATGCAAATTCCGTCATCCACAGGCTGGCCGAGAATCCCGAGAGACGGCGCGGCATCGGGAGCGGTGGAGACTTGCAGGGTCATTCCCGCCGCCGCCAGAACGCGCTCATAGGGAAGCTCTTCGGTGCCCGTGATGTAGCGCGTATAGAAACCGCTGAAATCCGTTCCGGAAACCGCCTTCAGCGCCGCGAGAATATCTTGTTCCATATAACCGCGCCCCGGCAGGTAGTAAGTGGCGGCCGGGGCGTTCACGTAGAACTTGTTGTACATGAATCTCATCAGGTCATCCAAACTCTTCCTACCCCCCGTCCGTTCGCGGATTTCGAGGTCGAGCAGCATGCCGAGCAGGGCGCCTTTGTTGTAATACGAGATGGTGGAGTTCACAAAATTCGTCTGCTGCATCTGAGGCGCGCGGTCGTAAAACCAGGCGTGAAAGCTCGAGCTCTCGGCGGACATCATGAAGCGCCCCGGCTCATCCTCGAGCGTCTGGACTTCACCTGCCAGGTGATCAAGAAAGTCCTGACGGCTCCATAGGCCGGCGCGGCGCAGATGAACATAGGAATAATATTGGGTGAGCCCCTCCGCAAACCACAGCGAACGCGTGTAATTCTCCTTCGTGTAGTCGAAGGGCCCAAGCGCGGCAGGACGCAGCCGCTTCACGTTCCAGAGGTGGAAGAATTCGTGCGCCGCGTCAAGCTCCGCGCCGGCCATCGTGTCACCGTCCGGAACGCCGCACACGATGATCTCGGTGGAGTTGAGATGCTCCATCCCATCGCCTTCGGTAATGAACGGAGACACGTGCACGAGAAACGTGTAGTTGGCAAAATCGGGGTCCGGCATCATCGACATTTCTGAATCCACAATCTTCTCGATATCGCCCGTAAGTTTCGCGGTCCACTGTGCAGGCGTTTCGGTTCCGGCGCCGAGTGCGTGAACCACCACGCGGAACGTCTTCCCGTGGCTGATAAAGCTCTGCTCCACGTCGTGCGCCGACACTTCCATCGGCGTGTCAATCAGGCGATCGTAATTGGGCGCCCGAAACCTGGTTTGCGAAGTGAAAAGAGAAAAGCCGCTGTAAATCTTCGCGTCCTTTCCCCAGGCGGCCGGTGTTTGAACCACCAACGAAAGCGGATCGCGTTTATGTCCGGCAACGTACATGTAAACGCCCGCTCCGTTGATATTGGCGTGCGCTGGACCAAATTGAGCGAAGCTGCCGGTAAGCGTATTGGCATAAACGCGGTAACGCACGGTGAGGGCGCCGCCGGCCCCGCGCGCATCCACCTGCCAGGTTTGTTTGTCGGTATTCGTCCAAGCCAAGGGCTGGCCGTTTGCTCCTGTAGCCTGGAACTGCTGCACATCTTTGGCGAAGTTATAGACGGCGTAACGGCCAGGAGCCCACGCGGGCATCACAAAATCGAGCGCGCGGTCCTTGACGTTGCCCACGTCGATGGCCACATTGATGAGGTGCGTCGAGGGGCGAAGGAGCAGCAAATGATACTGCAGGGACAAGATGGACGGGGTCGCGGAGCGCGCCACGCCAGGTCTAGTTCCACCCAGAGTGATGAGGACCGCAAAGACGAGCGCCGCAAAAATATGGGGAAACAGCGCGCGGTCCTGGCCGGACTGATTTGATGGGGGGGTGTGGTTCATGCCTTGCGGGGGCTACGAAGCGACATGGGGTCCGTCATAAAAATTCCCGTAGCGCCTCGTTGAGAAAGGCGTGCCGCGCGGAGTTCCTCGAAGGGGCGCTGCTCGGCTGCGCCCTTGGACGTTGGGCGCGGCAAGCAGCGCCCCTACACCCTCGCTTTTTCCTTCCGGCTTGATGCGTCGAAGCCGCAAGGCAACGAGTGCGGGTCGCTGAGGATTCGTCGCGGGTTTTAACCTGCGCGGGTGCGAAGATCATTATACCGCAAGCGGCTCGTTGCCCGGCGTGCGGCATCCGCTACTGGTGGGCTAACACTTCCGGTGATTCTGTGAGCCCGAGCTCGCCCTGGCGCTCCTTCCGGCCTCCGCCAAATATTCCGCCCACGAAGCGCGCGAACGAATCGAGGTAGGTGTAATAAACGGGCGTGATGTAGAGCGTGATGAGCTGGGAGATCACGAGGCCGCCGACCACGGCAACGCCCAGGGGTTGCCTCGCTCGCCCGCCGGCGCCATAGCCGACGGCGATGGGCAGAGTACCCACAAACGCCGCCACGGTGGTCATCATGATAGGCCGGAAGCGGATCAGGCAGCCCTGGTAGATCGCATCATGGGTGCTCTTTCCTTCTTTGCGCTCTGCCTCCAGCGCGAAGTCAATCATCATGATGGCATTCTTCTTGACAATGCCAATCAGCATGATGAGGCCCACGAAGCCGTAAAGATCAAGATCCATCTTGAACAGCATCAGGCACCACAGCGCTCCCAGACCGGCAGCGGGCAAACCCGAGAGGATCGTAATGGGATGAATGAAGCTTTCGTACAACACACCGAGCAGGATATAGATCACCACAATGGTGATGATCAGCAGGAATCCCAGGCTTCCGATGGATTGCTCAAACTCCTGCGCCGTACCCTGGAAGCTGGTTGTGATACCGGCGGGCAGCGCCTTATGGGCAAGCTGCTCGACCTCGCTCACTCCTTGCGAGAGCGAGACGCCGGGTTTAAGGTCAAACGAAATGGTGACCGAGGGAAGCTGCCCCGTGTGGTTCACCGCGAGCGGTCCCAGGTTTTCCGTGACTTGGGAAACCGCGCTCAAAGGAACCAGGCTGCCATTCGAGGACCGCACGTAGAGCTCGGAAAGATCTTCGGGGCCCGACTGATACTGCGGCATGAGCTCAGCGATGACCCAATATTCATCCTGCGGCGCGTAAATCGTTGAGACCTGATTGTCACCGAATGCAATCGCGAGCGCCGTCTCGATTTGCGCTGGCGTTACGCCCAGCGTGGCCGCCTTGTCACGGTCAATCACCACGTTGGCCTGCGGATTGCTCATCTGCAGGTCGCTGTTCACGTCCAGTAAGTCCGGCAGCCGAGCCATCTGACCCTCAAAGATCGCGGATTGCTTGTAAAGATCGTCCGTGTTGGGGCTTTGCAGGGTGTATTGGTACAACCCGCGGGTCAAATGGCCGCCAATCTGAATGGGAGGCGGATTTTGCAGGAACGTGAGGACGCCGGGGACTTGGGCCAGCTTTGGCCGCAGTTGCGCGATCACCTGGTCAGTGGTGACCTTGCGCTGCGGGTGCGGGTTGAGGTGCATAAACACCAAGCCGCCATTCCCTCCTGGGCTTGGTCCACCCACACCCGAGAATGACATGATGTTTTCTACGTTGGGATTTGCCTTGCAGATGGCCGCCACGGCCTGCTGGTGCTTGGTCATCGAGTCATAGGAGATCCCTTGCTGCGCCAGGGTGAAGCCGATGATATTGCCGGAGTCTTCGCTGGGTAAAAAGCCCTTGGGGATGATGATGAAGATGTAGGCGGTGACGGCGATCAGCACGAAAGATCCTAGCAGCGTGATCAGGCGGTGGCGAAGGACGATCTTCAGGCTCCAATCGTAGATACCCGAGCACCAGTTCCACGCGGATTCTCCCGCGTTGTACGCGCGGCCGTGCCGGTCGTGCCCGTGAGCGTGAATAAAGCGGCTGCACAGCATGGGCGTCAGAGTGAGCGAGACGAAGCCGGAGACCAGGATCGCCACCATGATGACGACAGCAAATTCGTGCAGCAGTCGGCCGATCATCCCGCTCATGAAAAGGATGGGGATGAAAACGGCGGTGAGCGAGAGCGTCATCGAAAGAATGGTGAAGCTGATTTCCTTCGAGCCTTCGAGCGAGGCTTGCCACACGCTCTTGCCCATCTCCACGTGCCGGACGATGTTCTCCAGCATGACAATAGCGTCATCGACAACAAAGCCCACCGAGAGCACCAAGGCCATCATGGACAAGTTATCAATGGTGTAGCCCAGGAGGTACATCACCGAGAACGTGCCAATAATGGCCATGGGCAAGGCCAGGCTGGGAATCACCGTAGCCGAGAGATTGCGCAGGAAGAGGAAGATCACCAGGATGACCAGCGCGATCGCCAGGTAGAGGGTGAACTTCACGTCGTGAATCGACGCCTTGATATCCTGGGCGCGGTCGGTGAGGATGCTCAGATGAATGGAGGGCGGAATTTCCTGCTCAAACGTCGGTAGAAGGTCCCGGACCGCTTGCACCACGTTCACCGTGTTCGTACCTGGCTGCCGTTGAACGGCGAGCACCATCGCTTGGTGGCCGTTGTACCAGTTCGTGACCTTGTCTTCTTGAACGCCGTTTATCACCTGGCCAAGCTGGTCCAAGCGCACCGGGGCGCCGTTCCGGTAAGCCACCACCAGAGGCCGGTAGGCCGCAGCGTCCATCAACTGGCCGTTGGCTTGCACGGTATACGCTTTGTGGCTTCCATTGAGATTGCCGATGGGCAAGTTCACGTTGGCGCTTCGGATGGCGGCGGCTACTTCGTCCAGGCCGATATTATGCGCCGCGAGCTCTTTGGGATTGAGCTGGGCGCGCACCGCATACTTGCGCGCGCCGTAAACCTGCACCTGCGCCACGCCGCTGATCATGGAGATGCGCTCGGCCATGGTCGTCTCGGCGTACTCATCCACTTCGTAAATGGGGAGTACGTCCGAATAGACCGCCAGGTAAATCACCGGCTGCTCTGCCGGGTTCACTTTTCGGAAGGTGGGAGGGCTTGGCATGCCCGTCGGAAGCTGGCCGCTGGCGGCGGTGATCATGGCCTGGACGTCCTGCGCCGCAGCGTCAATGTTGCGGCTCAGGTCGAACTGCAAGGTTACGGACGTGTTGCCCTGCGAGCTCGTGGACGTCATCGTGTCTAAGCCGGCGATCGTCGAAAACTGCCGCTCAAGCGGAGTGGCTACGGCCGAGGCCATCGTCTCCGGACTTGCGCCGGGCAGGGATGCGCTAACCTGAATCGTAGGATAGTCGACGTTGGGCAGATCGCTGACGGGAAGCAAGCGGTAGGCGAAAACGCCGAAAATCACAATGCCAATGCTGACCAGGGTGGTCATGATCGGCCGGCGTATGAAAAGCTCGGAAATATTCATAGAACGTACCTTGCGCAACTCCAGAACAAAGCCGTCAGCCATCCGCTATCAGCAAAAACCTTGTCATGCTGCGCGCTTCGCCGTATTTTCATCCTTAAGCCTTTGCGATGCAGGGGGTGTGCGGTGAAACTCCGCGGACGTTTCCAGCTAACAGCTGATCGCTGTAAGCTGAAAGCTTCCCTTCACAACCCTGTCTTCACCACAATCTTCGCTCCGGGATACAACAGCATCTGGCCGTCGGTCACGACGGTTTCGCCTGGCTGCAATCCGCTTTCGATTACCGTCTTTCCCTGGTAGACGGAGCCCACCTTGACGGGCTGATATGATACCGTATGGTTCGAGTCGACCACGTAAACGTATTGTCCCTTTTGGCCCGTTTGTACGGCGGGCGAGGGCGCGACGACGGCGTTCGGCTGACTGGAGAGGTTCAAGACCACATTCACGAATTCTCCCGGCCAAAGGCGCCGCTGCGGATTCGGAAAGGTTCCTTTCAGCATAATCGTGCCGGTGGCTGCGTCCACCGTATTGTTTATAAAGGTGAGCGTGCCCCACTCCGGCTGAGTGGGTTCGTGGGGGATAATCGCTTCCACACGCAGCGGCCTTGCCCTCTGGTACTCCTTGATTTGTTGCAAATACTGTTGCGGCACGGAAAAACTCACGTAAATAGGTTCAATCTGGTTGATAACAACCATCGGCACGTCGTTCACCTTCACAAGGTTCCCCTGGTCAACCTGGAAGGCGCCCGTGAGCCCCTCGAGCGGAGAGCGGATGGTGCAATAGCCGAGCTGTATCCTCGCCGTATCCACGGCTGCCTGGTCGGCGCGTACGGCGGCCTCGACCTGCGCAGCGGTGGAATGATACTGGTCGAATTGGTCCTTCGAAACAATGCCTTGCTTGTATAGGTCCGAATTGCGTTGATCTTGCGCCTGGGCAAACTGCAACTGCGCTTGGTCCTTGGCCAGCGTAGCTTGGGCTTGCGCCAGCGCTGCTTCGAACGGGTCCGGATCAATCGAATAGAGGAGCTGGCCCTTGCGCACGTATTGGCCCTGCCGGAAATAAACCTTCTGCACCTCACCTTGCACCAAAGACTTCACCGATACGGTTGAATAGGCTTCACCCGCTCCGATGACATTCACGACCACCGGAACCGTTTCCTGCGTCACCACGCCGGTCAGCACGGGCACGGGCGGCCTCGCCGCAGGCTTGACGGTGTCTCCGGCGGCGGATTTGCTGGAGCACGCAGGAAGGAGCGTCAGTCCCAACAGAGCCAGCACGAGACACGCACTTGCCACCGCACCGCGCCGAGCCAGCGGCGAGGACGTGGCTTTTCCAACAATCTTCATATTGAACGCGTTCCTCCCCTATGTTCCTTCACGGCCCTACCAGTACTCCCCTAGACTGTGGTACGTAATGGGTGCTGCGTCGGTTACATCCGTCTGATGATTTTAGCGCGCCGGGGGTTTTACAACGCCGCGTCCTGCTCAGCACCATATCCTGCTTGCCGCGAAGTCAAAAGCCAGCGGCGAAGCCGCGAGCCTTTTCTGGTGTTTCTGCCATGACGACATCTCCAAATTTATCCCGCGATGCTTTCGGGAAATTTGGTTTGGCCAACGCAGACCGCCTTCGTCCCGAAACGCCAATTTTCGAAACTTAAATCTGGAACCGGAAATGTACGGTTTGACGCATGGCTCAAACCGCGCTGCGTCGTTCTGTGTGGATTCTCGGAAGAAAATGCCGCCGGCTCTTCGCAACAGGCATAACCGTTGAAACTATCTAAAACAAAGAAAACAACTTACCCAACATCTAGGAGTGCCAAGCCAACATACCACAAGATGTGGTATTTTTTCCGCTTGACATGGCCCAATCCGAGCGCTACATTTCTCGACAGCGCGAAACCCAAACCGCTTTGGGTTTTGTGGTTGGGTGGGCTTGAGTGCATGCGTTCTCGAAATCGTCTCCGCGCCGCGGAGGGTGTTAACCCGCAAGAGGAATTGTTCATCTAATTTAGAATGGGTGGAGGGTTTTATGGCCGAGCGTGAGGTTACTTCTGCGTTATTAACTGAGTCTGGCTCCCGCGTAGCTCCAATCAAGCGCGGCGTCACTTTCAGACGGTTTTTCACCAAGGCTGGCGTTCATCCGTTTGACGAGGTGGCCTGGGAGCTGCGGACCGCGTCGATTCAGAATGAGAAGGGGAAGACGATCTTCGAGCAGCGCGACGTCGAGGCTCCGAAAGGCTGGTCCATGACGGCTACGAACATCGTAGCCTCCAAATATTTCCACGGAAAGCTAGGTACCCCGGAGCGGGAAACGAGCGTGCGGCAATTGGTGAGCCGGGTGGCGGATACGATTGCCGGGTGGGGCGTTGACGGCGGTTATTTCCGCGGCCCGGAGGACGCGCAGGCTTTCTGCGACGAGCTCACGCACCTGCTGGTGCGCCAGAAGGCGGCGTTCAACTCGCCCGTATGGTTCAACTGCGGCCTGTGGCACAAGTACCAGCGAAGCTCCAAGGGCACCGGATGGTACTGGGATGCGGCCTCGAGCGAGGTGAAGAAGGAAACGGAGGCTTACCGGCATCCGCAGTGCTCGGCGTGCTTCATCAACTCCGTGAGCGACGATCTCGAAAGCATTCTCACGCTGGCGAAGACCGAAGGCATGCTCTTCAAGTGGGGTTCGGGAACGGGCACGAACCTCTCGCCCATCCGCTCGTCCATCGAAACTCTCTCGGGTGGGGGCATCGCCTCGGGGCCGCTTTCGTTCATGAAGGGTTACGACGCGTTCGCCGGGGTCATCAAGAGCGGCGGAAAAACGCGGCGCGCGGCCAAGATGGTGATCCTGAACATCGATCATCCTGACGTTGTGGATTTTATTGAGTGCAAAGCGAAAGAAGAGCGCAAGGCCTGGACGCTGGTGGACGCCGGATACGACTCGTCTCTGGATGGCGAGGCCTACAGCTCCATCTTTTTCCAGAACGCCAATAACAGCGTGCGCGTGACGGACGATTTTATGAAGGCGGTGGTGAATGACCAGGACTGGGTGACACGGCGCGTGACCAACGGCGAGCCGCTCCAGACTTATCGCGCCCGCGACTTGATGAACAAGATTTCTCAGGCCGCCTGGCAGTGCGGCGACCCGGGCATGCAGTTCGACACCACGATCAATAAGTGGCACACGTCGAAGGCTACGGCGCGGATCAACGCGTCGAACCCCTGCAGCGAATACATGTTCCTCGACGACTCAGCCTGCAACCTGGCGTCGCTCAATCTGATGAAGTTTCAGACCCGCGACGGGAAGTTTGACGTGGAGGGCTTTCGCCACGCGGTCGATGTGGTGACGGCAGCGCAGGAAATTATCGTGGATAACGCGAGCTATCCCACGGAAAAGATCGCGCGCAACTCGCACGATTTCCGCCCGCTCGGCCTGGGCTACGCCAACCTGGGCGCCATGCTTATGGCCAACGGCTTACCTTATGATTCGGACGCGGGCCGCGATTTTGCCGCCATGATTACGGCGGTGATGCACGGCCAGGCGTATTTGACTTCCTCGCGTATCGCCGCAGAGGTGGGGCCGTTCGCCGCATACGCGGTGAACCGCGACCCGTTTCTCGAAGTGATTTCGATGCACCGCAACGCCGTGAGCGCCGTGAACCCGCGCAACGTGCCCGAGGCCCTCGCCGACGCGGGGAAAAAGGTTTGGGATGAATGCCTGCAGAGCGGCATGAAGCATGGCTATCGCAACGCTCAGGTGACGGTGCTCGCACCCACGGGCACCATCGGCTTCATGATGGATTGTGACACCACGGGCATTGAGCCGG
>JBOGJT010000331.1:0-4827 GCA_050745065.1 Terriglobia bacterium
TGGATATTCACCCGGTGCTGCGCGAGGACTTGGCCGCAGGGGTCATGATGATTCCGATTAAAGAGGGAGGAATCTTTCAGGACGTCGAGGGCCTGGACGAGGCACGCGCAACGCCAGGGGTCGAGGATATCGTCATCACAATCAAGCCCACGCAGCGGATGATTCCCTTTCCGGAGGGCTGCAGCTATCCGGGCTTTATCTTCGCGCGGGGCAAATCGCCTGAATGGGTGGAGAGGGCACTGCGGATGGCGCACAAGAAATTGCGCTTCAAGCTCACAACGGAGCTGCCCGTCGTGGCAGGCGGCTGACGCTGTACTGCCGGCGCCAATGCCCGCGTCTTTCGGTGCTGAGCGCGGCCTCCCAAAACGTCGTGCGAACGGAGCTATCCGAAAATTCGCTTGAAAAGCGGCTTTGACTTCTTGGCCGTGTCATGCACGGGAAGGACGGAAAGAAACTCTTCGACCCCCGCCTGCGATTTAGGTTCCACCGCCTGCCTCCAGTAGCCGAGTTCCCGCAACGCCGTCCACCGCTCAAGGCAATGCAGGCACCCTGCGATATGGCTTTCTGCGGGGTCTTTCTCATTCCATCCTATCTGCCCGTCTTGAATTCGCACGAACAGACGCAGCGGCGGACACGCTTCGCTCTGGGCCGTGTGAAGGCCGCGTAGCAGCTTCAACCATGCAGCGGGGAGCAATCCGTGGTCCGTCTCGTTTCCGAGAGCCTTCGAATAGGTCTCCTTGAGGCGTTCGAGGCTGCTCTGGGCAACGGCAGGAGTGATCCTGAAGATCTTTTCCAGTGTGGCGCCTGAATAGCCGGCAAGCTTTAGAAACAGAACCTCCTGATGCACGAGGGGCACACCTTTCATGAGGCTGGCCATGCCTTCGATGGAAGGTTCGGGGAAACTCCGGGTGTCGAGGGATGGATCGAGCAACGACGAGCACTTGTCAAAGTAAAAGGCTCGCAGGCCAACTAGAAACTCGCGCTCCGACTGGTGGTCGAATCCCCTCAGCAGGGCGAAATGATCACCGCTGACGGCACGCAGCGTGTCCTTCCATAACTCATCCGGATTATTTGCGGTAGGGAGATAAACGGCCGTTAGGCGTTGGATGACGGGTGTGTAGCCGATTACGAACGCCCGCCAGGCGGCCGCATCGCCACCTTCACATCCCGCAATGATGTTATGAAAGGTCAGCAAGACTACCTCCTTATCGAATCACGACGCAGCAGCCGTTGGCGGGTTTCCAACCCAGGGCTGTTTCTCGTGCTTCAACACAAGGCTGAGTTAAACCTGATAAGACTCACCTTGACAATAAGGCCCGACTCGTTTAACTTCAATACTTTACGAGGTTGTTTTGCTTCGAACTGCAAAAACGTGATAGCCGGACCCTCTCTAATATGACCACGAGCCCCGATTGTTAATCTACCGAGGGACCTATGAAGCTGCATTTTAGACTAATTTGCCTGCTTGCGGGTTTGATGGTGTGTATTTTTTTAATGGGGAGGCCTCTTCGCGGGCAGGACGACAGTGACCCTAACTCGACCGGAGTTATGCAGCAGGATTCGAACGCCGCTCAAGATCAGGATGCAGGGGCTGGCGTGCAAGCCACGGATATAAACGGAGCTGGGCCCACCGGTCAGGATATCGAGGGCGGAGGGATGATCGGCCCCGATTACAAACTTGGACCAGAGGACGTCCTCACCATCACCGTCTTCAATTTGCCGGAGATGACCGAGACGGTTCGCGTGGAAAATGACGGCAGCATTACGGTGAAACTGTTGGGCCGGGTGAAGGCCGCAGGACTTACCACCAGCCAGTTGCGTGATGAGTTGCAGAAAGAGTGGGGCAAAACGTATCTGGAGGATCCCCACGTTACCGTTTTCATCAGGCAATTTCATTCGAATCCCATCTCGGTTGTGGGCGCTGTGGCGAAGCCCGGTCTTTACCAGTTGCCGGGGCCGCGGACGCTCATCCAGGTTCTCGCCATCGCCGGCGGCGTGAATATGCCCGGAACCGCGACGGGAAACGTGCAAGGCGGGGCTCCAGCGGGGCGATGGGCTTACATCACGCGAAAATCTGGCTTCGCTGGTCTGAAGCCGGTCGAAGGGATCACGGTACTCGCGCCCGATCAGGTCAAAGTTGATTTGGGGCGATTGTTGTATTCGCATGACAGCGCCCTTAACATCGATATCAAACCGTTTGACACCATTACGATCAGCAAGGCGGGAATCGTCTACGTCGTAGGCAATGTCATGAAGTCGGGCGGGTTCACTTTGGAAGATCGTGACAGCCTGACGGCCCTTGAAGCGTTAGCCCTTGCACAAGGGTTCCGCCCGGGGTCCAACACCAAGCACGATGAGATTATTCATACGCTACCGGATGGAACCAGGCAGATTACCCCCATCAACCTCGGCAAGATTATGAAGGGCAAGATGAAGGATCCGGTTCTCACCGCGAACGACATCTTGGTGGTACCGAGCAGCGTGACGAAGGCCTTTGCGAGTTCTGGCATGGGCACCGCGCTATCCACCGTGAGCGGCCTGGTGATCTGGCGGGGTCTGTAGCGCTTGCGTGGGGACTGACCCTGTAAACTTACGTCGCCCCCTGAGATCTATCATGCGCACGCACGTCTTGCGGCGTGTACAACGGACGACACGCGGCCACAGGCCGCCGGCACTGGCGTAGGGACCGCTCAGGCACTTTAGCCGTGCCCGCGCGCAAAAGGAATTTTATGGATGAACTCGAACGCCGGCAACCCAGTCTGCCCTTTGACGAGCTTTCGCAAAACAGGTTGCAAGCCTTCGACGCGCAGCCGATTGTGGATGTCTCGCCGGAAGAGGTCCCACATCTTCTGGATTACTGGGCAATCATTCTCAAGCGGCGATGGGTGGTGCTCGCCTGCCTGGTGGTTGTGTTCACCACGGTCGCCATTGGCACGCTGAAGGAAAAACCCGTTTATCAAGGCAAGGTTCTCGTTGAAATCGACCCTGAGCCGCCCAGCGTGGTGAATTTCAAGGAGGTTGTAAGCGTCAACCCGGTGGACGTGGATGCCTACCTCGAAACGCAGTACAAAATCCTGAAGAGCAGGACGCTGGCCCAGCAAGTGGTCGATGACCTGCAGCTTTACCGCATTCCCGAGTTTTATACGTCGCGCGGGATTTTTGGGTTGATCCACAGCACGCCCAAGGTGCTGCCGAAAAGCACAGACCCCAACCCGGACATCAACTCGACGTATTACCGGAACAGCGTGGCGCACACGCAGAATTTTTTGGACATCAGCCCGGTCAGGCGGAGCAACCTGGTGCAGTTGTCCTTTGATTCTTACAGTCCTCAGATTGCCGCACGCGTTGCCAATAAAATTGCCCAGACCTACATCCAGCAGAACCTTGATGTGAAATGGCAGGAGACCACGTCTGCTTCCAACTGGCTTAAGGGAAAGCTCGTTGATTTGCAAGCCGCACTGGAGAAATCGCAAAACGCCCTCCAAGCTTACGCGCAATCCCACAACATCCTCTACGTCACCGACAAGCAGAACCTGGCGGCGGCTCGCATGCAGGACCTTCTGACGGAATATTCGAAAGCCCAGGGCGATATGTTTCAGCAGGAGGGCCTCTACAGCCTGGTTAAACAGGGAAAGACCGAAGACCTGCCGGGCGTGCTCTCGAACGCGTTGATCCAGAACTTGGAAGAAAAATTGGCTGACGATACGGCGAAATACGCGGAAATTACCTCGTGGGTGAAACCGAATTACCCGAAGGCGCGCGAGATGCAGCGGCAAATCGCGGGCATGCAGAAGCAGATCGATAAGCAAAAAGCGGCGATTGTGCACAACATTCAGGACGAATACAACTCGTCCCAGCATCGCGTCAAGTATCTCTCCCAGGCGATTGATGAACAAAGGAAATTGATGAATGACATCGCCCGGAAGAGCGTGCAATACGACATTCTGAGGCAGGCGGTGGACTCTAATGCCCAGCTTTATCAGGGCATGCTGCAGCGCATGAAGGAGGCGCAGGTGTCCGCCGGCCTGAGCGCCAGCAACATCCGGATCGTCGACACGGCCGTCGTACCGAAGGGTCCCGTTAAGCCTCGCATCATGTTGAACCTTGCGCTGGGCCTGATTCTGGGTCTGGGTTTGGGTGTGGGACTGGCCTTCTTCCAGGAGTACCTGGACAAGACGCTGAAATCCTCAGACGACGTGGAGCGCTTGCTTCGCCTACCATCGCTGGGCATTCTGCCGAAGTTTGCGTTGAACGGCAACGGCGCGCATCTTCTTGATGACGGAGACGGGGTGGAGCAACGTCTGATTCCGGTGAGCACGAATGGGAACGGACATCACGCGCCTGCCATTCAGACCGCGCCGGATATTGCGGAAGCCTTCCGGTCTCTTCGCACGTCGATTCTACTTTCAGCCAGCCCGGTGCCAAAGCTTCTGCTCATTACCAGTGCGCTCCCGAGCGAGGGTAAGACGACGACGGTGCTGAATCTGGGCGCAACACTCGCCAGCCTCAACACCCGGGTCGTTGTGGTTGATTGCGATATGAGGCGTCCGGCCTGCCACCGCGCTGCCGGCGTGGACAACAAGCCTGGATTTGTTCAATGCCTTACGGGACACGTGGAGCTGGCAGACGCGCTCCTGCCTGTGCCCGGCATACCCAATCTGAGCGTGATTCCGTGCGGCCCGATTCCTCCTAATCCGGCGGAAATCCTTTCGTCGCATACGACCGGCGATCTGCTGAGGAAGCTGCGCGCGGACTTTGACTTCGTCTTGGTGGATTCTCCCCCGATCCTCAGCGTGGCCGACAGCCGCATCCTGGCGACGCTCACCG
>JBOGJT010000332.1:0-6978 GCA_050745065.1 Terriglobia bacterium
CTCGCAGACGCACACGCGACCGGTATTTGTCGCGGCAAATATCGGCCGCCTCGGGTGAATGACAGGGTAGATTGAGCAGCGCGCAGGCGCGCGCGGCCACCGGAACGGTGCGGTCACCGAGCGCCACAATGCCATCCAGAGGGTTTAGCCGCGCGTAATTGACCACTTTTTGAGCGGATTCATCGGGCCGCTCGAAACGAAGAGGAAGAGCGCCGTCCTGCCACGGGTCGTCCAGGACGTGGCAGCGGTCGCTTCCGAATGGCACATCAAGGCCCATTGCAGACGCGGCCTCGGCAAAGGCCCTCGTCTGGTATCCTGTCGTGGAGCACAGGATCATCAGCCGGAGAGCGTTTTTACCGACCGGCCGCGGCGATGAACGATGAATCTTCATTAAACATCTTAGTGAACCACTACACCGCAGCGAAGCGGGACTGGTGGCCTTGGTAAAACTTCCGCATCTCGGAGTTCGCCCGGAGGATCACGGACGATCCCCCTTCCAGTCTTGTTAACTCTTCAGCCGGAATGGCCACGATCATTTCGTTCTCCGCGATCCCCGCGAAAGTCCTCGCGCCCATGCAGGCAAGGCTCGTGGAGGTTGCCGAGTCCTTCAAAGCGCTCGGAATCACCGCGCAAGCCGGTCGACCGAAGATGTGCGATTCTTTCCCACGGCCGCGCCACTCGACCGCGCCCGCGGCTTCCGAAAGCAGCATGGCCTGGAACGGAGTGCACAGCGCCAGAGCAAGATCGGGAGTGACCGCGCCAAAGCGGCTCAGCGGCCCGTAAACAATTACGCTGTGAGGCTTTTCAACCACCGGCACGCTGCCAACCTCCGCCGCTTCGAAATACCGGATCTTGCCCATTTCCCCAATTAACGCCATCCCTTCCTGCATGACCTCATCCGGAGGCTTAAAGCCTTGGGTGATAGTGCCAATGGGGCAATGGTAGTGGTCTTCAGCCGTCGCATAAAACAACGATGTTTGCGCTGCCTTCCAAAAAGCGCAAGCCGCCGGGACGGCCTTGTCATAACGCGGTATCCCTGCCGGCGGTTCCTCCAGAAAGGCTACACCGATGGGCGGATGAGTCAAGCCCAAGCCTTCAGTCAGTGCATTTGCAACACCTGCGTAGTTCACAATATAGCTCCCTTTGAGATGCCTAATTTTGCCCGCAGTAAGACGACGCTGGCGCTCAGGCCGCTTACACCTGCGCCTCGGCCCAACTCACGGTGGCCAATTCATCGCCGGTGGGCTCCGCGCAACAATACCAGGGCTCGGTCAAATGCGGAATGGGCGAGCCTGAAAGCGCGAGCGGCGCGGGAGTACGCGCGGTTATCCCCCGCGCTTGTGCCGCAGCCTCCCACAGGCAATTGAATATCGAGGCACGCGAGTCACCATTTGCAACTCCCTTGCGGATCACTTCTTGGACACGGCGATACAGGGCTTCCACTCGCGGATCGGCGTTCATCCACGGATAGATCAAGCTCGCTTCATCGAACGGCGCGACCAGATTCCTGATCTCATCCAGATCAAGCAGCCGCGATCCGGCGGGAATCAAGAGCCGGATGCCGAGCTGGACAGGCGCTACATGCTGGACCAGCTCGAGATCAACAATGATCCGAAGCAACTCCGCATAACCCTCGAGCGTGGTCCACGGGGTAAAGGCCACAAAAGTTGGCGAGAGGGCGAGACCGGCATCACGGCAAAGGCCCACGACGCGGCGGAAATCCGCCAGCGTATGTCCCTTATCAAGACGCGCCAGAATCGCGTCGTCAACGGCCTCAACGGCCGACGTCACAAACAGGCAGCCCGTCTCGCGAAGCGTCAGCAGGTGCTCCGAATGCTTCAGCAAGTGCTCCACCTTGATGGTTACATCATAAGCGACGCCCGGAAAGCACCGGCTAAATTCCTTGATTAACGGCACAGCGTGGCCGATGCCGTTAAAGAAATCCGGATCGCCAAACGTGATGTGCTGCGCGCCGGAGGCAACCTGCTGGCGCACGTCATCCAGAACCACTTCGAGCGGCACAATCCGGAAGCGTCCGTTATAAACCGGAACCACCGGACAATGGCGGCAAAGGTGTTTGCACCCGCGGCTCGCTTCGGTATAGCCCACCACGCGCGATCCACTTTCCGGATGTTCCAGATGCGCGTAGCGGTTGAGGCGCGGAAGCCCGTCACGATCGGGCCTGACGAAATTCAGCCGGTCCAGCGAAACGAAAGGTGCGGGCTGCTCCCCGGCGCCGTTCGACAACCCATCGCGCACGCGCCCGGCAGCCTTTACCAGCTCGCCCTCGAACTCACCACCCAGAATCGTTTGCGCGCCGAGCTTGCGGAGATAATCCGCGTTCAAGGGAGCGTACAACCCATAGAAACACAAGTGCGCGGCCGGGTTAAGCCGTCTCGCTGCGGGCGCCACGCGAGCCGCCAAGCGAGTGGCGGTGTGCATGGGAAGGTAGAAGGCAATGAAATCCGCCTGCCGCACCAGTTCTTCGCGCATCGGCTCGCGCGCGAGATCGAGGCACACCACGCTGAACCCGGCTTGCCGAAGCCACGCGGCCGGGGAAGCCAACCCAAACGGCTGGTGCCCCAGTTCGTAGGTGGAGATCAGAAGTACGTTCATGAGTTCAAGACGCGATCCCTACAGCCGCTCTGCATCCCGTTGCAGGGCTTCTCGCAAGAGCAGCTTGATGTACGTTTGATATCCGACCCCCTTCCTTGCGGCCAAGTCGCGCGCGGCCTCAATATCCTCGGCAGCCAAACGGATAGTTACAGGACGGAGCTTTGTACGGGCAGCCGCCTGACGAAGATTGAGTGAAGGCTTCGACTTCATGCGGCGTGCCAGTGCCAATTCTATTTGCCTTTTGTGACGATCATACCACCGCGCCTCCTGCGCTTCAGATACGAATTCCGGAATGACGAGTCTCTTTGCTTTGGCCATAGCGTTAGTTTATTCACCCTTGCGATGAAAATAAACCTCTCGCAGTCTCCTTCCAGCGTCCCACCCTGTGACCGGACGAATGCGTTCGCCCCGGTAGGTAAAGATCAAAACAAGGACACGCAATGCGCCGGTCGCACCCAAGGCAACCCACCGCGTTTCCCCGCTTTCGTTTTCAAAATCGGCCAGGACCGGTTCGTTGGATATCGCTTCTTCAAACTCTGAACGGCTGATCTTGTGGCGCATTAGATGCTGAAGGTTCGAATTGTCCCAGTCAAACGCCAACCGCGGACCTTTTACCATGAATGATTATGGTACGTACAACGTCAATACGCGCGCAAGATCATTTTTTCGGATGCCCTAAGCGTATACAATTGCCATTTCGCTGAAAAGCGGGAATGGCATCCCTAACATCTGATATAATCGCGCCGGTCAGTTGTGCTACGCAGTGACTAAAGTCGCATCGGCTGCTTTTCCACTGCAGCGAACGGATAGCCGGAATGGGTTCTAATGCTCTTCAAAACCTTTAGCGCTGCTGTTTACGGAATTGACGCCTACCTGGTTGAGGTCGAGGTTGACATTTCCTCCGGATTGCCCAGCTTCACGACCGTCGGACTGCCGGACGCGGCGGTGCGTGAGAGCCGCGAGCGCATCAAATCGGCCATCAAGAATTGCGCCCTTGAGTATCCCTTCAATGCCATTACGGTGAATCTTGCTCCGGCGGACGTCAAAAAGGAAGGCTCAGGATTTGATCTGGCCATCGCGCTGGGAATTTTGGGAACCACGGGAACGTTCCAGAAGGCGGACCTGAAACCCTATCTGTTTCTCGGCGAGCTATCGCTCGACGGCGGTCTGCGGCCCATCAAAGGCGCCCTATCGATCGCCTCGATGGCCAAGCAGAAGGGCGTCCGCAAACTTGTTCTGCCGGTAGAGAACGCCCGCGAAGCGGCCGTCGTGCAGGACGTGGCCGTGTACGGCCTGCGCTCGCTAACGGAGGTTCTCGACTTCATCAACGATACCCGCGAGTTCTCACCTTCGCAGGTAAACGTCCGTGAGATGCTGGCCCAGTCGAGCCAATATGCGGTAGATTTTCACGACGTCAAGGGGCAGATCCACGCCAAACGCGCCATCGAAGTGGCCTCAGCGGGCGGCCACAACATTCTCATGATTGGCCCGCCCGGCGCGGGCAAGACGATGCTGGCCAAGCGGATCCCAACCATTCTTCCGCCCCTCACCTTCGACGAAGCGATCTCGACCACCAAAATTCACAGCGTCGCCGGCGTGCTCGAGAACGGATCGGGACTGGTAGGGACAAGACCCTTCCGCTCGCCCCATCACACCATTTCGGACGCGGGCCTGATCGGCGGCGGCGCTGTTCCGCGGCCGGGCGAGGTGAGCCTGGCGCATAACGGCCTGCTGTTTTTGGACGAGCTGCCCGAATTCCAGCGCAACGTGTTGGAAGTTCTTCGCCAGCCGCTTGAAGACGGCACGGTGACGATCTCGCGCGCCGCCATGTCTCTCACGTTTCCGGCGCGGTTCATGCTGGCCGCGGCGATGAACCCGTGCCCGTGCGGCTTCTTCAACGACCCTTCGCGCGAATGCACCTGTACGCCGCCCATGATTCAACGCTACGTCTCGAAAATCTCCGGGCCGCTGCTTGACCGCATTGATATTCATATTGACATGCCCGCGGTGAAATATCGCGAGCTCCGTGACGATTCCGGCGGCGACGATTCCGAAACCATCCGCGCGCGAGTGGGCAAGGCCCGCGATCGGCAGCTCGACCGCTATCAGGGCGAAAAGATCTATTGCAACGCGCAGATGAGCTCGCGCCAAATCCGCAAATATTGCGATATCTCACCCGAATGCGAGCGGCTGCTCGAGAGCGCTGTCAACCGGCTCGGCCTCAGCGCGCGCGCCCACGACCGCATCCTGAAAGTGGCGCGAACGATTGCCGATCTTGATAGCGCAGACGCCGTGGGAACCACGCACATTTCTGAAGCCATCCAATACCGCTCGCTCGACCGCAATTACTGGGCGTGAGGCGATTCCGAAGAGGTGTTTCAGCGTGAGTCAGGCTGGCGGGTCGCCGAAAAATCTTGTTGGCTGCCATGCTGAGCGAAGCGAAGAATCTGCTTTTCAAAAGGGCATCCGCGGGTGGCGCAGACATCCCTGCAGGTGGGATGTCTGCGGCTTTCACAGATTGCTTGCCGATCGAGGCACGGGTACCAGCTTCGCTGCATCGCAGACATGCCAAACCACGGCATGTCTGCGCCACCCGCGGGTTGCAGGAATCACCGCTTTTCGCTTTTCCCTCCTCTTGCCCCTCCGACATGCCTTGCATTGTCGAGCCCTCGCCGGTACTATGAACGCTTCGGCCATTCGAGTATTTCCCGCGTCCCTGCGCGGGTGGGCGCCTGCCGGTGACCTACAGCCTTTTATGCAGA
The DNA here is from genome assembly GCA_050745065.1 of Terriglobia bacterium. Classification (GTDB taxonomy): domain Bacteria; phylum Acidobacteriota; class Terriglobia; order UBA7540; family UBA7540; genus RH2-MAG17b. The sequence goes on from JBOGJT010000332.1 coordinate 5,379, forward strand.
TTTGTGGCGGGGAGGGCGCCCGCGAAAGCAGGGCGCCACTGCGCGCGATAGTGCACGGAGGTCGCGCAACGAATGGCATTCGGACGACCAAAACCTTACCGGGACTAGCAGGGGTTTTACGATGAGCACAGTCACACGAAGCGCAACGCCGGAGGGGGCTGCGCTACGTTCACAGGTTTCCTTCGGCGAGGTTCTGCGCCGTGGGCTCTCATTGATAGGCATGTTGGCGCTGGGGGGCATGATGGCAATGACGCTTGGCGCGTTAACCGCGCACGCACAAACAAGCCCGCAAGCACCTCTCGCCCGCGGGGAGTGTAAGATGCAACCCGAATGGAACGTCGCCGTAGGGAGCTCAAAGGTCATGCCGGCAGTGTTCCGGGGCGTAGGCATCACCCAGCGATTAAAGCATCAAATTCCCCTCGGTCTCGTGTTTCGAAGCGCGAATGGACAAACGGTTCGGCTCGGCCGATACTTCGGCGCAAAGCCTGTGATCCTGTCGCTCGTATACTTCAATTGTCCCATGCTTTGCCCCCTGGAAGAGCGCGGATTGCTTCAAGCGCTGAAGTTGCTGAAATTCACGGCCGGAAAACAATTCAATGTGGTGACCGTGAGCTTTGATCCTCACGATACGCCGCAGATCGCGGCGGAGAAGAAGGCTTTATATGTACGCCTGTACGGGCGGCCGGCGGCGGCGCAGGGCTGGCATTTCCTGACGGGCGACGAGGCGTCCATCGCCGCGCTCACTCGAGCAGTGGGCTTTCACTACAGGTACATTGCGCAAACGCACCAGTTCGCCCACGCTGTTGCCATTGTAGTTTTAACCCCCACAGGAAAGCTGGCCCAGTATTTCTACGGCATCAAATACCCCGCCGGGAATTTGCGCCTGGCTCTGGTCCAAGCCTCTCACGAGAAGATCGGTTCTCCCGTTGACGAAATAATCCTGTATTGCTACCGGTACAGCGTCAGCACAGGGAAGTACGACGTCGTGATTTCGCACGTCCTCATCCTTGGCGGAGGTTTTACGCTTCTCCTGTTGGGCGGGCTGCTGCTTGTCTTGATGCGTGGCGGCCGTCGGCATGGCGCAGCGGAGCAGGCACGATTGGCCGGTGTCGCAACGGACGATTTGGCGGTAGAAGCTCAGAAGCGATCTTCGTGATGAACGCGGCGAATGATTGCGGCTTTTGAGGACCTTCGTCGCGGGTGGCGCAGCGCGGCCTTTGGCCGCATCCTGAAAGTGGCGCGAACGATTGCCGATCTTGATAGCGCGGACGCCGTGGGAACAGCGCACATTTCTGAGGCCATCCAATACCGCTCGCTCGACCGCAATTACTGGGCGTGAGGCGAACATCGGCGTCAATCGCGTAGCGCGGGTGGCGCAGACATCCCTGCAGTTGGGATGTCTGCGGCTTTCACCGATTGCTCGCCGATCAAATCACGGGCGCGAGCTTCGCTGCATCGCAGACATGCCAAACCACGGCATGTCTGCGCCACCCGCGCTTGCTCATATTTTTGTTCCACAAAGCGCTTAATCTTCAATTCCTTCTTGCCAACTCCATGCGCCTCATACCAGTGCAACTCCGCTTTCCGTATGGTACCATCC
>JBOGJT010000333.1:0-4712 GCA_050745065.1 Terriglobia bacterium
GCCGCCCGTCGTTTCGATTAAAAGCCGGCGGCCAGAGGCCCCCGCTACAACTCGGGACACCGCTGACTTGCGGCGCCATATTTAGCAAAGACAAAAAGCCGCAGAGTTCTGAAAGCAAAACTGTCCGCTACGCTTCGGGAACCCACAAGCTCAACGCAAACGACCACTCTTCATCTACCCACTGGCTTTCGCAGCGGAAGCGCGAGTGCTCGGCCATCTCGTCGAGGTCTCTGGGCGTGTATTTATAGGAGCTCTCCGTCCAGATTGTTTCGCCACGTTCGAGCGCGATGACAACTCCGGCGTCCGGAATGGCCACGCTCTGGCGGTACTCCGAGTACAGGTGCATTTCAATGCGGTGTTCGCGCGAATTATAGATCGCACAGTGGCGGAAGCGGGACAAATCGAAGTCAGCTTTGAGCTGCCGGTTGATCCGAGCGAGCAGGTTCAGGTTGAAGGCCGCGGTGACGCCGATGGGGTCATTGTAAGCCCGCACCAGCGTCTCGACTGGCTTCACCAGGTCCGTTGAGAGCAGCAAGGCGTCTGCGGGTTGGAGGATGGAGCGAATACTCCGTAGGAAGCTTTCCGCCGGCCCGGTATCAAAGTTGCCGATCGAACTCCCCAGGAAAAGGACGAGAAGGCGTTGATCGCGTTTTCGGCGGGACGCCGCCAGCCGCAATCCGTCCAGGTATTCCGCCTCAAAGCCCAGGACGCTGACCCGGTCGAGATGATCCAACTCGTGCTCGGCCATGACGAGAGCGGCGCGTGAAATTTCAATCGGATGGTAAGTGGTCGGATGGCGGCGCGCGAGGGCTTCGAGTATCCATCGCGCTTTCTTGCCATTTCCGCTGCCAAGCTCGGCCACGATCGCCGGAGAAGACATCATCCCCGCGATGGCGTTTGAGTGCTGACGCAGCAGGCGCTCATCGGCGCGCGTCAGGCCATATTCAGGCAGCAGCGTGATCACCTCAAACAGCGCGGACCCGACTTCGTCGTAGAGGTACTTTGAAGGCAGCTCCTTTTGTCCGGGCCGGGATAATCCCTGGCGCACGTCGCCGGCAAACGATGCGAGCGGGTCCGTGATTTTCGCGTCGATCAGCATAGACCGGATACGGGCCCCGGGGCGCCCCGCTGCGGTTACATCAGTCGCGATCCGAGGGCGTCAATGCGCGACGCACCGAAACGTGGCGTAGACATAGGGGTAATGAGGTTGGAACCAGTTGCGGAACGATCTCCTGAGCATGCACTGAGCCGTGCGCGCCGATCCGCCTTTCATCACGAAGTGCTTCCCGTCAAAAAAGTTGGCGGAGTATCCCGGATAGAATGGATACGGCTTAAAGCCTGGGAATGGTGCGAACACCGTCGACGTCCACTCCCAGCCGTTCCCTAGCAGGTCCATCACTCCGAAGGCACTTGCGCCGCGCGGATGTGCGTTCACGGCGGTTGGGTCCCAGTGCGTAAAGTCGAAATTGCCGAGTGCTGCGGACGGCGTCGCGCCGCCCCAGGGATACATCCGGGTTTCTCCCGCCGGGTTCGCCGTACCGTAGGCGGCGCGGTGCCACTCTGCTTCAGACGGAAGCGATTTGCCGGCCCATTGCGCGTAGGCAGATGCCTCCGCGTGGCTTACGTAAACCGGCCATTCGAACGGAAGGGGCGCCTCGGAAAACATGGTTCGCAAAAGCCATCCGCCGCCGTGCGGCCGCCAGAAGGCGGGATGACGAATCGATCCCCGCGTGATCCATTGCCACCCATCCTCCGTCCAAAGTTCCCGACGTTCATAACCGCCGGCCTCAACGAATTTAAGGAAATCCCGGTTCGTCGCCGGGTATATATCGACGGAAAAGGCCGGGACGCTAACGGAATGCTCCGCAAACTCATTATCCCATCCAAAGCTGGCCGCGCCGCCCACGGCGAGTCCCAGCGCGGCTTCGCCCGCAGGGATTTCGGCCGCCCGGCGCTTCACTGCCACGGCGTCCGCAGGAATTGAGAGTGGCGGGGCGATAAGCCGTTCTTGGGGAAGTTGATGAAGCATGTAAGAGAATGTCTCCGCGTGCATCAGCCGATGCTCAATGGCGGTGTTCAGCAGCGTCCCCAAGGAATATTCTCCGGCTACGGGCTGGCTGGAAGAAAGGGCTTTATCGAGCGCGCGGTCCAGCGCTTCGCGCACCCGCGCGTTGTAGCGCCTAATCTCCTCAACCGCGGGCCACTCTTTGGGCTGGTCCGAAGGAAGCCCGCCGTCCATCGGATCGATGCCAAAGGAAAAGAGTTTGTCAAAACCGGGATTAAAAGCCTTCAGGTCGAGGCCGGATGCTGAAAACAGGTTCCAGTCGAACGCTTCCAGGTGTCCCAGGTAAAAGACATTGCGATGCCGCTCGCGAATCGGCCGGTCGTAATACGCGGAAGGAGCGAGAACCTCAAAAAGCTCATCCGTCCGGGCCCGCGCTTCCGCGAGACGCGGCGCGAAAGAATTACGAGATTTGACGCCGGTTGCTGCGGTCATGTTATCCTCCTAAATTCCATCATACATGGCGTCGGGACTTGACGCACGGCGGCCGCCGGTTTTGCCTTGACACGCGCGCTAGAAGTAATAGTATGATATGCGCTTTGCAACGCACATCTGATGGTGGCGCGCGGCACGGAGTTCAGCAGCGCGCTGGTGAAAATAGCACAGGGAGCATCTCATGGCACACGATGGCGCGCCATCGCGGGGTGGCAGTACGGCGTCTCGCCGCGAATTCCTAAAAGGGGCCGCGGCGATGGGCGTAGCTGTCCCGGGACTCGCCCGGGCCGCCCGGAAGCGTGCTCAGCCGGCGGATAAGCCGGTTCTGGCGTACGTGGGCACTTACAGTTCACGCGTCGGCCCGGAGGGAGGCACGGGTCACGGGCGTGGCATTTATCTGCTCGAAATGAATCCATCGACCGGCGAGTTGTCTCAGCGCGACCTCTTCGTCAACGAGCTAAGCCCGAGCTGGCTCGCGCTCGATCCTTCTAAAACGCATCTATACGCGGCGAACGAGATGGACCATTTCAACAGGACAAAGTCCGGCTCGGTGAGCGCGTTCCGCATCGACCGCTCGAACGGTCATCTAACGCCGCTCAACACCGTGAGTTCGGAAGGAGCGGGCCCCGCCTACGTGAGCGTGCACCCTTCCGGCAAGTACGTGCTTGTGGCGAATTATGCGGGAGGAACCTTGGCGGTGCTGCCGATCCGGTCGAACGGCGAGCTTGGCCCGCCAACGGACGTCAAACACGATCGAGGCGCCATCGGGCCAGAACACGCGGCCAGCGCCGCCCCTGGAAGTTTTGCCATCAGCGGACATGACGACGGCCCCCACGTACACATGGTCAGGGCAGACCCATCGGGCCGCTTCGTCATCTCGACCGACCTCGCCATGGACCGGATTTTCACCTGGAAGTTCGACTTGCAAAAGGGGACGCTCTCTCCTAATAGTCCGGCGTCAGTCGCGTTACCTCCAGGCGACGGGCCGCGGCATTTCAGATTTCATCCCAATGGCCGTTGGATGTATTCCCTGCAGGAAGAGGCCTCGACGTTGGTCCACTTTGACTACGACCCGGCCCGTGGCACGCTGAACGCAAGGCAGACCGTGTCGAGCCTGCCGCCGGGGTTTGCGGGCACGAGTTTCGGTTCGGAGGTCAGAGTTTCGGACGACGGGAGGTTTGTCTATGCCGCGAACCGCCTGCACAACAGCGTCACTTTTTTCTCCATCGGCAAATCCGGCGCTCTGATGTATGCCGGAGAAGCCTGGGCCCGGGGCGATTATCCACGCCATTTCAACATTGATCCGACGGGGAATTTTCTCTGCTCGTGCAACCAGAGGAGCGACGCCGTTACCACCTTCCGCATCCATCAGGAAAACGGTAGTCTCACCTTCACTGGATATTACACGGCGATCGGTACCCCAGCCATCATCGAATTTCTGGCTTAGAATTCCGACCGTTGGTGGGCAGCTTAGCCGCGTGCGTGCTTCCGAACCGCATGAATTAAGCCACTCCCTTCCCGCCGCTCAATTTTCAACGCTTGTGGGTCGAATAGCGGCATGCCCGTTATCGAAGAATAGTAGGCCTCTACGACGCTGTAATCCAAAAAAGGAGAAATTGACCATGTTGAAGGATTTTAAGGCGTTTGCCTTGCGCGGCCCGGTGCTCGATATGGCCATCGGGATCATTCTGGGCGTTGCCTTTGGACAAATTATCACATCCCTGGTGGCTGACATCATCATGCCGCCCATCGGCATATTGCTCGGGCACGTCGACTTCACGAATTTTTTTGTCAGCATTTCAGGGCAGCACTTTAACACGCTGGCGGAGGCGAAGAAGGCTGGCGCGGCGGTGATTGCCTACGGGCACTTCATCAACACGATTATAAACTTCATCATCGTCGCGTTCTGTATGTTCCTTGTGGTGAAATGGTTCGCCTCGATGAAGAAGCCGGCGCCGCCGCCGGCCGTTACGACGAGGGACTGCCCGTATTGCATGTCCACTGTCTCGATTAAGGCTACACGATGCCCGCAATGCACGTCGCAGCTTTCGCCGGCATAGAGTTGCCTCTTGCGATTCGAGGGACTAACCCGCTTTATTCACGAACGTGGGACGAGGTACGAGTTTAGGGCGTTTCGTGCGACTTGAAGGCGGTCTGGGAGGTCGGCGCGGTGCCTTCGGGCGACTTCTTTCGGTAGCGGGCCGGAGCAGCGCAA
>JBOGJT010000334.1:0-22573 GCA_050745065.1 Terriglobia bacterium
TCAATCGCTTGACAGACCTGGGCAACACCGTCATCATCATCGAGCACAATCTGGATGTGATCAAACAAGCGGATTGGATCATCGATCTTGGCCCCGATGGCGGCGAAGCCGGCGGCCGCATTGTGGCACAGGGAACCCCCGAATCCGTGGCGGCTAACGAGAAGTCTCACACGGGACACGCGCTGGCCGGGGTGCTGAATGCACCGCGCCACATCTAATTGGTTTGCGCTGCCTTTGCGTCCTTGGCGTCCTTGCGAGGGGCGGTTTGTATAGCGAGAATGGGCGCTGTATTGCTCGCTCCTAGCTTAGGAGTGGCTGGGGGTGGTCGAGGTTGGGGCACAAGAAAATTCACAACAGACAGCCCCTTAAGCAACTGCGCAAAGGCTTGCGAGGCTCCTTGACCCCTGCCGAAGCCACTTTGTGGAAGGGACTTCAGCGGTCACAATTGGATGGCAAGAAATTTCGAAGGCAGCACAGTATCGGAAAGTATATCGTGGATTTCTACTGTCCTGAATGCCGCTTGGCTATTGAGTTGGACGGACAGGGCCATTTTAATTCGATAGCTGCAGAATATGATGAGTTGCGAAATGAGTTTTTAAACCGATTGAATATTCGTGTGCTTCGCTTTGAAAACAAGGCGATTTTTGAAAACCCTGAGGCCGTAATCGGGACGATCCGACGTCATCTAACCACCCCCTTGCCCCTTCCTGAATCAGGAGGGGAGTCTGGCAACCCTGCGCCGGAAGGCCAACAGGCAGACCTATGCCGTTCATGAGCATTTACAACGTCTCTCCCCTCAAACTCAATCGTGTTCACACCTACCCGCTGAAGTCTCGCCCGAGCAAAGTAACGGTTGCGGAATTTGGCAAGCCCGCCGGTGCGGGCGCTTCCGTGAGCCGCTGGCTCGGCTCGCTGCCGCGCCTCCTTGCCGCGGAAAGCTTTCGCGGCGTTCTCGCGGCCATGGAGCGCGCGCGCAACAGGCGCAAGCCCATCATCTGGGGACTTGGCGGGCACGTGATCAAGGCCGGGTTGGGGCCTGTTCTCATCGATCTTATGCGTCGTGGGTATCTCACGGCGATCGCCATGAACGGCGCGGCGATGATTCACGATTTCGAAATCGCGCTGGCAGGCGCTACGTCGGAAGACGTTCCTGCCGTGCTCGGCGAAGGCCGCTTTGGCATGGCAGAGGAAACCGGCCGCTACATCAACGAAAGCATCATCGCGGGCGATAGAGAGGCTCTCGGGATTGGGGAGGCGGTGGGCCGCTTCGTGCTTCGCTCCCGGGAGGCTCGCTTCCGAAGGTCTAGCGTGCTGGCTGCCGCGTACCGGCAAAAAATCCCCGTGACCGTGCACGAGGCGTTTGGAACGGACATCATCCACAACCATCCTGCGATGGACGCGCGCGCCATGGGCGCGGGTACGCACCGCGATTTCCTGCTGCTGGCCGCACTGGTCAAACAAATGGATCAGGGCGGGGTGTATTTGAATGCGGGATCTGCGGTGATACTGCCTGAAGTTTTTCTGAAATGTATCAGCCTCGCTGCAAATATGGGAAGGGCGCCTCGCGGCATGACCACCGTGAATTTGGATTTTATCCAGCACTACCGCCCCACCCAGAACGTCGTCTTACGGCCCACGGCAATGGGGAGAACCGAGGACAAGCGCCACCGCAGCCAAGGATTCGCGCTGACCGGACATCACGAAATCATGATTCCGCTGCTCGCCGCGGCTTTACGGGGCGGTTCCCGGCGCGGGCGCGGCTGAAGAGCCGGTCTGACAACTCTGCTGTAGCGGCGGCGTCCCTGCCGCCGGGCTTTACAATCGTTCCGGCGGCGAGGCGCCGCCGGTCTCGTGACTTGCTTCCCGCACGCATCCTCACTATATTATTGCTGCTCATGCATCCGGAAAATTCGGACGGACATATTCTCCCCCCTGGGGAAACGCTTTCGGATGCGCCTCCCGCGCCGGAGCCTTGGACGCTGCTCGACCTCCTTTTCTTCGTTATCTTTTTTTTGGCTGCGCTGTTCGTGACGGGCTTTCTAGGCCTTGCCGGATACCGGCTGCTGAAACCCATCATGGGCTGGCATGGCTCAGCCCAGGCGCTGGGGAAGAACACCTTTTTCCTTCTCGGCGCGCAGCTTGTGTTCTACGTGCTTGTTTTTGGCTACGTCTACTTTCTCGTGGTTTTCCGCTACCACCTTAGATTTTGGCAAGGCATCCATTGGGGCCGATTAACCGCGCGAGGCGTGGAGCGGTACGTCGCGTTGGGCGTTGTGATGACCGTCGGGGTACAACTCCTACCGGCGTTCCTGCCGGACAAGAGCCACTTTCCGCTGGAAAAGCTGTTCAGTTCGCCGGACTCATCCTACGCCATGGCGGCTTTTGCGGTGATCGTGGCCCCGTTTATGGAAGAACTCATCTTCCGAGGTGTACTTTTCTCCGTCTTTGAAGCGCGAGTGGGCCTGGCGTTCGCCATTATTGTAACTGCCGTGCTCTTTGCTGCGATGCACATTCCGGAATACAACGGGGCGTGGGATCATGTCTTTCTTATCTTCCTCGTCGGCTTCATCCTCTCTCTTACCCGCGGCCTGACGCGGTCCCTTGCGCCCAGCGTGGTTCTCCACATCACGTACAACGCTTGTCTTATGATCGGCCTGTTCGTCGCCACCTCGCATTTTCGTCTGATGCAGGGCCTAGTGTGGAAGTAAGCCGGCGTAGCGTCCAATGATTATGGGGGCAATCCCTTTCAGCGAGTGCCGCGAACGTCGCGCATGTTGCGATCTGTGCGGCGCTTGAAAACCGGACGCACGCCAAACAAGAAACATGTGTGCGCCGCCCTCGATCAACGGCGCGCGAACGCCGCCGGCCCGCCGGAATTCGGGCCAACGCAGCGGCTCGATTACGAGCTTGAACTGGGGTTTTTCGTCGGACAGGGTAACAGCCTCGGCGAACCCATTCGCGTGGAGAGCGCCGAGCGCCACGTTTTCGGTGTGTGCCTGGTGAATGATTGGTCAGCGCGCGACATTCAGGCCTGGGAATACCAGTCGCTCGGCCCGTTTCTGGGTAAAAGCTTCGCCACGCCGCTTTCTCCGTGGGTTGTGACGCTCGATGCGCTGACGCCTTTCCGGGCGCCGTCCGCTGCGCGGCTGCCTGACGATCCGCCGCCGTTGCCTTAGCTTGCCGAGGACGCAAGCGAGCGCGCCGCGCTCGACATCGCGCTCGACGTGCTGATCTGCTCCCGGAAGATGCGCGAGCGCGGGCTCGACCCGTTCCGGCTCAGCCACGGAAATCTCTGCGCCATGTACTGGTCACTGACGCAGATGGTAGCGCACCATACAAGCAATGGGTACAATCTTCGCAGGGGTGACCTGATCCCCAGCGGAACCGTTTCCGGGCCCGCAAAAGACGCCCAGGGTTGCTTGTTAGATCTGACGCGCGGCGGGAGCGAACCCATTCGGCTTCCCAGCGGCGAAGCGAGACGCTTCCTCGAAGATGGTGATGAAGTGATACTGCGTGGCGCCTGTGAGCGAAGCGAATTCCGGCGAATCGGCCTCGGCGAATGCCGGGGTACGGTCGTCGTTGCCCGAGACGTTATGATTTGCGCGCCGCTATCCGCTTGATGCGCTGTAGCGGCGGCCTCTGGCCGCCGGTCTTTACTTCCAAAATCCGGCGGCCAGAGGCCGCCGTCACAGAATCGAACGTTGATGCCTCATGACGCCGTGTGTGACCCGCCAAGCCGTTTTTCAAGGAGCACGCGGCGATGGGTAAATCGCCCGGCGTCGCGCAGCGTGCCGGTCGTTACTTGCCGGAAGACTCGTGGTAGAACTTGGGATGGGTTAGCTCTTCGAGAGCCTTGGCCCAGGGAAAGCTGGCATTTTGAGATTCCCACTCCGCAAATGCAGCACCCGTGCCCGCCCACTGGTCGAATTTTTTCACGGCTGCTGTGTGCGGCTCCCGCGAAACAAAATTGTTCATTTCCTGCCGGTCTGCCCATACCGAGAGAGTCCAAAACTGCTTGCGGGGGAGATTGGTGTGCAGGCCGTACCGCATGAGGCCGGGTGACTTCTTGAGTTGCTTCTCAATTCGGAAGCTCAACCTAACGAATGGAATAATGTGCCGCCACCGGCGTACCGGGAGGTAGGTGGCGATGCAGAGAAATTCTCCCGCACCCTCCGGCGAGACCGGTCGAACCCAGTTCTTTTCCATGGCGCCTCCTTAGCTTTCGGTTGCTGTCACCGTCCCTCGGGGATGGCAGCGAGCTCCTTTACGCGCGCGAAGCAGCCATCCGCCTTAACAGGCGCAGGCGGCGATGGGTGAAGCGCGCGGCATCGCCCATAGCGGCGGGGGCCGTGGAGAGCCGGGCGAGCGCTTCCTCGGCGAACTCCAGCGCTTTAGCCGCGTCGTGCCGCCGATGTTCGTAATGGATAGCGAGCTCGCGGTACGCGCTGAGCGCGACCGGGGTTTCGCGGCGCGTCAGTTCTACCCAGAGCGGCTCGGCTCGCTCAAAGTCGCGGCGCCGCTTATGGTGGTTGGCGAGCTGCCATAGCGCCAGCGGCTCAACCGCCTCGGGCAGGCCGGCCTCCAGCGCCCGAGTGCAGGCCGATAGCGATTGGTCCATTTCTCCCGCTCGCTCGAAGATTCGGCTGAGACTGAACAGGTCAAGGCTGGGGCCGGCGGAGGCTGCATTATTTGTCTGCACCGCCCGGATGGTGTTTGCCATTTCTACGGTTAGCGCCGCCAGCGTGACGATATCCAGAGCGTTGTGAAAGAACACGGGCTGAAGTCCGCGTGCGTCGCCGCTGCGGAGATAGTCAAAATAAATGCCCGGAATTTCGGAGCCGGGCACGTCCCCTTTTCGCGCAATGCTCAGGACGTGCGTTTCGAGATGAGTCAGGCGGCAGCTTTCCAGGCGCAACTTCCAAAGCCGGCGCGCCGGGTGCAGAAGATCAAGATGTACGAGCCGCGCGAACGGTGATTTCAGCCGCGAGAGCGTGTAGCGCGTTTCGAGCAGCGGCACGTCAAACGTCTTTCCGTTGAACGTGACGAGTCCATCGTAGCCGTGCAGAATGTCCGCCAGGGCCGCGAGCACAGCTTTTTCTTCCGTATAATCGCGCAGGAAAAATTGCTGCACCACGAACTGCGATGCTTGAATCATTCCGATGCCGATCAGGAATGCGCACGTGCCCGTGCCGCCGGCCAACCCCGTGGTTTCGGTATCCAGATAAAGCAGCCGGTCCGGATTGGGCAGGGCGGGTCCGGCAACGTCGAGCGGGCTTAAGTCCGAAGCGGCGATATCGCCGATCCTCATCTTCCCGTACGGCCGGCCGAAGGGCAGCGCCTGCCCCGCCACGAAGTACTTGCCAAACGGATGGACGCATTCGCGCCCCTCCACGTATTCTTCGATGCCGTGCGGCGCTCGCTGGGCTGGGAGCTTCTTGGGATTCTGCACCGTTCGCCGCAAGTGATCGAGCTGAGCCTGGAGCTCCGCCTCGGCGCCGGATTTTTTGGAAACGCTCCTCAGTTGCCGGAGTTTCTCTTCGAGATTCATAATGGATGCGGCATGGCGCCGTCCGTTTTGCAGCCTTCCCGCGCCGGCGCACCGCGGCTACAACAAGGTCTCATAACATTTTACCCAAGAGGGCGAGCGCCACGAGCTTACCCTTTTCACCGACTTCCCCGATCGGTCCCACGCACGACGGACAGCCCGAAGGGCAGGGACAATTCGTGACGAGCATCCGTGTGCTTTCGATCAGCTCCGAGCTCAGCCGGAATAGCGGTTCACTCAAACCGACCCCGCCCGGATAATTATCGTAGAGATAGACATTCGGCTCGAAGAGAATCCCGGGTTCCGGGGCGCCGATACCGGGGCTTGGGATTCCCGCTGCGGGACTTGTGACTTTGGATTCGAGGCTCGGTGATGGAGATTGCGGACTCGAGTCCTGCGCTTCGGATCCGGGATTCTCCCCGGCGGCCACGCCCAGGTCGCGCGCGTCGCTCATCACGAGTAGCGTGGCGATGGCGCGCATGGCGTTGCCTAGTCCGTTCACGCCGTCCATTTTCTCCGTATTGTTGTACGGCAGCGCCTCCAAAAGCGCGTGCGGCAGCGTCAGCCAGAACGCGGTGGTATGCATTTCCTGCTCGGGAAGACTCAGCTTGCCCGAGCCCACGTTTTCCATCGTCCAGAACTTGATCTTCTTGAAGCCCACCACTTGCGTGTTGACCTGCACTTCGCCGTGGTTCTTCACCGCCGCGCCAGCCGCCACCCTGTCAAAATTCTCCAGGATTTTGATCTTGGTATAGGAAATGGCGTCGGTAAAGTATTCGCTCCGGACGCGGTGGACGTAGGCTTTGCGGTCGTCGTAGTCGAGACGCTCAACGTGGTACTGGGCGCCATCCTGGAGATAAATCGCTCCTTCGTGCAGCGTAGTCAGCGCGCTGGTAAAATCTGTTTCACCGATCACGCGAGGCGCTTCCGTTGAATCGACGATCACGAAGTTGTCCGAGGACACCGAACGCAGGCTGAGCGCGTCTGCCGGATACGACTCCGAAACCCAGTGCCAGCCGTCTTGCGAGCGATGAAGGAAGCCGCCCTCTTCGAGATATGAGCAGAGCGTCTTCAGATCGAGTGAGCCAAATTTCTCGTCGTCGCGCACGGGCAGCTCGAAGGCCGCACATTTCAGGTGGTTGAGCAGAATTTGTAAATTGTCGGGGTTCACGTAACCGTGCTCGGGCGATCGCCCAAAGAAGTAATCGGGGTTCTGCACGATGAACTGGTCAAGCGGCGCGCTTGACGCCACCAGGACCGCGGCGGCGCTGCCCTGGCGGCGCCCAGCGCGCCCGGCGCGTTGCCACGTCGAGGCAATTGTGCCCGGATAACCGGCGAGCACACTCACGTCCAGCCCGCCAATATCAATGCCCAGCTCGAGCGCATTGGTTGAGACGACTCCCCGAAGCCGCCCTTCCCGCAGATCGCGCTCGATTTCGCGCCGTTCGAGCGGCAGGTAGCCGCCGCGGTAGCCGCGCACCATCTGAGAGCCTTCCGGTGCTTTCGAGAAATCCTCCTTAAGGTACGTCACCAGGATTTCCGTAGCCAGGCGGCTGTTGGCAAACACGATGGTTCCAAGTCCACGGCTCAAAAAAACCCTGGCGAGCCGGCGCGTTTCATTCAGATAAGACCGCCGGATGCCAAGCTGAGCGTTGACCACGGGTGGATTGTAAAAGATGAAGTACCGTTCCGTGGATGGCGCGCCGTTGGCGTCAACCGTTGCGACGTCGTCTTCGATAATCGCCGCGCCGAGCTCGCCAGGGTTGGCGATGGTGGCCGAAGCGCACAGGAACTGCGGGCGGCTGCCGTAGAAATTGGCGATTCTCTTCAACCGCCTCAGCACGTTCGCCAGGTGGCTGCCCAAAACGCCGCGATAAGCGTGCAGCTCGTCGATCACGACGAAGCGCAGATTCTCAAACAGCCGCTCCCAGCGCGTGTGATGGGGCAAAATGCCAGTGTGCAGCATGTCCGGATTGGTCAACACGAGGTTGCCCCTCGCACGGATGGATTTGCGCGCGTCTTGCGGCGTGTCTCCGTCGTACGTGAAGGTGCGCACCGCCTCACCCAATTGCTCCGCCCAGCGATTAAGCTCCGTGAGTTGATCCTGCGCCAGAGCCTTGGTCGGAAACAGGTAAAGCGCGCGCGCTTCCGGGTCTTTTGCCAGCGCATTCAGAATCGGCAGGTTGTAACAAAGCGTCTTTCCAGACGCCGTGGGCGTAACCACGACCACGTTGCGGCCGGCTTCTGCGAGCTCAAAGGCTTGCGCCTGGTGCGAGTAGAGCTGCGCGATTCCCCGCGCCCGCAGCGCGTCCGAAACCCGCGCCGTCAGCGCCTGGGGAAACGGCCGGAGGTTTGCCGGGCGAGGCGGCTCGTATTTCAACGCCGTGACGCCTCCCACGGCCGGCGCGCCCTGGAACTTCTCGCGGATTTCCTCCAGCGCGCCCTGAAGCGTAGTCACCGGCTTGCGCATGAGGGCGTTCACTTCCAAGCTCATGGGTTCTCCGAAACCGTATTGTATACTCGATGGCACGAAATTGTTCGCTTTTTATTCGCTGAGCGGTACGCAGCCTCGGCGCAGCCGGAAAGCTGGCCTGTTAAGTCTGTGGTGGAGCTTCATCACGCCCGCTGAAAAATGAGGCTCGCGAGACACGGCGAGTAGTGTATAATTCTATACAGGCAGGAGTTATAAGTTAAATCGAAAGGCTTGTTTAATTCTGATCCCAAAATGAACCAGGGGGAGCCATGGACTTCCGAGTGGGTGACAGAGTGGTCTACCCGAATCAGGGTGTGGGAACCGTCGAGCAGATATCCAGCCGCAATCTTACCGGCCAGCTTGAAACGTTTTATCTCCTGAAGCTCAGCGCCAACGGCATGCGCGTGATGGTGCCGATGACCAACGTTTCTACGGTTGGGCTGCGCCGGGTGGCGCGGGGCCGGGAAGTGGGTACAGTACTCGAGTATCTGAATAACGCCAGTACCGACACGCACACGGACTGGAAGGGGCGCTTCAAGCTGAACTCCGAGAAGATGCGAAGCGGGTCGCTGCAGCAGGTTGCCGAGGTGTTCAAGGCGCTCGTGGTGCTGAGCCAGGCGAAGCCTCTCTCCTTTCGTGAAAAGAAAATGCTGGACCGCTCGTGGCAGTTGCTCGTGGATGAAATCGCGGTAGCGCGCGGTGCAAGCCGCCAGACCGTCGAGGCTGACCTTGTCTCGACGCTGAGCAAATCGAACCTCAAGGTCCCCTTGCCCAGTTAGGGTGACGGCCGCGAGCGGCGTTGGCGGAACCTTAAGTCTTACCAAGCGTGGCGCGCACATTGCGTGTTGCGTGGCGCGCATCGGTCATTCGCGCCCGCTTTCACCAAAGGCGCCGGCCACGCGCCGTCCTGTGGCGACCCTATCCCGAATCGACCCACGATCAGCCCTGCCCGCGATGATTCGCCAAGCCTGATATAGTTATCCATAGGACATCATTCCGTGTAGGTGGGCCCGACGAGGATCCGGTGGCTTCGGCCGTGCTCGGACCCTGTTGGGGAGACGCCCAACGCGGTGCGTAAAATCTATGATTCAGCTCTCTTCAGCCGGGAAGCACTTCGGATCCAAGATCCTCTTCGAGGGTCTTGACTGGCTCGTGAATCCGCGCGAGCGCGTAGGATTGGTGGGAGGAAACGGCACGGGGAAATCGACGCTGCTCAAGGCGCTGGCGGGAATCGAGCCGCTGGATGAGGGGTCTATTTCGGCGGCTAAGGGTGTGACCACCGGCTATCTTCCTCAAGACGGTCTCTCCCTTTCCGGACGAACGGTTCGCGACGAGTGCTTATCGGTTTTCAGTGACTTGTTAGACATCGAAAAGGAGATGGAGAAGCTTCAGCATCAGATGGCGGAGCTCGATCCGGAGGGCAGCGAATACGCTCGCGTGACGGATCGTTACCATCGCATCGAAACCGAATTTCACGCGCGGGATGGCTACTCACTCGAAGCGCAGGTTGGAGCGGTGCTCAACGGTCTGGGCTTCTCGCGCGAGGATTGGGGCCGCTCGACCGGGGAGTTCTCCGGGGGCTGGCAGATGCGCCTGGCGCTCGCCAAGCTCCTGCTGATCAAGCCCAATTTGCTCCTGCTCGACGAACCCACCAATCACCTGGACATTGAGGCGCGCAACTGGCTGGAAGAGCACCTGAAAAATTATCCGCACGCGTATGTTCTGGTGTCGCACGATCGTTACTTCCTGGACGTAACCGTCACGAAAATTCTCGAGCTGTGGAACCGCCGCGCCTACTTCTATGCGGGCAACTACGACCGGTATCTCACCCAGAAGGCTGACCGCCAGGCGCAGCTTCAGGCGGCGTACCGTAATCAGAAGGAGCGCATTGACCAGCTTGAAGTCTTCATCAACCGCTTTCGTTATCAGGCGACGAAGGCAAAGCAGGTGCAGAGCCGCATCAAGGAGCTGGAAAAGATCGAACGAATCGAGCTGCCGCCCGAAGAGAAGACGATCCACTTTAAGTTTCCACAGCCGCCGGCGAGCGGGCGGCAGGTGGCCGAGTTTCGCGGGGTGGCGAAGCGCTACGGCGAGAAGCTGGTTTTTGCCGGCGTAAACTTCGCCATCAACAGAGGAGACCGCGTGGCTCTGGTGGGTATCAACGGGGCAGGGAAGTCCACGCTGATTAAGCTGCTAGCAGGCGCGGAGGCATTGACCGCCGGTGATTATCGTGTCGGCCACAAGGCGGAAGTGGATTACTTCGCGCAGGATCAGTACAAAGCGCTCGATCCTGACGCTCGGCTGATCGATGACCTTGCCGGCGTCGCGCCCGGCGTGCTGAGCGGGCAGACCCAGCTACGGACGCTGCTGGGCAGCTTCCTGTTTACGAACGATGAGGCCTTTAAGCGCATTGGCGTGCTGTCGGGTGGCGAGCGGAACCGGTACGCGCTGGCCCGTATGCTGCTGCGGCCCTCAAACTTTCTCCTGCTCGACGAGCCCACAAACCACCTTGACCTGCGCGCTAAAGACGTGCTGCTCGACGCGCTGCGCATCTTTACCGGCACGGTCGTTTTTGTTTCCCACGATCGCTATTTTATTGATAAGCTGGCCACTCGCGTTTTCGAGATTGAGGGCGGTGCTCTGCGCGACTATCCCGGAAATTACGAGGACTACTTGTGGCAGAGGGACGGGCGTGGTGTGGCGCCGCAGGATTCTCATCATGCCGATCGGCCCGGGCCTGAACCAGCGAAAAAGCGGCAACAGCCCGCGGCCAAAAAACTCAATCCGATCCTCATCCGCGAGATGGAGAAGCGCCGCGGTGATCTCGAGCGCGAGATCAGCCGGTGCGAAGTGGAAATCCTCGCGGTGGAGACTGCCCTTGCGGATTTCAAAAGCGGCGAAGAATCTATTCGATTGTCCAAGCATCTCGACGCGCTTCGGGAGCGGTTGCGCGAGATGATGCGGGAGTGGGAACACGTCGCCGCCAGCCTCGAAGAACCGGGCGAAGTTGTGGCGGCCAGCTAGCGGCGCAGCCAAACCCAACGTCATCCAGCCCCAAAAGTAGCCGGCGCCCCCCGGCAAAGCATGAAAAGTTTGGCTTCCGCCATTTCCTCGAAAGCGGGAATCTATATGGACCCGCCGCCTTCCCGCGGGTGACATTGGCAACGTTGCACGTCAGTATGACAGGTCCAAACCATCTCGTACAAGGACACCGGTTCACGATCTTGCAGCGCAAGCCGCTAACTCATTTCCAGGAGGATTTATGAAGATGACGCTCCGCGTTGGTTCTCGTCTCTGGCTCGCCGTGATTTTTTTTCTTTCGGTGCTCACCGTACCAGCGGTCAGCCCGGCGGCGCCGCCTCCCAGCGGCGCCGATTATCACATCATCAAGAAGGTCGTGCTGGGCGGATCGGGTTTTTGGGATTACATGGGCTTTGACAACGCCCACCGCCACCTGTTCGTCTCCCACGGCACGCACGTGGTGGTGGTTGACGCGGACACGTTCAAGGTGGTGGGGAATATCCCGGACACGCAGGGCGTGCATGGCATCGCCGTAGCGCCCCGGCTGAATCGCGGTTTTATCAGCGACGGCGGCGCGGACCAAGTGACGATTTTTAATTTGAAGACGCTGAAAACGGTAGGCGTGGTCAAGGTGACGGGCCAAAATCCGGATTGCATTGTTTATGATCCGGCGTCGAAGCGGGTATTCACGTTTAACGGCCGAAGCGATAATTCTACGGCCATTGATGCCAGAACGGGCAAGGTGGTGGGAACCATCGATCTCGGCGGCCGCCCCGAATTTGCCGTCGCAGACGGCCACGGCATGGTCTACAACAACCTCGAGGACAAAAGCGTAGAGCTGGCGATCGATTCGCACACGCTCCAGATTAAGTCGCGCTGGCCGATGGCCCCGTGCGAGCACCCGTCGGGACTGGCGATTGACGCCGCGCACCGAATTCTTTTCGCCGGGTGCCACAACCAGGTGATGGGAATTATGAGCGCGGAAACCGGCAAAGTGTTTGCCACGCCGCCTATCGGACGCGGCGTGGATGCAAACCGGTTTGATCCGGGAACACAGCTTGCCTTCAGCTCGAATGGCGACGGCACTCTCACCGTCGTAAAAGAGGTTTCGCCCACCGAATTCAAAGTGGTTCAGAACGCCACTACCGAGCGCGGTGCTCGAACCATGGAGGTGGATCCGAAGACGCACAACGTGTTCGTGGTGACTGCGAAATTCGGCCCCCCAGCGGCGCCAACGCCGGGGCAGCGCTTCCATCGCCCCAGCATTGTTCCGGGAAGCTTCACCCTTCTTGTGCTCGCGCCGTAGACAACGCTCGCCTTAGCCGCGGCGTCCCCGATGCGCGGAAAAACGCAGGTCGGCGCGACCCGCTGCACCGCGGCAAAAGAGGCAAAAAATTGACAGCCCCTAACCCCTATGCTAGCGTGAAAAACGAGAGAGAATTTTGATTGAAGCGCGCAAATTGCCCGCTGAAAGCGCCGATGAACCCTGCTGATTCGTTCTTCGCCACCACCTACAACGTCACTTCCGGCGACCTCGAGAAGTATCTTGCCGCCGCCCTTTCTGAGGGTGGCAGTTACGCCGATCTTTACTTCGAGCACACCACCACCTGTTCCATTCTGCTCGATGAATCGCTGGTGAAGAGTGCCACCGAGGGCATCTCGGTGGGCTGCGGCATCCGGGTGCTTGCGGGTGAGCAAACGGGATACGCCTATACCGACGATCTCGATCCGGAAAAAGTGGTAAAGGCGGCGCGCATCGCGGCGCGTATTGCCAGCGGTCCGGCGCGCGTTTCTACCGTTGGGCTGAGCGAGGTTGAGCGCCAGCGGAATGTGTATCCGGTGGCATCTCCGGCCACGGATCGGGATCTTTCCGAGAAGCTCGATTTGGCGCGGCGCGCCGACGCGGCGGCCCGCGCGTATGACCCTCGCATTACCCAGGCGCGAGTGGGTTACGGTGATCAGGTGCGGCACGTGCTCGTGGCAGGGTCGGATGGCCGCTCGGTGACGGACTTTCAGCCCCTCGTGCGCATGAGCGTTTACACGATTGCGCGACAGAATGGCAATTTCCAATCCGGCTCTTATGGCGGCGGCGGACGCGTGGGCCTCGACTTTTTCACCGGCGATCATTCGCCGGAATTCTACGCGCGCGAGGCCGCGCGCCAAGCCATCGTGCAGCTTGACGCGCGCGAGGCGCCGGCTGGCGAGATGGAAGTGGTGCTCGCGCCTGGATGGCCGGGCATCCTGCTGCACGAGGCCATCGGCCACGGGCTAGAGGCAGACTTCAATCGCAAGGGAATCTCGGCCTTCAGCGGCCGCATCGGCCAGCGCGTGGCGTCGGAGATCTGCACGGTGGTGGACGACGGCACGGTTCCCGCGCGGCGCGGCTCGCTGAACGTGGATGACGAAGGCGCTCCCACGCACAACACCGTGCTGATTGAGAACGGTATTCTGCGCGGCTACTTGCAGGATAAGCTCAGCTCGGACGTGATGAAGACCGAGCGTACCGGCAACGGCCGCCGCGAGAGCTACGAGCATATCCCCATGCCGCGCATGACGAATACTTACATGCTGGCGGGGCGCGATGACCCCGAGGAGATCATCCGCTCGGTCAAACACGGCCTTTACGCCGTCTATTTCGGCGGCGGCCAAGTGGATATCACGAACGGTAAGTTTGTGTTTTCCGCGTCCGAGGCCTATTTGATTGAGGACGGGAAGATCACCGCGCCGGTGAAAGGCGCAACGCTCATCGGCGACGGCCCCACCGTGCTTACTCGTGTCACGGCGGTTGGAAACGATCTACGGCTCGATCCGGGCATCGGAACGTGCGGCAAAGACGGCCAGAGCGTTCCGGTAGGCGTGGGCATACCCACGATGAAGGTGAGCCAGCTCACCGTGGGCGGCACGGCGCCGCGCAGGACAAGTTCGTTTATATAGTTGTTAGAGGGCGCGACGCTTGATCTCAAGCGGCGTGAGGGGTATAGAGGCATGAATACAGCGCACAAGAGAGCAACGGTTTACATCGATCGGAAGTTGCATCGAGCGCTGCGGTTGAAGGGCGCCCAAACGCAATGCTCGATCCCCCGGCTTGTGAACGATGCCGTGAGAGGAATGCTCGCCGAGGACGCCGAGGATCTGGCAGCAATAGAGGCTCGAAGGAATGAACCCCGCCTTGATTTTGAGGATGTCGTCGTGAAGCAGCACGGATCGTCGTCTTATCGGTCCGCGGACTTCGCTCCTTATTGAGCAACCGTTCTCGGAATCGTCATCCTGAGCGCAGCGAAGGACCTGCTTTTGGAATAAGAAGAGGACAGCTCTCCGGGTTGTGTATCTTGCGTGCAGGGTTTTATCCAGGGTGAGAGAAACGCAGGCTGGCTGTCATGAAGAGTTACTACGTGTACATTATGAGCAGCAGGTCTCGAACCCTCTATACGGGCGTTACCAACAATCTGGAGCGGCGCGTCTACCAGCATAAGCATGGACTGCTCACCGGTTTTACATCGGACTACAGGATTACGCGATTGGTACATTATGAGGAAATCGGCGATATTCGTGCAGCTATTTGTCGGGAAAGGCAGATTAAAGACTGGCTAAGGGCGAAGAAAGTTGCGTGGATCGAGTCTCGCAATCCCACGTGGGAAGATGTGAGCGTGGATTGGTATTCAAAAGCAGGTCCTTCGCTACGCTCAGGATGACAAACCCACGGATAATTCAAAAGGCGATTTAACCATGGCTACCTCTATGCCAGAACAGCAGCTTGAACAAATCGCCGAAGACCTCGTTCGCCGCGCGCTGAGTGCGGGCGCGAGTGCCGCGGACGCCGTGGTGCGCGAGGGTGAAGAATTCTCCGCAACGGTGCGCATGCGCCAGATCGAAAGTTTGAAAGAAGCTGGGTCGAAGGCGCTAGGGCTGCGCATTTTCATGGGCACGCGAAGCGCGAGTACGTATTCGCAGGATTTCTCGCCGGCTTCGATTGCGAGACTTGTGGAGCGGACGGTAGCGATGGCGCGAGCCACCTCCGAAGATCCCGCCGCGGGCTTGGCCGAGCGCGGCACGCAGGGGCGCTATGCGGGAGACCTTCAGCTTTTTTCTCCGGACGTCGCCAAGCTTTCGACCGAAGACCGCATCGACTGGGCGCGGCGCGGCGAGGATGCGGCGTTACGCGCCGACCCGCGCATTAAGAATTCAGAAGGCTCGACCTTCGAGGCAAGCACCGGCAGGAAAGCTTATGCCAATTCGCAGGGTTTCTGCGGAAGCTATCCTTCGTCGTATTGCGGGCTTTCCGTCGTGCCGGTCGCGGTAAACGGCGGCGGGATGCAGCGCGACTATTGGTACACGGTGGCCCGGCGGGCGGCGGCGCTGGAGACGCCCGAAGCCGTGGGACGCATGGCGGCAGAACGCGCGCTGCGCAAGCTCGGTGCGCGCAAGGTGGCCACGCGCCAGGCGCCCGTGATCTTTGACGCGGAAACGGCGCGCTCGTTGGTCGGCCATATCTTTGAGGCCGTGCGCGGAGACGCGATTTATCGCAACGCTTCGTTCCTTGCCGGCAAGCTCGGCCAGAGTATCGCGGGCGAAAATATCGCGGTGATGGATGACGGTCTTCGGCCCGCAGGGTTCGGGTCGCGCCCGTTTGATGACGAAGGCGTTGCCGCCTCGACCACACCGGTGATCTCAAGCGGTATTCTGAAGAGCTATTTATCGAATTCTTACGCCGCACGCAAACTCAACTCGAAAACCACGGGCAACGCTTCGCGCGGCGTGTCCGGGCCGCCCTCCGTCGGCCCGAAAAACTTTTACCTCGCTCCGGGCGCGCACACGCCAGAGGAAATGATACGGTCCGTGAAGAACGGTTTTTATGTGACGGAGCTGATCGGCTTCGGCGTGAACATCGTGACCGGCGATTACTCGCGCGGGGCGGCGGGCATGTGGATTGAAAACGGCGAGCTGGCCTATCCGGTTGAGGAAGTCACCATCGCTGGCCGCTTACCGGAAATGCTCAACCACGTGTCGATGATCGGATGCGATCTCGAATTTCGCGGCGCCGTAGCCTCGCCTTCCGTGCTGATTGAAGGAATGACGGTTGCAGGCCTGTAGGCGGACGTGAGCGAACACTCAACATCTCTGAAATATTTCGCGACCGTGGTGGTGGTGCTGGCCATTGTCGTGGGTATTTACGTGTGGACTGAGCACCATCGGGTGCAGCAGTCCGCGCGCGCCAGCAGCGCGCATGCCCTCATGACGCCCGCGGAGAAGGCCTACCTTGCCCAAATCGAGGTTACGGGCGCCAGAATGAGCGCTGCGCGCAACTTTCTGGGCGACACCGTGTATTATCTGGACGGAACACTCGTGAACAACGGCTCGCAGACGGTGCGCGAGATGGATCTGAAGCTCACCTTCATGGATCCGTTCGGCGAGGTGGTTTTGCTGCAAACGGAACAGCCCATCACGCGCCAGACGGCCCCTCTCAAGCCGGGCGCAAAGCAGACGCTGCACCTGATTTTTGAGCATCTTCCCGCCGAATGGAATCAGGGACCTCCGGTCATCTCAGCCACCTACGTTAGCTTCCGGTAGCGCGCCTCACTCCCGGCAGCTTGCTGAAAAACGCTATTTATACGCGGCATCATAATGCAGCGGCGTTCGAGTGTGTCGCTGCGACCTCTGGCCGCCGGTTTTTCAACGTTAAAGACCGGCGTCCAGAGGCCGCCGCTACAGCTCGTGAGATTCTTCGTAACCTCCGGCTTCTCGCAGCGGCATCCCAAAGAGAAGTCTTGTGGCTGGCTCCATCAGAGGGCGCGGCAAGCAGCGCCTCTAGGAAAGCATCCGCAATCCCCCGCGTATCGCCGTCTACTCCGACCCCAAGACGCGCCGGTAAACGCAGCGAACCTCCTGCTGGACCTCGCGCAGGCGCTGAGCAAGGGGAACTTCCGCAGGCTCAAGCAGCCCCCAGCGCCGGACGAGATCCTCAATCATCGCGGCGTGGCCGGTATGCTCCGGAAGACCGTGGGAGGATTTCCCGGTGACGAGCCGGATCGCGTGATCGACCGCCCGGAGGAAGCGCGCGCCCTCGAGGAGCACTGCGGCGTCTTGATCGCGGAGCAGCCCTGCAGCGCGAATAGCTTCAATCCGCTCGGGTGTGTTCGCCCCTGGCTGGATTTCAGGACGGTGGCGCAGCTCGAGATAAGCGGTGGTGTATTCCACGTCGTAGTAGCTACCCGGCGCCGTCTTCAGATGGGAGGGCGTCGAAGCGAGTTCGCGCTCGAGCCGCCGGCGCATTTGCAGGAGGTGGTCTGCGAGCTGCGGATTTTGGCCGAACCTCTCGATCAGTTTCGCCTTGAGGCGCGTCGCGAGCTGGAGGCCTTGCGTGATGTTTCCCGCGGCCGGCGCCGCCTTGAGATACGCCATCGCTTCCCAAACCTCTGCCCTGTCCGCAGCATAGCCTAGCAGCACATCTTCCGTCACGATCAGCTCGCCTTCCTGTCCGAGCGGGCGCAGCCGGGTATCCACGGAGAAGAGCGTTCCATCGCCGGTGTAGCTGGAGAGCACCGCGATGATTTTTTCCACCACGCGCGTCCAGAATGCCATTTCTTCTGTCGTCGCGCCGGAGTTCGCAACGAAGATGAGGTCGGCGTCGGAGGCCAGGTCGAATTCATGCACGCCGAGCCGCCCCAGCGCCAGCACGGTGACCGGCGCGCCCATCGACGCGCCCGGCGCAGAGCGCTTCACGGCTTCGAAAGCGATGATTGCGGCGGTGGAGACGGAGCGTGCCGCGAGTTGTGACCAGCGTTTGAGCGCTGCAAAGATGTTTTCACCCTCTTTCAGGTCGCGCCCCGCGAGCGCGATGGTCTGCACGCGGTAGTGTTGGCGCAACAACGCCATCTGCTTGTTGAGTCCTCCGTCCGATTCCGCAATCCAGGGGAACGCGGGGGACGCCTGCTCTGCCTGGTCCTCTACGTGCCGGGCGCCGAGATGCATCTCCATTTGCGCATCTGCCGGACGCGGAGCGGGCGGAGCGAGCGCCATCATGTCCTCCGGATGATGGGTGAGCAGCGCTGCCAGGTAGTCGCTCGCGCCGATCATTTCGAGCGCGTGCGAAAGCTTGGCGGAGTGGTTTTGGGCGAGCTCAAATAGAGCCGAGGAGCTCAGAATGCTGCCGAGGAAGGCGCCCACGTGTTTCTGGGCGCGGTCCGGTACGCGCGCGCCGTCTACACACGCAGCGAGCTCCGGTGCCTGTGCGCTCAAAAACCGCTGTGCGGATTCGTAGGACGCGCCGGCCTGTTCCTGCAGAAGGACCGCGGGCGGCTTGAGGGCATAGTCTTCGCGCAGCGAAGCGGCGGCGCGGGGGTGGATGGCGTTCTGATAGATTTCGTCCACGCGTCTGAAACAGTCATCGAGGCGGACGAGCAGGGCCTCGCCGGGCCGCACGGCGTTTTGCGGCGAGCCTTGCCGGGGCGTTCCGGCGATGTGACGGGAATCGGCCCCCACGCGGCGGGCAAGTTTATCCAGCGCGGCCGCGTCGGTGGGAAGGCGATGGGTCTGCTGGCCGAGATCGAGTTGGATGCGATGCTCAACCGTGCGCAGCAATTCGTATGCGGCACTGAGCGCTGCGTAGTCCGCATCCGAAAGATGGCCCTTGTCGTTCAGCTTGCGCAGCGCAAGCAGCGTGCCGCCGGAGCGAACCCATGGATCGTGGCCGCCGTGCAGGCGCTGCAGGCACTGCACGAGAAACTCGATGCTGCGAATACCGCCCGCATGCAGCTTCACGTCAATCGCCTCGCCGCGGGCGGCGCGAAGCTTGCGCGAGATTCGTTCCCGCGAAAGAAGAATGGTCTCAATCGCCGCGAAATCCGCCGCGGCTCCGTAGATTCGCGGCTCAACGCCGCGCAGGAACTCGCGCGTGAGCCCTTCATCCCCGGCCGAGTGCCGGGCCTTCATGAGCATTTGTAATTCCCAGTCGCGCGCCCGGTGCTCGTAATACTCGAGGGACGACTTCAGCGAGATGGTCATGTCGCCCATCTCGCCCTCGGGTCGCAGCCGGAGGTCCACGCGAAACACCGGTCCGTACGGCGTGCTCTGCGTGATCGAGCGCGTCACCGCGTTTGCCAGCCGGACGAAATACTCCTTGTTGGTGATCACCGAATCGGGCTCGCTGCCGCCCGAAGTCTCTCCATTGCGCGAGTAGAGGTAGAGCAGATCGATATCCGAGCTGTAGTTCAGCTCGTTGCCGCCCAATTTGCCGAGCGAGACCACGCTGAATTGGCCGCGCGCGATGCGCCCGTCCTGGTCGCGGTATTGGGGTTCACCGTACCGCTTGCGCAGCTCCTGATCGCAATAGGCCAGGGCGTTGGCCACCAGGACGTCGGCGAGCTCTGAAAGCTCGCGGGTGGTCTCGGCGAGCGTGCTGACGCCGAGAACGTCCTTCAGCACGATGCGCAGCTCGGCGCGCCTCTTGAAACGCCCCAACTGCGCGGAAAGCCACGGATCGGGCGCCGCGGTTGAAAAACGCGCGTAGTCCTGCATCAAGTCTTCCTTGGATTTCAACTTGCTGAAGTTCCGGTCGCGGGCGAATTGAAGCGGCAGGCCCGGCTCGGAAAGGAAGGCCTCTGCCAAATACGGGCTGTAGCTGAAAATAGCGACCAGATAAGTCAGCGCAGAGGGATAAGATACAAGCTCTGGAAACGTTTCCGGGGGAGCCTTCGAAGCGTAGCGCTCGAGGAAATTGAGCGCGCCGTCCGGGTCGGGCGATTCGGCGAGAAGCGATGCGAGGGGATGCTGAAGCTGCGGGGGAAGGCGCCGCTCAATTCGCGCCAGATTGGCCTCTGCCTTGGCGGGGTCTCTGAACGCGATGAGGGAGAACTCAGCAGGCATCGAGAGAATTATACCGTGGATCGCGCGGCGGTTTTGTCCCGGCCGCCGTGGGTGTAAACAAAAAGGGCGGCGCAAAACTTGCTCTGCGCCGCCCGCCGGAATCCCCAGCCAGAGCCGGGTTAAATGTCATAGTAAAGAGCGAACTCGTAGGGATGAGGCCGGGCGGCAATCGCCTGCACCTCGTTCTTCATCTTGTAGTCGATCCAGGTTTCAATCAACTCTTCCGTGAAGACATCCCCCTTGAGCAGGAAGTCATGATCCTTTTCGAGCGCGCGAAGGCTTTCTTCGAGCGATCCGGGCAGCGAAGGCACCTTGGCCAGCTCCTCAGGTCCGAGATCGTAAATATCCTTATCCAACGGCTCGCCCGGATCGATCTTGTTTTCGATGCCGTCGAGCCCAGCCATTAAGAGGGCCGCGAAAGCGAGATAGGGATTGCACGACGGATCGGGCGGGCGGAATTCGAGCCGCTTGGCTTTGGGGCTTGCCGAGTACATGGGGATGCGAATTGCGGCGCTGCGATTGCGGCGAGAGTACGCCAGGTTTACGGGCGCCTCGAACCCAGGCACGAGACGCTTGTAGGAGTTGGTGGTGGGCGCCGCAAAGGCCACCACGGCGGCGGCGTGCTTCAGCAATCCTCCGGCGTACCAGAGGGCGGTCTGGCTGAGGCCCGCGTACTGATCACCCGCGAAGAGCGGCTTGCCGCCTTTCCATATGCTCTGATGGGTGTGCATGCCGGAGCCATTGTCCTGGAAGAGCGGCTTCGGCATGAAGGTTACGGTCTTGCCGTATTGGTTGGCCACGTTGCGGATGATGTATTTGTAAATCATCATCCAGTCAGCAGCCACGATCATGGGGTTGAATTTCTGGTCGATTTCGCACTGGCCGCCCGTGGCCACTTCGTGGTGGTGGCATTCGATGTGCAGTCCAGCCTTTTCCATCGTGAGGACCATCTCACTGCGCAGGTTCTGGTAGTGGTCCGTGGGCGGCACCGGGAAATAGCCCTCTTTGTAGCGCGGCCGGTAACCCAGGTTGTCCTTCTCGCGGGCCGAATTCCAGCGGCCTTCCTCCGCGTCGATGAAGTAGTAGCCGTGCTGCTGCGCCTGGTCAAAGCGGACGTTGTCAAAGATAAAAAATTCCGCTTCGGCGCCGAAATACGCCGTGTCTCCGATGCCGGTGTAAGCGAGATAAGTTTGGGCCTTCTTGGCAATGTAGCGCGGGTCTTTCTGGTAGTGCTGCTTGGTAATGGGATCGATGATGTCGCCAATCATCACCAGCGTGGGTGTGTCAGTGAAGGGATCTAGCATCGTCCAGGTGGGGTCGGGAACCAGGAGCATATCGCTTTCATGGATGGCCGCCCATCCGCGAATGCTGGAGCCGTCCATTCCAAAACCGTCTTCGAAGGACTTCTCATCGACCTCATGAATAGGATACGAGACGTGGTGCCAAATGCCGGGTAGGTCGGTAAAGCGGATGTCCACAAATTTCACGTTGTTGGACGCGGCGTACTCGAGCGCTTCCTTAGCGTTCATGAAACCTCCATTAGATTTTGTGTGGCTCATCCGCGCCTTCGCGCGGGTTGAGTTTTTCAGGGCGTCCTTGGTATCTTGTCTTGCCGGGGATATTTAGTCAAGACCTGTATTCATGCGGGCGCATTGAAGTTTCTTATGGGAGCTATAACGATTCATAAGGGTTCACGAAAATGAAAATAATCAGCCTGGGAGAAATCCTGTGGGACGTCTTCGAGCACGGCGAACTTTTAGGCGGCGCCCCCTTTAACTTCGCAGCGCACGCGCACCGCCTGGGACACAACGTCCTTTTCGTCAGCGCCGTCGGCGAAGATGAGCGGGGTGACGCCGCGCTGAGGCGCATGGCGGAGCTCGGTCTTTCCACGCGCTTCGTTCAGCGCACTTCGGAGGCGCCGACTGGGGTTGTGCCGGTGACGTTGGATTCTACCGGCCAGCCGCGCTTTGTGATCGAGCGGCCGGCGGCGTACGATTGCGTCTCGATCACGGAACAGGATCTTGCCGCGCTGTCAACACCCGAGGCGGAATGGGTTTGTTTCGGCACGCTTCATCAGCAGAGCGCTAACGCCCGGCAAACGCTTGCGGCGATCCTCGAAGCTAACCCTCATGCCCGCCGGTTCTACGACGTCAATCTGCGGCCCGATTGCTACGACAAGGCGCTGTTAGACGAGTTGCTGGCCATTGCGACCGTCGTGAAACTCAACGATGACGAGGCGCGGACTCTGGCAGAAATTTCCGGCGAGAAAGCGGGAAGCGTAGAGGAGTTCATGAGAAAACAAGCGAAGCGCTTCGGATGGGAAGCCGCATGCGTTACCCGCGGGGCTCAGGGTTGCGCGATCCTCACGGGTGGCAACTACTTGGAAGTGGCGGGCTACCGCGTCACCGTGGCCGACACCGTCGGCGCGGGTGACGCCTTCTCCGCCGCCTTCATTCACGGCATGGCGAATGGTTGGCCGCCCGCGAAAATGGGCGACTTTGCCAATCGCGTCGGGGCGCTCGTCGCCAGCCGCCGCGGCGCCTTGCCTCCGTGGACCATCGAAGAAGCCATGGCCCTCTCCAAATAATGCGGATTTAAGGCTTGGCGCCTCCGCCACGGTGGTGTTTCGCTACTCTTTCACTTGCCCTCTTCCGCGCGCAACGGATAAGATA
>JBOGJT010000335.1:0-4605 GCA_050745065.1 Terriglobia bacterium
CGTGGGAAGAGAAGTTACGCATTGCGTCATAAGTCAGCGACGTTCGACTCTGTAGCGGCGGGGTCTCGCCGCCGGATTTTTAAAAGATAAGACCGGCGGCAGGGACGCCGCCGCTACAGCAAATGCCTATCGCTGACTTATGACGCTCCCCATCACGCTTGCTGTTGGTTGACGGCCGAGAACCGTTGGCTTCTACTCGCCACTTGGCCATGGCTTCTTAATACCGGCCATTCAGCAAACGGTCGATGCGCTTCTGAATCGGCGGGTGGGTTGAAAACAGGCCGGAGAAAACCTGGCCGCTGGTGAGCGGCTGGGCGCAATAGAGATGCGCGGTGGAAGGTGAGACTCGCATGGGGACGCGCTTGGACCATTGATCGATTTTTTCAAGGGCGCTTGCCAGACCCTGCGGGTTACCCGTGATATGCGCGCCGGTCGAGTCCGCTTCGTATTCGCGCGAGCGTGAGATGGCCAGTTGTATGAGGGTAGCTGCAAGCGGCGCCACGATAATCATGGCGAGCGCCGAAAAAATGCCGCCTCCCCCTTCACTGTCATTGCCTCCGCCTCCAAACCCTCCAAACATTTCCGCAAACATCACCATCTGCGCGATGTAGGTGATCGCGCCGGCAACCGTGGCCACGACGGCGCTGATCAGGATGTCGCGGTTCTTCACGTGGCCCAACTCATGGGCCAGCACGCCCTCGATTTCCGTGTCGTTGCACAGTTCCATAATGCCGTGCGTCACCGCCACGGAAGCGTGCTGGGGATTGCGGCCTGTAGCGAAGGCGTTGGGTGAGTCGGTTGGAATCATGTAGATCTTTGGAACGGGAAGGTTCGCCTTGCCCGCGAGGCGTTCGACGATCTGGTAGATGCGCGGATTTTCCTCTCGTGCGATGGGTTTAGCACCGCTCGACCTGATGGCGATTTTGTCCGAGAAGAAGTAGCTTCCCAGGTTCATCACCGCGGCAAAGATAATGGCAATGGTCATGCCTTGCCGCCCGCCCCAAAGCTGGCCGATGGCGAGAAGCAGGCCCGTGAGTCCTGCCAGCAAAACTGTCGTTTTGAAGTTGTTCCACATAGGTTTTACTTGCGATCGGTAACTTCGATGCTCTGCCGCAGGTGGGTGATGATCAGGCCTGCCGTTTCATCGACAGCCTTGGTGAGCGAGGGCGGACGGTAAGGCTCATGAATCACGTCTTGCCAGATCGCTTTGCCGTCTTGCCCGGTGAGAAAGACCTCCGAATGTACTTCCTTCAGGTGCGGGGAATCGAAACAGGTCCCTTGCAGGATCGCGTCCGCCTCTTTACGGTTCGTTACCACGCGGAAAGGTCCCTGTTTGGCGAAGTCGTCTAGCAGTTCGACGTTTAGCTTATTGTCCATGTAGCCGATGTAGACCGTCTTCACGCTGCGAAGCTTGCGGGCGTCCATGATGGTCGCGGTCGTGGGACCGCCGAGAGACGGCGCGGCGCCGAGAGTCGGCGGCGCCGGCTGTCCAGACGGCGGGCCCAGCGTCGGCGGCGGCGCGTTTTGCTTCTGGCCGCAAAATGCCGCGCTCGAAAGCAGCAACGCCGCCACAACTGACGCCCATAATCTCATGGTGCGCTTCCTTCCGGGCGAGACTCCCGACCTCATTCTATCAAAAACGAAGGCGCGTTGCTGAGACCGTCTGTTCAAACTTTGCGGGTGTCACAAGGCGGGTTAGAGGCTTCACGCGGCGATTCCAATCTCAGAATGAAATCGCAAATGGTCTGCTCAACTTCGTCGAGCTGCCCTGTGAAAAAATGATCCGCCCCCTCCACCCAGTGCAGCCGCTTAGGCGGCGCGAAGCGCGCGACGGTTTCCTCCACCAACGCCCGCGGTCCGTACTCGTCGTTCGCGCCTTCGACCAACAGCTTGGGTTTTGGGCACGCGGCGAGGTAGGAGTAGTCGTACGATTTCACCGGCAGCCCCATGCCCACGAGCGCCGCCACGCGGGCGTCCGCCGCGCCCACGCGCATCCCCACCGCGGACCCGAAAGAGAATCCCATCATCAGCACCGGCGTTCCGGGATAGCGTGAAGCAAGGAAGTCGAGCGCCGCGCGCGCGTCCGCCTGCTCACCCTCGCCGCCGTCGTAAGCGCCCTCGCTTTGGCCGACGCCACGGAAGTTGAAGCGCAGAGCCGGAACGTCCGCACGAATCGTGGCCTTCGCCGCGCGGAAAACCGCCTTCGTGTGCATCGTGCCGCCAAAGAGCGGATGTGGGTGGCAGACGAGCGCCGCGAACCGCGGCGCGGCTCCCGGATCGTATTCGATCAATCCCTCCAGCGCGCCCGCAGGACCTGAAATGAAGAGTCGCTCGATCTTCGTCATGATCTCCTGCGGTGGAGCCTCGCCGTGAAAAACCATTGAAACAAAAGCTGGCGGCGGCACTCGGCCGTTTCACCCACGCCCGCAATCCCACACAAATACGATGCCGCCTCCCAGCCCATCTGACATAATAATAGCGGGCGCCAACCGCGTAAAGCTCCACGGTTACGATCGTGTAGAATGCAGGGTCGGGATTTGTGAACACCGTTTCGCCGAAGCGAGGTGAAGAAACCCGTTGAAGAAAGCTCTGCTCGTTTTGGTGATCATAGCCGGGGGCGCAGCTTACTATCGCTATATCTACTTCCCGGCCAAGCGACGGACGGCAGACGTGGAGGTTGCCTACGTCGTTCCGGACACGCTACCCGTTGTGGATACGACGGCGGTGATCCGGCGCGTGCTTGCGACGTATCATAGCGGGCAGGCCGTACGCGTTGAGGCACGCATTGGTGAGTGGGCCAAGCTCGATTTACCGGGAGGCCAGACGGGGTGGGTAAAGCAAAAGGAGCTGATCGGTGGTGCAACCTACAGCCAGGGGCAAGCGCTGCTCAAGGGTCTTGACCGCCGGCCGGCGCAGGCTCAAGGCCATACCGACGAACCCGTGAATCTGCACTTGAGCCCTTCGCGCGGCACGCTAAAGTTGGGGGAGTTTAACGCCGGCCAACCCGTCAAGATTTATGACCGGCGGCTGGTCGCGCGGTCCGTGGAGCCCGGCGCTCCCGCCGCGCACCCGGTCACCGATGTGTGGTACCTCGTGAGCGGGGGCGGCCGGGCCGGATGGCTTCTGGGCCGCTTCGTAGATTTGGATATTCCGGCTGGGCTTTCGGCATACGCGCAAGGGGTTAACATGGTGGCGTGGCTGACCCTCGACACGGTCAACGACGACGGGCGCCAAGTGCCGCAATACCTGTCTGCAGACCGCATCGGCGTGGAGAACTTCGATTTCAACCACATTCGCGTGTTCACCTGGTGGGTGAAGCGCCATAAATACGTAACGGCCTACGTGGAGAGCGGCGTTAACGGATTTTTCCCGATTATCGTGACTCACGCCGGGGGCGTTCCGTACTTCCGGCTCCGGCTGGTCGACGATCAGGGCGGAAAGTTTCAGAAGGTTTACGGGTTATACGATACCATCGTCCGTCCGCTCGGTATCGTGGAGGGATGGGATAGCGCCGCGATGCCGCTGCCACCGAAGCGCAGCCGGCGTTACCGGCGAAGGCTGCCATAATTTTCCGCCGGCGAGAAATGGCGTGGCGGCCGCATAAAGCCGTCTGTATTCGGCCGTTTGCGAAATTTTGTACGCGAACAGGTTGCTGAAAAACTCCTTTCAGGTGTCATTCTGAGCGAAGCGAAGCATCGGCTGTTGTTTTGAATCCATGAGTTGCGAGATTCTTCCTCGCCTTCGGCTCCTCAGAATGACACGCTTTCGCAGTTTTACAGCAACCCGCTAAACGCATCTGCGGATCGATGCCGGGGAGAGTCCAAGTGGAACAAGTAGCGGGCGAATCGGGCCTGTACAATTTCCTGCGCAGGGTGTTGCGGATCTGGTTTGGTTTGTTGTTCCGCCGCCTTCGCGTGCTCGACGAGTCTTCCATACCCGCCGTCGGCCCCGCATTGCTCGTGGTAAATCACCCGGCCGGTTTCACGGAAGCCCTGCTGTTGGTTGCCGCTCTCGGGCGGCGGTTCCACTGCCTGATTGATCACGCGTATCTGAAGGGACCTTTTGAGCGTGCGGCCGCAAGCGCCCTCGGGATGGTCCCCTACCGGTTCCGTAGTGACGACTGGCCTGCCGCGCTCGAGTCGGTCTGCGGAATATTCAGCCGGGGCGGCACGGTCCTGATCTTTGCGCGCCAGCGTGAAACGGGGGCCACCGGGGCACTCGCCACCCAGGCCGCTGAAGTCGCGATGCAGGCCGAGGCTTACCTGGGCAGGGAAGCCCCGCTGCCGCTTCTGCCCGTCGATTTATTCCTTCCCGTACCACCCTCCGGCGTGGGCGAGGTGCTGGTTCGAGTTGAGCCGCCGCTCGCTTCGCGAGATGTCCTCGGGCCTAAGGAGCGTAAAGAAGAGGACTTGGACGAAGCGATCAGGCGGCTCGGGCAGGAGATTGAGGAAGTCTGTGGAGAGAGTCCGTTCCGCTTACAGCCGGAGGTTATTGATGAATTCCTCGATGGGCTGGAGGTGGTGATGCGCGAGGACTTCGCCGAAAAATGGTCACACCGTCAGAATTGGAAGCAGAAGGTGGAGGATTTTGACCTCAGCCCGTTCC
>JBOGJT010000336.1:0-11812 GCA_050745065.1 Terriglobia bacterium
AATATACATGACCTCGTTTAGGTGGACGCCGGAAAAAGCCCAAAAGCGTGTGATACTGATGAGCCGGTCATGGCGCTTTGCGACACCTGCAAGGCATGAGAATAGGGTGTAGGGGCGCTGCTTGCCGAGCCCCTACGGTGAACGCCGTAAGCCAGCTGCTTTCCAAGTTGCCTTTCCCCATTTTCGGGACAGAATGACCGCCAAGCACGTGTTTTCGGCGGCCTGTTTGAGCTTTGCGGCGGCGCGGCGTGCTTTCTCCGCGCTTCCGCTACTCGCCTTCGTCGGGCACGCCGATTTTCGCCAGCCGGTAGCGCAGCGCGTTGCGCGAGAGTCCCAGAAGCCTTGCCGCCTGGCTTTTGTTTCCGTTGG
The DNA here is from genome assembly GCA_050745065.1 of Terriglobia bacterium. Taxonomy (GTDB): domain Bacteria; phylum Acidobacteriota; class Terriglobia; order UBA7540; family UBA7540; genus RH2-MAG17b. Next base: position 370 of record JBOGJT010000336.1, read on the forward strand.
CGCGGCGCAAGGCTTCGCGGATCATCTCATCCTCAAACTGCTCGAGCGACATTCCGGGAGGAGGAAAGATCTCAGGCGCTGCGCCCGCCGTGTGGTGGGGCGGCGAGAGATCCAACCGGATGTCCTCCGCGTCAAGCTGCGGCCCCGTACTTAACGCCACGGCGCGCTCGATGATATTTTCCAGCTCGCGCACGTTGCCCGGCCAATGGAAATCGAGTAGCAGCTTCATGGCGGCGGGGGTGACGCCCGGCACGGACTTGCCGGCTTCGCGCGCGAAGCGCTCGAGGAAATGGCGGACGAGGTCAGGGATATCCTCCTTATGCTCGCGTAGCGGCGGGATGTTGACCGGAACAACGTTGAGCCGGTAATAGAGGTCTTCGCGGAAGGCGCCCTGCTCAAGCGCCGCGCGTAGATCGCGGTTCGTGGCCGCGAGGAGGCGCACGTCCACTTTCAAAGTCCTGGTGCCTCCGAGGCGCTCAAACTCGCGCTCCTGGAGCACGCGCAGGAGCTTGACCTGTATCGACGGCGGCACGTCGCCAATCTCATCGAGAAAAATGGTGCCCTTGTCTGCCAGCTCAAACTTTCCCGGCTTGGCCGCGACGGCCCCGGTGAAGGCGCCGCGCTCGTAGCCGAAAAGCTCGCTTTCAAGCAGGTTTTCCGGGATGGCCGCGCAGTTGATTTTCACCATCGGGCCGGACGACCGCCGCGAGTGCTGATGAATGGCTCGGGCGATCATGTCCTTTCCCACGCCGCTTTCGCCGCCCAGCAGCACGGTCGAGTTGCTGGTCGCCACGCGGTCCACTACCGCTAACACTTCCTGCATCTTGGGGCTGCGCGCGACGATGTTCTTGAACTCGTAGCGCTTGCCGAGCTCTTCGCGCAGGCTGCGATTTTCTTCCTGAAGGCGCCGGAGGTTCAGCTCCTTTTTAACGATGAGTTTAATTTCTTCAAGCGGGAACGGTTTCAGGACGTAGTCGGCCGCTCCGGCCTTCATCGCCTCGACCGCTGTCTCGATGGTTCCAAACGCCGTCATGACCACAACCGGCAGGTGGGCGTCCACGCGCTTGACCGCTTGTAGAAATTCCAGGCCGTCCATGCCCGGCAGCTTCAAATCCGTGATGACAAGATCCACCTGTTCCTGGCGGAGAAGCTTCAGCCCCGTTTCGGCCTCCGCCGCCAGCCGCGTGAAGTAGCCTTCGGCTGACAGGCTCAGTTCCAGGAGCCGCTGCATCTTGATTTCGTCTTCGACGATCAGAATGGTGGGCATAGGTGCAAAATTCAGAATCTGAAATTGGAAATTAGAAATCAGAATTCAGAAATTAGAAACGGGAAACCAACAATTAGCAGGTTGCGAAAAACTTCCTTTTAGCTGTCATTCTGAGCGAAGCGAAGAATCTGCCGTTGTTTTGAATCAATAGGTTGCGAGATTCTTCCTTCGCTTCACTCAGGACCGCCTTCGGCTCCTCAGAATGACATGTTTTCGGAGCTTTTCAGCTACCTGTTAGAAATCGAAAACTAACCGCCGGGGGCACTCGCCGGAAAGAATACCCGGAAACAGGCGCCGCCCTCTGGCCGCCGGCCGTCCAGTCGGATCCAGCCGTGATGAGCGTCCACGATTTTCGAGACGATCGAGAGACCTAATCCTACACCCGTTTTCTTGGTGGTGAAGAAGGGATTGAAAATCTGGTCTAACTCGGCTGCCGGAACGCCCGGGCCCGTGTCTTCAACCATGATCTCCGCGCCCCGGAGGCCGTCCGTAGACGACGGGCGCAGGCTGATCCGCAGCGTTCCGCCTTCCGGCATGGCTTCGAACGCATTGGCGAACAAGTTTGTGAACACACGCTCCGCCAGCTCTCCGTCGAGCGCCAGGACCGGCACGTTTTCTTCAAATTGCCTCTCGACTTCCACGTTAGATTTTGCGTATTGATCGCGAACCGATCTTAGTGCCCGCTCGATGATCGGTGCGACTGGCTGCTCGTCAAGTTTGAGTTGCAGGGGGCGGGCAAAATCCAGAAACCGGCCGACCAGGCTGTTGAGGCGTTCGACTTCGGTTGAAATGTAACCGGCAAGCTCGCCCGCCAACGGGTCCTCAGGTTGAAGGCGTTCGGTGAGCATTTCAGCGGATCCACGGATGACGCCGAGTGGGTTGCGAATCTCATGGGCGAGGCCTGCTGAAAGCTGTCCAAGGGCCGCCAAGCGCTCAGAGCGCCGGGCGTCATCCTGGGCGGCGATGAGGAGGCGATTGGTCTCGCTCAAAGTCGCGGCCAATTCCCGGTAGCGGGCGGCCTGACGGCGGTTTTCGGAGACAAATCGATTGACGACAACGGCTACCAGGAAGAAGAACACGTAGCGGATAGCGAGCTCAGCGGCGCTGGCCTCAGTGAAACGATAGAACTGCAGGGCGCGAATCACAAATAGCCCATAGGCGGCGCAGGATACCGCTGTCCAGCCGATCGTTCCCCAGCCACCATACAGCATGGCGGCGGACACGACGGGAAGAAAGTAGATGAGATAGTAGCTGCTGTTCACTTCGCCCGTATGCCAGACGATCATGGTGGCCAAAATGATTTTGATCAGGATGCTGGCAAAGTTGCGCCGCTCCGAAGCAAGACCGGCGAAGATTTTATTTTCGAAAATCTGAAACAGGCCGATGCCCGCCAGGATGAGGTCCTTGTGCCATTCAAACAGAGGAGGTAGGACGGCCAGCCCAGCCAAAAGTATCAGCCACAGGGCGTCAATCCACGCCGGCGTGCGCCGATCTTGATCAGGCGCCGCGGGATCAGGGCGTATGCGGCGGGAACCCGGAATCTGAAATGGGAAATTAGGCATTGGAGATTAGTACACAGACAGCAGCGATTCGTGATCGGCTTTCGCCATCGCCGGCGTATGCGAATGCGGGAAGGCCTGGCGCAGACCGCCGCACTCGCGCACTTGCCGCCGGCGGTGAAATTTGACACGCTCACACCGGTAATGCGAATGTAGTGGACGAATGGCTTTGAACGCAAGAGAAACGTGCGAAACGGGTCTCGAAGGCCCGCGGGATGTGCTTTCGCTCATCGGGAACACGCCGCTGCTGCGCTTTCACCGGCTCACAGGCCGCCCGCGCGGCGTGGAGATTTATGCCAAGGCGGAGTGGGAGAATCCCGGCGGCTCGGTGAAGGACCGCGCGGCGAAAAACATCATTCTCGAGGCCGAGCGCGCCGGGCTGATGAACAAGGAAAAGATTCTGATCGACTCTACTTCCGGCAACACGGGAATCGCCTACGCCATGATCTGCGCGGCGCGCGGCTACCGGCTGAAAATCTTCATGCCGGCCAATGTATCCGTGGAGCGCAAGCAGATTCTTTCCGCTTACGGCGCGGAGATTGTATATACCGACGCCATGGAAGGCTCGGACGGCGCCCTGCGCAGGGTGCGCGAACTTGCGCAAGCTGAGCCCGAGCGCTATTTCTACGCCAATCAGTATGATAATCCGGCGAATTGGCGCGCGCATTACGAGTCCACCGGCCGGGAAATTTTCGATCAGACGGGCGGCGCGGTGACGCACTTTATCGCCGGCCTCGGCACCAGCGGAACCTTCACCGGAACTTCGCGGCGCCTGAAGGAATTAAAGCCTTCCATCCGCTGCATTTCGGTGCAGCCGGACTCTGCCTTCCACGGCCTGGAAGGCCTGAAGCACATGGCGACGGCCATTGCTCCCGGCATTTACGATCCCGGCCTGGCCGATGATGATCTTGTGGTTTCCACAGAGGACGCTTACGCCATGACGCGGCGCCTGGCCCGCGACGAGGGCCTGCTGGTTGGAGTGTCAGCCGGCGCCGCGATGGTAGCCGCGCTCAAGGTAGCCGAAAGTATTCGCGACGGCATGATCGTCACCGTCTTCAGCGACAGCGGCGACAAGTATCTGAGCGAGCGCTTCTGGTCGGAGAAAGGCCCCTGACGCCGGTCCGTTCTCACTTTCACCCCGTACCTCACTGACTCCAGGAAGAGTGCGTTCGATCAGGATGACACGGAGTTGAATCACGCCTGTACTTCGCAACACCTCCCCATCATCTTTTTTGCACGGACGTTATACGTCGTCGGCGGACATTCGCGGCAGCGGCGCTCATGGAGCGCCGGAAAAACGGCGGCCGGAGCCCACCGCTTGTGTATTGGCTTTTTGCTCTTCTCCGCGGTTGCTGGCCCGAACACGGGGTTTCGAGGCGACCTGCCTCTACCCAGCCGAGGGTCGCTGACTGATAACGGAATGTTTAGAACCAAATGCGCTTGCCTTTCATCCAACGGTATGGTTTATGACATTGAAAATGGCTGACGAGAAGCTGAACGAAATCCGACAGCACGCTGCACGGGAGTACCCTAGCGAGTGCTGCGGAGCAATGCTCGGCGCAGTGGATGGCAGCGGCGTGAAGGAAGTGCGGCACATTGAGCCGCTTCGCAATGTTCGCAAGGAGGTGGACCGGGCGGAGGAACTGTTACCCCTCGCCGCACCCGAGCGTGAATCGGAGCGCAACCGCTTCCTGATCGACCCCGGCGACCTCATGGGAGTTGAGCGCCAGGCGCGCCGGCTGGGATTAGACGTCGTCGGGTTTTATCATTCGCACCCGGACCATCCCGCTCGGCCTTCGGACTACGACCGGGATCACGCCTTTCCGTGGTATTCTTATGTTATCATCGCAGTTGAGGCGGGGAAGCCCGGGTGGCACACGTCCTGGGTTTTACGTGGTGACCGGTCGCAATTTGATGAGGAGGGCCTGGAGATTACGAGCCAGGCCGCGCCGCGCGCGCGATGATCGATCGCGTAAGAAATAAAGCGTCCAGGAAGCCAAAGGAGACCTGATGGCGGTGAAAGTCATGATCCCAACCCCTTTAAGGCAGTATACGGAGAGGCTGGATACGATTGAGCTTGACGCTGGAACGGTGGCGGAAGCGCTCACCGGGCTGACCAGCAAGTACAACGGATTGCGCAAGCACCTTTACAACGACGACGGTAAGCTGCGCAGCTTTGTAAATATCTACTTAAACGACGAAGATATTCGCTATCTGCAAAAGGATAAAACTCCGCTTAACCCGAACGACGTAATCAGCATCGTCCCCTCCATTGCCGGTGGCGCCGCCCTCCAATGCATCTGTAGTTAGCCTGGGTTCCGCTGCGGCGGATATCCTGGGCGCTCCTCACCCGAGAAAATATTCTGTGCGTTAAGAACGCGTCATTCTGAGACTCCAACGGCGGCCTCATGCGCGGCTTGAGGAAGAGTCTCGCGGATTGTTGATTTCACCTGAAAGCAGATTCGTCGCTTCGCTCAGAATGACAGATATAACGAGAATGACAGTCAAAACGGCGTTCAGTATAACGTTCCTGAGGGAGAATGAATGGCGACCTTAACCATGAATCCAATTGAACAACGATCGTCCTTGAGCAAGGACGAAATCCTGCGCTACAGCCGTCACCTGATCATGCCCGAAGTGGGTATGGAAGGGCAATTGAAGCTGAAGAAAGCCAAGGTGCTTTGCATCGGGGCCGGCGGCCTCGGCGCGCCCCTCGCACTGTATCTTGCTGCGGCGGGAGTGGGTACGCTTGGAATGGTGGATTTTGACGTGGTGGATTTCACCAACCTCCAGCGCCAGATTATCCACGATACGGATGACGTCGGACGTGCGAAGCTCGATTCGGCCCGGGACACGATCCAGGACATCAATCCCAACGTCGAGGTGGTCGCGTTTGAAACGCGGCTGAGCTCTGAGAACGCGCTCGGCATTTTTAAGGATTTTGACATTGTGGCGGACGGCACCGACAATTTTCCCACCCGCTACCTGGTGAACGATGCGTGCGTGCTTCTTGGCAAGCCCAACGTCTACGCCAGCATTTTCCGCTTCGAAGGGCAGGCCTCGGTGTTTTATGCGGAAGAAGGGCCGTGCTACCGCTGCCTGTATCCCGAGCCACCTCCGCCGGGGCTGGTGCCAAGCTGCGCGGAGGGCGGAGTGCTTGGCGTGCTGCCCGGCATCATGGGCTGCGTACAGGCGCTCGAGACCATCAAGCTGATTCTGGGGAAGGGTGATAGCCTGGTAGGTCGGCTCCTGCTCTTTGACGCGCTGGGAATGAAGTGGCGCGAGTTGAAGCTGCGCAAGAATCCGGAATGCCCGGTGTGCGGTGAGCACCGCACGATCACGCGTCTGATCGATTACGAGCAGTTCTGCGGCATACGCGGCGAAGAGCACGAGCCGGAAACAAGCGTTCCCGAAATCACACCCGTTGAATTGAAGCAGTTGATGGATTCGGGCCGGGCGCCCGTGCTGATTGATGTGCGCGAGCCGCACGAGTTCCAGATTTGCCGTATTCCCGGCTCTACGCTCATCCCGCTCGGCGACGTGCCTGCGCGCATGAACGAGCTGAACTCGGCGGATGACATTGTGATGCATTGCCGCTCCGGCGCGCGCAGCGCCCAGGCAGTGGGGCTGTTGATGAAATCTGGATTCCGCAAGATCAAGAACCTGAAGGGCGGCATCCTTGCCTGGTCGGACGAAGTGGATCCCTCGGTGCCGAAGTACTGAGTGCGGCGTCGGAGGTGATCGGCTTCGCGCTTGAAGCCGGGATCCACGTCTATCCGGAGCGTCATTGGTCAGCGACGGGCATTTGCTGTAGCGGCGCTCTCTGCGCGCCGACAAACCGGCGGCCAGAGGCCGCCGCTATAGAGTCGAACGTCGCTAACTTATGACGTCAGGTATAGATGGCATGGGCGGTGGCGGGGATGCCGCCACCGCCCATGCGCGTCAGTTGCTCGCGGGCGCGATGCTGCTAGTCTTGGGCGGAGCGCCGGGAGCTGCCGGATTGCCGAGCGGTGTTCCGGGAATGTTTGGATTCTGCTTGATCTGCCCGGTGAGCGCGTCCACCAGTTGGACGTGGTTGTCATTCAGGATGCTGCCCGTCGCCTTCTGAAAGGTTGTGAGGGCTTGCGCGTAACCGGCGCGCGCCGTCACCAGAGTTCCTTCCGCCGTGCTCAGGGCGCTTTGCATTTGAATCACCAGGGTCACCGTCGATTCACCCACCGCGAATTTTTTCTGCTCATCCACAAGCTGTTGGCGGGCGTAGTCAACCGCTTTTACCGCAGCGTCTACGCGCGCCTTCCCTTGAACCACCCCAATTTCCGCCGTACGGACGTCTTGGTCGATGGAGTTAAGCGATTGTTGAACTGTGGTGCGCAGGTAATGCTCTTCGAGCAGGGCACGGGCGGCGTCCGCCTGCGCGGAACGGTTACGAATCGGCATCGCCAGAGTGAACCCTACAGAATAGTTTGGGTAGCGATTGTGAAAAATCTGTGACAGAGCGCTGCCTACCCCACCTGGCAATTTCCCGATCTGAGCACCGGGCGCGAAGCCTGCACCCTGGGCAAATAGAACTCTGTCGCCCGAGAGCCCGCTGGGTGTGAAAGACGCAAAGGCATCCAGCGTAGGAAGCAAGGCGTTGCGGTTGGCTTTGAGAACCACTTCTTCGTTCCTCAGATTCAGATCGTTCAAATCAATTTCAGGACGATTTTCATGCGCTTCTTTGATCGCGGTCAGAAGGTCCGGAACGTCATTGGGCTTCGGCGTGGGCAGCGGATCGGTGGGCTCGATCTGAGCGGTGACCAGCGGCCCTGTCACCTGCTTGGATAGCGCAGTCTTGACGACTTCCTGCTCCTGCCGGTAGGTGGTCTGTGCCACGATGAGATTTTGCTGCGCCGTCGCGAGTGCAGCCTCGGCCTGGATAACGTCGAGCGGCGCCATGGTTCCAATCTGCACCTGGCGCTTGTTGTCCGAGAGGAGTTTTTCGTCGTATTTTTCCGCTTCCTCGGCCACGGCGACGTTCTGTTTGTCCTCCGCGAGCGTCCAGTAGTCGTCGATGATCGCGGCGATGGTCGTTGCTACCTGCTCACGGAAATAATCCTTCGAAATGCCAATGTCGTTCTCCGCGATGCGGATGAACTTGGCGTTGGCTCGGCGGCCGAACCCGTTGAGAAGGGGCTGGACGACGCCAAGGGTCATGGTCGACACCACCTGCGGATTGAATATGTTTGTAAGGGCATTGGTGGACAGCCGTGCTCCGCCGACGGAAACTTCGTAGCTCGTGCCCGTTGGAAACTCTTGGCCAAAGAAGACGTTGTACTCTCCCGTATTTCCCGTGAGGAGGGAGACGCCGTTGACGATGCTGCTCGCGAGCGGTGACTGGCTATAGGCCCAACCTGCGGAAAATCCCACGACCGGGTCAAACGATCCAACCGAACTGATCCGGTTTACGCTGACGCCGCCCAAAGCACTGCCGGCTGCGCCCTGTTGGAAGCCACCCGTGGCGGAGCCAACCCCGCTACCCACGGCGCCGGCAAAGATTGCGTTGGAGGAGAAAGCGCCTTGAATGCCGCGCGTCGCCTGTCCACTGGCCGCGCGGACCTTATCAATTTGCGCGTACTGGGGATTGTAACGGGCCACGGCGATGTCCAGGTTATTCTCGACGGCCAAGGCAATGGCATCCTGAAGCGAAAGGTGCAGCGTTCCGTTTTGAATAAGCTCGTCGAGCAATTGGGAGTTGGCAAGGCTGAGCGGCGGAACGCGCGGGTTGATATACGGATCAAAGATGTTAGGGAACCATTTCTGATGGGTATACGTATTGGCGACCGCCTGATCGTAAGCGCTCTCCGGGTTCGTTGTATTCTGCCCCTGGGCGTGCAGTGTGGGTAATCCGGCGAGGGCGCATACGAGGGCTGCTGCGATCAGGGTATTGCGGTTGATGCGGCTCATTGCTTATCCTTTCTGCTTCACTGCCTTCGAACCTATTGATGAAAAACTTACCGGGACTGAGTCCGGATTTCTCACCACTTTGGGTGACGGCGGCCGGAGCGCGGGGGGGCCGAACGATTGAATATTGCCCGCGCCCGCGGCAGGGTTGAAACCCTGCCCTCCTATACCAGCCGCCGCACTGGTGAGAAATCCGTATAAGAGGTCTTTGATGAGCGCGAAATCCCGCGCTGCAGCAGGCGGGCCGTCGCGAGGGCCCCTCAGGCAGTATTTCCAGAAGGCTTGAAAACTGCCAAGCCCAACAAGCTATCTACGACTATGCCGGGCCGGAGGTTTCAAAATTCGCCATGCGCCGCGCCAATCCGCGTCAGCATCCTGGTGCTGAAACTCATGCAACCCGTTTATTTTCACTGTCGCGCCGGGTTACTTTCACGGCATCCGGCCAACTCGCGCAGTCGTTCCAGGGCGCTAGCGAGGGCTTCAAGTTGAGGCGCGCAGAGGGTGGCATGTCCGAGCTTGCGGCCCGGTCTCGGGGTCTTGCCGTAAACATGGAGATGAGCGCCAGGGATCGCGAGTACAAGACCGGCTCTTGGCATCCGGCCGATGAAGTTCACCATCGCCGCCGCACCACGCGCAGCGGTGGAACCGAGCGGCAGCCCGGTGATCGCTCGCAGGTGATTTTCAAACTGGCTGGTCTCTGCCCCTTCAATGGTCCAATGGCCTGAGTTATGGACTCGGGTGGCCATCTCGTTAATGAGCAGTTTGCCGTCGGCAAGGAAGAACTCAAGCGTGAGGACTCCGACGTAGCGAAGCTCGCGGAAAATCTTGTTCGCGTAATCCTGCGCAAGCTCCTGGATGCCGGAGCCGATTCCGGGCGAGGGAGCAACGGAGACACGCAGAATCCCTTCGCGGTGACGGTTTTCGGTGATCGCGTAGAACGCTGTCTCCTCTCGTGCGCTGCGCACCGCGATCAGTGAGACCTCGCGCTCAAAGTGGACAAATGCCTCCGCGATCAGCGGACAGCCGCCCATGCTCTGCCACGCTGCGTCGAGCTCGCTGGCTGCGCCAAGCACCCTCTGGCCCTTGCCGTCGTAGCCCCAGCACCGTGTCTTCAGGACGGCGGGCAAGCCGGTGGATTCAACCGCGAGATCGAGATCCTCGCGGTCGTTCACCGCGCGGAATGCGGGCGCGGGAATGCCAAGACGCTGGAAGAACTGTTTTTGAACAAACCGGTCCTGAGCGATCTCGAGCGCCTGCGGCGGCGGAAAGAACTCCGGAACGCGTTGCGCGAGAAAACGAGCGGCGGCCGCCGGTACGTTTTCAAATTCATACGTCACCAGTTCCAGCCCTTCGCCAAAGCGCTCCAAACCTTGCGGGTCATTGAAATCGGCCACCATGCACTCGGCGACGCGTCCCGCTGGCGTGTCAGCGTCCTTATCGAGGAAGCGCAGGCGCAAGCCCAGCGGGTAGCCCGCGAGAGCCATCATCTGTCCAAGCTGTCCACCTCCCAAAACTCCAATCTTCATGAGTCACGTCGTGGCATTTGTGCGCAAACGCAGCGAAGACAAGCCGTGGACCTGAAAAGGGCAGGTTGGGCTACCCGCTAGCCACCGCATTCCTGCGGGTCAGGATGGTCGAGGACGGCTTGCGTCTGCGCCGTGCGATGGCGGCGCACTGCGTCCCGAATCGCAGGAAACTTCACGCCCAGGATTTCCGCCGCGAGCAGCGCAGCATTTTTGGCGCCCGCTTTGCCAATGGCGAGCGTGCCCACTGGAATGCCGCCAGGCATTTGAACAACGGAAAGCAGGGAATCCACTCCGCGCAGGGCGCGGGATTCGACGGGCACCCCGAGGACGGGAAGCACGGTCTTGGCGGCCGACATGCCGGGTAAATGCGCCGCTCCGCCCGCGCCCGCAATAATCACCTGGAGCCCGCGTTCCTCGGCGGACGCCGCGTAGTTAAACATGGCGTCGGGTGTGCGGTGGGCGGAGATCACTCGCACTTCGTAAGGCACGCCAAGCTCCAGCAGGGTTGAGGCTGCTTCGGACATGGTCTCCCAGTCGGATTGAGACCCCATGATGATTCCGACGAGCGGTTTGGGGGCTTCTGTCGGCATAATGCGCGCCGATCCTCCTGCACAGACGGCGCAAAAAGTGCGCCGCTAGCGCCGCGTGCGGATACTGTCTCTTCTGAATGCAGCAGTCCTGGACTGCCGCGATAACTTACCTATTTCGGATGATTCATAAGTACGGGTTGCGGAATGGGAAAGTACGGAACCCATTCGTCTTCGTCGAAGTTGAAAACTCGCGCGCGTGGGGGTGATCCGAAGACTTCCGAATCGTCACGACTAGTCTTCGCCCTGATCTTTGGTAAACCCCTGCTTGCCATCGAGCTCGAGCAGCTTCTCCAGATGCACCCAGCGGTGCTGTGCGGAGACGCGCCTGACGAGAGATAACACCTGCTCGTCCGTGATATCGCCGTTGGCAGAACGCGCCACAAAGCGGCAACGCCAGTGGTCGACGCAATCGGTGATGGCGCCCATGGCCGGAAAGACTTTGGTGCCTCGATTCGAAATCAGTTTCAAGCGGAAGGGCGTCTCCATGGCGAGTTTTTCAAGCTCCGGGCCCAATTGCGCGGCGTCTTGCGGCGATTCCACAAAAACGTCCACGCCGATGAC
>JBOGJT010000337.1:0-9604 GCA_050745065.1 Terriglobia bacterium
CTCTTCGCGCGACGTCATGCACGAGGCGCATGCGCTCAAGGGCTGCGTTTCCAACTTCGGGTCTGAGCCAGCGGTGGAAGCGGCTCAGGCCTTGGAATCGATGGGGCGCCTGGAAAACCTGGCGGATGCCGGCGAAGCGCTGCAGCGCCTGGAAGGATTATTAAGCCGCCTCGCTCCCGCCATTGCTGAGCTTTGTAAGTAGGCGGATGTCGCACATCAGGGCGTTGTAGCGGCGGCCTCTGGCCGCCGGTCTTTGCTAATAAAAACCGGCGGCCAGAGGCCGCCGCTACAACCTATTTACAAAGCTCGGCAATGGCGGGAGCGAGGCGGCTTAATAATCCTTCCAGGCGCTGCAGCGCTTCGCCGGCATCCGCCAGGTTTTCCAGGCGCCCCATCGATTCCAAGGCCTGAGCTGCTTCCACCGCTGGCTCAGACCCGAAGTTGGAGACGCAGCCCTTGAGCGCATGTGCCTCGTGCATGACGTCGCGCGAAGAGCGCGCCGTCACGGCTTCCTTCAGGCGAGCGAGCCCAGCCGGATATTCCTCAAGGTAGATTTGCGCCATTTCCGCGAGCAACTCGCGGTCACCGCCAACGCGGTCAAGTACTTTCTTTTTGTCGAGGGCGGCGCGGTCCGCCTCGCCCGCGGCGCCCGGCTTTCCTGGCATCGTATTCATATTCAGCACCCGCTCAATCTCCTGAAACAGCTCTTTGGCCCGCACCGGCTTCGCGACGTAGCCATCCATTCCCGCCGCGATGTACTTCTCGCGGTCACCTTTCAGGGCGTGAGCGGTCATGGCAATAATGGGAAGGTGGCGCCCGGTTTTGCCTTCCTGTTCCCGAATGCGTGCAGTGACCTCGATCCCGCTCATTTCTGGCATCTGGATATCCATAAGCACCAGATCAAATAGTTGAGCTTCGACCGCCGCCAGCGCCTCGCGGCCGTTGGCGGTGCACAGCGGTGAATAGCCCCGTTTTTCGAGCACGCGCACGGCCACCGCCTGGTTCACCGGGTTATCTTCGGCGAGCAATACCCTGAGGCCGCCACGGCTTTCGCGGAGGGAGTGGCGGGTGACGAGCGGGGCGCGTTCACTCTTGGGTACGCCCCGATTCCTCGAAACGGAGGCGAGTGCTTCGAGGAGGTCGGCCTGTCGAACCGGTTTGGTGAGATACGCGGCGACACCGAGCTCGCGGCAGCGCGCCGCGTCGCCGGGACGGCCGCCGGAAGTGAGCATGATAATGGGCGCGCCGCGCAGGTGAGGGCCCGTGAGCGCCCGCTCCGCCCATTCGAAACCATCCATTTCAGGCATCTGGGAATCGACCAGGACGGCGGCGAAGCGGCGCTCCGCTTCGCCTGCTTCGTTGAGTTCATCCAAAGCGAGCGCTCCGCTTGCGGCCGAGACGGGCTCAACTCCGTAGCACTTGAGCATTTCTTCAAGGTTGCGGCGGTTCGTGGCGTTGTCATCCACAATCAGCACCGACTTGCCGAACAACTCACGCTCGGCCGGGTGCGCGGGCGCGCGATCCATGCTCGCCTCATCCAGCCGGCCCAACCGGACGGTAAAGTGGAAGCTGCTTCCCATGGCCGGCGCGCTTTCAAGCCAAATCCTGCCGCCCATCATCTCGACGAGATGGGAGGCGATGGTCAATCCAAGGCCGGTACCACCAAAGCGCCGGGTGCTCGAGCTGTCAGCCTGCGCGAAGGACTGGAAGACCAGCGCGTGTTTGTCCGCCGGGATGCCAATGCCCGTATCGCGCACCGTGAGATGGAGGAGCTCGGTGACCTCGTCCGTCGCGCCTCCGTCGCGCTCAACCGTGAGAGCGACTTCGCCGCTTTCGGTGAACTTGATCGCGTTGCCGAGCAGGTTGAGCAACACTTGGCGCAAGCGACCCGGATCCCCTGCGACCAGTTCGGGCAACCCGGGCTGAATGCGGCACGTTAACTCGATGTTCTTCTCCGCAGCGCGGACGGCGACGGACCTCAGTGTTTCCTCGATGCAGTCGCGGAGCCTGAAGGCGATGTTTTCGACGGAGAGTTTGCGCGCCTCGATTTTGGAGAAATCCAGAATGTCATTAATGATCGAGAGCAGCGAATCCGCCGATGTCTTGACCATGCCGAGATATTCACGCTGCTCGAAGGTTATGGCGGTGTCAAGCAGGAGGTCGGTCATGCCCATAATGCCGTTCATGGGCGTACGGATTTCGTGGCTCATGTTGGCGAGAAACTCGCCCTTCGAGCGGCTTGCGGCCTCAGCGGCTTCCTTGGCTTTCACCAGCGTGGCTTCGACCTCCTTTCGCTGCGTAATATCCTGAATCTGGCTGATCAGGCGGACGGGCTCGCCGTCGCTGCCGCGGATAACCGAGGCGCTCACCTCCGTCCAAACAATGCGTCCATCCTTGTGGATTTGGCGCTTCTCAACGTCGGCGCGCACCTCGCGTCCGGCCCGCAGCGCGTGAAGCAGCAGCATCGCTGCATCCTTATCTTCCGGGTGAGTCAGGGATTCGAAATCCAGGTTAAGGAGTTCTTCCTCGCTGTAACCCAGCATGGCGCACAAGGCGGGGTTCACCTGAAGATAACGTCCGTCGAGCCCGAGGAGGGCCATACCCGCATTCGAATACTGGAAGGCCCCCTTGAAGAGTTCTTCGCTTTCCCGCAAGGCTTCCACCGCCCGGCGCCGGTCCCGCCGCGCGCGCATCGATGTGATACCGTAGGCGAGGTTGTCCGCCAAGTCCGTCAGCAGGTGAATCTCTTCGTCGTCGAACGCGTCGCGCGCCGCCGCATAAATATTGAGGTTCCCGAAGGCCTTGTTGTGCCGTAAGAGGGGGAGCGCGACGAGCGACGCATAACCGCGCCGCGCTGCATCCTCACGCCAATGGGCCACAGTGGGATCGGTCTCGAAGTCACGCACCAGGCTCATCCGGCCCGTACGAATGGCGGTTCCGGTTGGGCCGCGGCCGGTTCCAGAATCCTCCCACACGATGCCCAGCTTCCTCATATAACCGTCTTCGAACCCCGCCCACGCCACCGCAGCAACGGTCTTGGCCGCATCGTCCCGAGCGTAGCCGACCCAGGCCATCCGGTAGCCGGCGGTGGCCGTGATGGCTTTACAGACAGACGTGAGCAGTTCGGGTTCGGTCTCGGCTTCGACAATCGCCTGCTTGCACTCGCCGAGCGTTTTAAGCACGCGGTTCGCGCGCTGTAGAGCCATCTCCGCGCACTTGCGCTCCGTCACGTCGCGGGCGATGGCGTGGATCCCGCTGGCGCGGCCCTTGTCGTAAATCAAGCGGGCGCCCACTTCGAGCGGGACGCGATGCCCGTCTTTGGCCACGATCACGAGATCAAAGGTGGCCAGAGATCCGCCCTGCAGCAGCCGTTCAATCGCGCCGGAAACGCCCTCGAGCGATGCCGGATCGGCGATCTCCGTCAGGCTCTTCCGCATGGCCTCGGACCGGCTGTAACCACAGATTTCCTCGCCCTTCTTGTTCATGGAGGTGAGCCGGCCGGTAAGGTCTGTGGTAATGACCATGTCATTGGCGTTTTCAAAGAGGTCTCGATAGCGCTCCTCGAGCGCAACCTCGTGCTGAAGCCGCTCCAGGATGATTCCCGTCTGCGAATGCACCCGGCGGCGAAGCTCTCCCACCCAGAGCAGGCTCGCCAGAACGAAGGCCGCGAAAAGCCCGGCCAAGCCCAGCGCGCGCGCCGGGGTCCACCACGAGGGGCGGCTCAGTATGGTTACGTCCTTCGGCGTTCGCAGCAGAATCCAGAGCGAATCCGGGCTGCGATAGCGGTCCAAGTGGATCGACGCAACGCCTGTAACCTGCAGCTGGTCGCCCGCGGTGACCGAAGGCCACACCTGACCCTTGTTCTCGCGGTCTAGCCATACATCGAAGCCTATCCCGTCGCTGACGAGAACCCAGGCGCGGAATCCGTTGGCTCTGGTTACACTCTGCACCCGGCCCTTGAGTTGAACGAGCTGCGTATCGTGATTATGGATCAGGCAGGCCCGCGCGGTCATCCGGACCGGCAAGGGCAGAGGCCCGCGTCCAATGGGCTTAAATATGGCGTTGTCCAGGGTCGGCAGATTGTCGCCGGGAGTAGGGAAGCCTACGACGTCAATCCGTTCTCCGGGTTTAACGCGTACGGCGTGATCGGTTGATACATAAATATTTCCCGTGCCGTCGGTGATATAGAGATCGTCGGGAAATTGCTGGAAGGTTACGGTCCCCTGAACCCGGATGCGGTGGCTGCGCTCGGCCATAGCGCTAAATTCAAAGATGTGATGCACAGATTCGACCGGGAGCGTGTACGGATTCGGCGCCGGCTTCGCTACGTGAACGTCGGCCAGGCTCGGCACATGAAGTTCGACTCCTTCAAACTGCCGCCAAGCGTTGAATTGAGTTCCACACGCGCCATAAAACACAGATTCCGAATCGACCAGGCGCGAAACCTGGGCGGTTGTGACGCCGGGGATCTCGACGGTGAAATTCCCGCTGTAGGTAAAGACACGAAGCAGGACCCCTGTCTTGAACGCTGCAACTGAGTGGACCACTCCGCTGATCCCAACCCACTGGCCATCAAGGCTGCCCTGGAGCGCTTGTTCGAGCGACGTGATCCGCGGGGGCGGCTCCGCCCCTTCTCCCAACACGAGAAAAGTTGGATCAACGACCTCCGGCGATGAACCTCCTGCCGACGTTCGGCCCGTTAACTCAACTGAGTCACCGCTCTTGACCGGCTGTTGTTTTTCAGCCGCTACGTAAATTCCGCCGGTCTTGTCCTGCACGACCAGTGGTGATCCCACGCCCGCATAGTACGTGACCACGCCGCGCAGGCGGACCGGCAAACCTTGGCGCGCAACTTCCTGCTTGAGGCCGCGTATCTGGCGCGCCGTCGTCAGCACCGGCGGGGCATCTGTTACGCGCGCCGGCGCCGCGGATTTGCCGCATGTGGCGGCTGGCGCTGAGATCAAAGCGGCGGCGAGAGTCAAAAGCCAGTAGCGGCGTAAAGCCACGACGCCACGCTTTTCTAATAATCCTTTGTTTTCAACCATCAATAGGCTTCGTTCCCCGATTGCGATTGCCGGGGCGCATCGCTTTGTGCTGGTCATCGCGAATCACAATTAAGAAGACACGCAACGGCGCCACCGCTACCACGAGCCGTCCACAGTGAGCCTACGAAAGTATATCGGCAGCATAGTACCCCACATGAACACGCTACGCGCACGCCGCCTGCCTTTCTGATGACTCATTAGTTACATGCAGACAGTGTACCTCAACTTAGCCCGAACGGCGGGAGAGACGCTAAGGAAAATTAGAAATCGGAAATCAGAAAGAAAACGGCAGAGGACAAAAGGCAGGAGGGCAAATCAAGACGATTCTTATGACGTCCTGAAAATGCCCCCTACTGAGGACTTCAGATTGCGCGCTTCGTTAGCTATGGGTCGGTCGCGCAGATACGGTTGTGCCTGGATGCAGTTCCTCGGAAGCGTGAAGCGCGACCTCGTCGCCCTCCGAGAGATTGCCGAAGATTTCCGTAAGGTTGCCGACGGTGGCGCCCGTCGTAACGTTGACCCATTCGGTCTTGCTATCGCGGATGCGCACGACAAAAGTCTGCTCCATGGTTCTGGCCACCGCAGATTGCGGCACGAAGAGCGTCGCACGTGCACGCCGCACCGGCCATATGACTTGGGGGAACATCCCCGAGTGCAGCTCCCAGGTAGGATTCCACACGTCCATCTCCACCGGCATCGTGCGCGTGGCTTCGTCCATGGACTCGGCGAGGCGGGCGACCGTGCCGGTGAACGTTCGCCCGGGGAACGCAGGAACGGTGAAATTAACCTTGGCCCCTTGCGCCACCCCGGCAACGTACGGCTCCGGCACAGCCACCACGAGCCTCAGATGGCCGACCTCCTCAATGCGAAGCATGGAGGTTTGCGCCCCAGGTCCCCCCGACGGTCCCACCAACGCGCCTGGGTGAACGTTGCGCTTGGTCACGACACCGTCAAACGGAGCGGTGATACGCAGGTAGCTCTCAATTTCCTCCACCGAATGCAGCGTGGCCAGGGCCGCTTCCCTGGTGTTGCGAAGCGCAACCACGCGGGCGCGGTCCGCCTCGGCGGACTTCTCAGCCACTTCAAGCTCTTCATCCGAGATCACGCCGGGCGTGGCCGCCGCGGCTTTGAGGCGCTGATAGGTGCTCACGTCCGACGCCAGCTTGGCTTCAGCTTCAATGCGCCGGTTCTCCGAGCTCTCAAGCTTCGCCTGCGCTTCGGCCTTTTGTGAGACGATCTCGGGCGCGATGAGCGTCGCCAGCAGCTGGCCGCGCTTCACACGCGAGCCGCGGTCAACGCCGATCCATTTCACGAATCCTGTGACCTTGGGGAACACCCTCACCTCCTCGTAGGGCCGAAGCTCGCCAGGAAGCGGGACGTCCATGCGCAGTTTTTGCGCGATCACGCGAACCGTCTCCACCTCGGGCGGCGGAGCCTGAGCAGGATGCGACGCGGCGGACGCCTTGCCACTGCCCGCACCGCACCCGCCACTAACGAGGGTGAGCGCGAGAATTACCACGGCCGCGATAACGCCTACGGCCCGAGTGGCCTCGCGCGTGTCTAGCCGGTTCGGTGAATGTCGTCTCATCGTTGTTGCCTCGTTCTGAGTTGTCCAGAGATTTTGTAGGGGCGCTGCTTGCTGCGCCCTTACCTTGGTCACCCCGCACTGGCGTAAGGGCTCTTTGGGTCGGAGGGGTCAAGCGATGCCGACTCCACTGTAGCTCGCTCCTGGGCCCACGAGAACACGGCGGGCAGGATCAAGAGTGTAGCTACGGTCGAGGCGGCGAGGCCGCCAATCACGGCGCGCCCCAGAGGAGCTGTCTGGTGGCCGCCTTCGCCGAACGCCAACGCCATCGGCACCATACCGGCAATCATGGCCAGGCTGGTCATCAGGATGGCTCGGATGCGGGTTTTGCCGCCAAACAGCGCCGCCTCAGTCGCGGACCCGCCCTCGCGGCGGTGCTCCTCGGCAAAAGTCACCAGAAGAATCGAGTTCGCCACCGAGACCCCAAGCGCCATGATTGCGCCCATGAAGGATTGCAGGTTCAGCGTGGTCCCGGTAATCAGCAGCGCAATGATGACTCCGCAGATCACCGCCGGGGTGGTTGAGATCACCACGAACGCCAGCCGCATGGATTGGAAGTTGGCGGCAAGCAGGAGGAAGATGACCACAATGGCGAAGCCCAGTCCAAGTGCCAAATTGCGCAAGGTCTGGCGCATAGGCACGACTTGCCCGCGGACGTGAACTTCAACGCCACGCGGGGGCGCCCCAGCGCGCGCAATTGCCGCGTCCACTTGATCCGCCGCCCGGCCAAGGTCTTCGCCTTCCACATTGGCGGTGAGAGAGATCATCCTCTGCATGTCGTAGCGGTCAAATTCACCGACCACCGAGCCGTAGGAAAGGTTCGCCACGTCGCCGAGATTGGGATGGTTTGACGGGCCGCCCTGCATGAGCGGGATGCTGGCAACGTCGTTGATAGACGCCATCTCCTGCTGAGGCACCTCCACCTGAACCTGATAGCCGATTCCAGATATGGGATCCTGCCAGAAATTGCGCGAGACGAAACGGCTGGACCACGTGGCGGTTTCCAGCGATTGCGCAATCTGCTGCACGGTGACGCCCATCTGTCCGGCGCGCACGCGGTCGATATCCACGTTGAGGCTTGGGTAATCGAGAGGCTGCGCGTAATGCAAATCGCGCAGGCCTTTGATGCCGCTCATCTCCCCGCGAACCTTCTCAGCGTAAGCGTGGTTGGCCGGCATGCTGGGGCCATGGATGGCCACCTCGATGGGCGTGGGCGAGCCAAAGTCCATGATCTGGCTCACGATGTCGCCCGACTCAAACGTAAACGCCGTGTCCGGAAAGTCGCGCGCGAGTACGGCGCGCAATTGCTCCTGCAGGGCGGCAATGCGGATGTGCGCGCTTTTTTTGAGTTGGATCAGCAGCACGGCTTGGTGCGGCCCGCTGGTCCAGGAGTAGATTAAATTAATGGGATAGCTCGGCGCGTACGTGCCCACGTAGCCGAGGGTGATTTCCACGTTTTCCGGGCCTGCCAGCCGCTTGATTTCGTTGAGCGTCTTCAGCGCGATCTGCTCCGTTTTCTCGATGCGCGTTCCTGCGGGCGCGCGCAGGCGGAGCTGAAACTGAGTTTCGGGCACGTGAGGGAAAATTTCGCGGCCAAGCTGCGGCGCCAGGAGAATGATGAGAATCGCCGCCACGGCGGCGTAAGCGCCCACCACGAGGCGCCGCCTCCTCAGCAGCTTTTGAATAAACATTCCATAGCGGTCGCGGAAGCGGTCAAACTTTGACCGGCCCTGAGCTTCTTCTTCGTTCCGATGCAGCCGCTTATTGAGCCAGATATAAAGCACCGGCACCAGCGAGTTGGAAAGCAGATAGGATGCAATGACGCCGAAGGCGACGGCAAGCGATAGCGGAACAAAGAGAGCCCGCGTCACTCCGACCATGAGAAACGAAGGCACGAAGACGGCGAGAACGGCGAGCATGGCCAGGAAGCGGGGTGCGAGCGTCTGCCGGGTGGCGTTTAGCGCGGCCACCGCAGGCGCGTCCGTTTCTTCGAGATTTTGGTGGATGTTTTCAATTTCCACCGTCATCTCATCCACCAGGATGCCCACCGCCAGCGCCAGCCCGCCGAGCGTCATGATATTGATCGTCTGGTTGGAAAGCCATAAGGCCACAACAGCCGCGAGCAGGCAAAAGGGAATGCACACGATCACAATGAAGGAGCTCTTCCACTCGCGGAGAAAGAGAAATACCATCAGGCCGGTAAGCAGCGCGCCCAGAATTCCTTCCCGGATCAGCGAAACGAGTGAGTTCTTCACGTAACCCGACTGGTCAAACTCGTAGCTGACCTGGATATCCTGCGGGAGGGCCTGCCGGAATCTGTCCATGCTGGCTTTGACTTCGTTCACCACCGTAAGCGTCGAAGCATCGGCTCGCTTGGTCACGGGCAGATAGACGGTCCGGTGGCCGTTCACCAGCGCGTAACCCTGCGTAATATCGCTGCCATCTTCCACCGCGCCGATGTCACGCATAAAAACGGTGGGACCCGCGCCGGTGCGGATCGGCAGGTCCGCCAAATGCTGGATATCCACCACCACGGAGTTCAGCGGCGTGATCCGGTCAAGATTTCCCGTGCGCACGTCGCCCGCCGGCGCAATCACGTTTCCCGAAAGCAGAGCCTTGACCACCTCGCTTGTGGACATGCGATAGCTATTGAGCTTCTCGCGGTTGACGCGAATCACGATCGTGCGGGAGCTTCCGCCGAAGGTTGCGGGCGACGAAACACCGGGCAGCGTGGTGAACAGGGGTCGCACACGATTGAGCGCCAGGTCCTGCAGCTCATCCACGCTGTGGGTCTTGCTTGAGAAGACCAGATAGCCCACCGGCACACTTCCGGCGTCAAACCGCAGGACAAATGGCGGCACGGTTCCTTGCGGCATGTAAGCGTGCGCGCGCTCGATGTATGCGATGGTCTGCGAAAGCGCCTGATTCATATCCGTGCCGGGAAGGAAGGAAAGCTTAAGCAGAGCAAAATTTT
>JBOGJT010000338.1:0-8402 GCA_050745065.1 Terriglobia bacterium
CGGTCACAATGCGGCCAAGCGCGTCAAGATCGCGCGTGTCAATCACCTCGCCTGGAGAGTGCGAGTAGCGTAGCGGCCAGCCGAGAGCCACGTCCACCGAACCGTAGCGCAGGAACGCCGCGCCGTCAACGACCCAAGCGCAGGGTTAGAAAAATCGCTCGACACGGCATGGCCAATCCAGTGGTGGCTACTCGCTACCCACTTTTGTATACTGTATGGCAGGTGTTCACGCATGGATGACACTCATGCCAATCCGTCATTTGCGCACGAAGTGCCGACGCAATTTGTCGACTACGCCAGAACCATTTGCCGGCGCAACCCCGTGATCTGTGACATCGGGAGCCGCGATGCTTTGGAGGCGATCTTTCTCTGCAGAGCGCTGCACGCGGCAGAATGCCATATCTTTGAGCCTAACCCCCCGGCTGCTCAACTCTGCGAGACCAACATCGCTAAGTACGGGCGTGGGTGCAACGTCATATTTAATTCTGTCGCTCTCTCGGATAGGGTGGGCACCGTAGATTTTTACCCCGTAGATCTTGAGCAATCGGAAAACCGAGATCTCGGGTTTTCGTCTATGCTTCCAGTAAACCCAGCATACGCGTCCACACGTCGCGGCAAAATTGTTCAGAAACGGATTACCGTTAGCTCAACGACTCTCGATTCGTACTTCAGGGGCAGGCAACGAAGGCCGGACCTGCTGTGGATTGACGTGGAAGGCTCCGAGAAGCTTGTCCTGAGCGGGGGCGAGGAGGTGTTGACCGACGTCGCGCTAATTCATATCGAAGTTTCCTTCCGTCCGATGCAGATTGGCAAACCGCTCTTTTGGGAAATTGACGAGTTCCTCAGAACGCAGCGTTTCCGGCTTCTCAATTTCATCGGCGTGTCACGTGTGACGGGGATTTTGGTCGTTCACAGGCTTCTGCCAAACTTGCCCTGGCGGTGGAATGCGGTCTACTGCCGCGGCGTTGATCGCAAGTAATCTGGCCGAGCGTCGCTTAACGCCAAATTTCTTACGTCTGCGCCAAGAAAGCGGCCGATCTAGTTATAAGCGACCCGCGACGCTTGCGACCGCCTCCCTAGAACGGTTTGAGGCTGGCGACATTTATTCGATTGTCAGGCCCGCCCCTCCAGGCAATCCAGAGAAGCCCTTTAAAAAACGTGATTGCCGGCGGGGAGAACGTGTACTCATTACATGTGCGGATGGCCCCCGAAGTGTTGTCGAACAGACTGATATGGTTCCCTGACGATTCCTCCCAAGCTAGATAGCCTCTCCCGGTCTTCGGGTCGATCGCCGCCGAGACCCCGGTGTCGCTTGCGTGGCCTTGCGGCACCGCGCTCGCGTGCGGGTCGGATTGAAGTATTTGGCCCCCTCCCCCCTCTGCGACTGCCTGCACATAGTCTCCCCCAAGGATGGCCCATGCGGGCGTGCCGACGGCGGGAAACGTCTCACAAGTTCCCCCGGAAAAGAAGCAGTACTCTTCCTTAGACGCTGCAGACAGATCACAGTTGAAGGTTCTCGAGGCAACAAGCGGCTGGTCTAAAATTTCCGGCCGATCCGCCAGGTAAGCGGTACTCCAGCCTTTCGCGTTCGCCGCAATCGCGCCGATGACTGCAGGCGTCGACTCGAGACCAGAGCCCGTAACGACCGGTGCCAGCCAGCGCGAACCATCAGTCGACAGCGAGAGCTCAAGCGGATTGTCCAGCCGCATCCCTGCCGACGCGAGCAAAAGCGAGCCACATGCAATCGACTGTGCCAACTGCACGCCGAAGACGCCCGTGAGGCCCGTTGGGCCCGCCGTCGTCCTGAATTGTTTTCCGTCTGAGGAGGCCGCAACGGCGACCCGGCCTGCGCCTCCCGCCCCAACATAAGCCAAGTACAGTCGGCGTGCACCCCGCTGCCCGAAGGCCATCAGGCCCGGCTGGCCCGATGTCAACCTAGGAAGCACCGCCTTGCTGCTCCATTCACACTGCGCCAAGCCCCGGGTCGCGCCCGGCATCATCGCACACTGAATAGCAAGCCAAATGGCCACAAAAACTGCCGCACAGCGCAATGTGGCCTCCCTCTCTAGTGCCCCCGTTCTTACCGGGTGCCCGATCAGACGTTTACCACGCAGGCCGAGCATGCCTGGTGGCGCACGCTCTCATCGCCCGCATGTGCTAGCCGAATTGTCCGGAGCCTGACGTAGCCCTCTCGAACGGGATGGGGGCAGCACCACGTTGGCGACGACGCCTTAGAAAGGACTCAAAGTTCCTATACCGATCTGATTGTTGCCACCACGCCACGCGACGAACAAATAGCCATTGAAATAAGCGATCGAAGGAGCGGACCGCGACCAGTCAGTGCAGGTTTGCTGAGCGAGGAAATTTCCGTAATAGTCGACATGTGCGATGTTCAGGTAGCCCCCGCCGCCGCTCCAAGCAATGTAGTAGTCCGGGTGCGGGGAGTGGGGGATAATGGTTGCCGTGTCGCCGGTGCTGCTCCAGTTCCCACCCAAGCTGTTAATCGAGCTGGTGTCCTGATAGGTGATGGGCAGGGAGCTCCGAGACCCGGGTTGTGCGACGGATTTTAGGGATACCACACCGCCATCAAACACTTGCTCCGCGATGCCGACGGACCCGGTGGAGTGCCCGCCGCAGGTCAGGTAGGACGGGGGGCATCCGCTGTAAACGTAATAATTCACGCTGCTCACGTTGGTTACTCCAGGGCACGAGAAGCTGGACATGGCGGCAGTAGGGGCCCCAAGATACTGCTGGCTGAAGGTGAAAAGAACCGTCGAGTCCAGGTTGCCAAACTGCGGGGTCGCCGTTGTGTTAGTAAAGGTCTGGGAAGCGCCGCTCCAATTGATTCCATCTGAGGACGAAGCGAAATTAAGCGTGCTACTCGGATCCGTCCCAACAAACCCGAGGAAGACCTGCCCGCACGAGTTCTGGCTGTTATCTGACGTTCCGAGGCCCACGCCCAAGTTGCTGCGGAACGAGCTGAGAACGACTTGATTTTGAAACGTGAAGCCGTTTTGTGCGGATTCGATCTCAACTTCCTGGCTCCCAGGCAAAACGAAGCCCATATAGAGCCTGTTGCCGAATACTGTAAGGCCCGGCTGGCCGTCCGTAGTTTGCGATAGTACCTCTCTATTTAGCCAACTGCACCCAGCGAGAGCTGAAGACATCGGCGTCAGTACAAGCAGAGAAACCATAAGAGCCCCAGCGAGCTTTCGTTCGATAGATACTCCCTCCTTTCGGGATCATCGGCACGCAGACCCGCTTTTCGGGTCTAAATCAGGCGTGTAACTGCGATGCCATTTTTTATATATGGTTACGATACCGCACCATTGTTAACCACGGGGGAACCGACGTCAAGCGAATTTTTCAGGCACTGTTGTTTCAGGCACTGCCGGCTGATGTCCAACTATCAATAAGCGATAATGATGCCCGACCCAGCCCTGAAAAGTGCGCAGTGATGCCTTGCGCTAAGGCGCCTAGCGGCGAACGCGCACCGCCGCTGCCCATCACGCGCGAGCTATTGCGCGCGAAGGCCAAAATTCCTGATGACCGCAGCGCGTCTTGCCGATTCCGCGTATCATGGAGAGTAATGAACACGGCTCAAAACGGAAGGCTTCACGAGATAGGCTTATTGATTTTTGATCTGGATGGGACGCTGATTGACAGCGAAGCGGACTTGGCGCTCAGCGTGAACGCCATGCTGGAGTACATGAAGCGGGAGCCGCTGGCGCGGCCGGTGATCGCGTCGTACGTGGGTCAAGGCGTGGCCGTGTTGGTGCGGCGCGCGCTTGGTCCGGCCGCATCAGAAGCCATGGTGGATGACGCCAGTAGCTTTTTCCTGGATTACTATCGCGATCATATGCTGGATCACACGACGCTTTATCCGGGAGTGGTGGAGGCTCTGGAGCGTCTCAAGCCGCGCCAGATGGCCGTGCTGACCAACAAACCGGTAAACTTCAGCAGCAAAATTATCGCCGGCCTCGAGCTCGACCGCTATTTTGCCTTTGTCTATGGCGGGAACAGCTTCGGCCAGAAGAAGCCGGACCCAGTGGGCATACTGCGGTTGATCGAGGATACCGGCATCCCCCCCGCGCAAACCTTGATGATCGGCGACTCAGAGACCGATATTCAAACAGGGCGTAACGCGGGGACGTGGACCTGTGGCGTGAGCTACGGCATGGGATCGCACACGCTCGCACAGGCGCAGCCCGATTTGCTGCTCGATGACCTGCGCGAGCTACCACTTTTACTCAGCGAGGCTCATTCCGCCCCGAGCTAAGCATCGAGCGCTGAGAAGATGTGAAAAATTCGAATCTGTCATGCTGGGCCCTTCGCTCGGCATTCCGTCCTAATGATCGGGAAGGGCGATTTTGTAAACAAATGGCTTACGGCGTTCACCGTAAGCGCGCTGCTAACGGGAAGCACTGCTTCCCCTGCGCCCTTTGGACGGTGGGCGCGGCAAGCCGCACCCCTACACCTTATTTGCATGTTTCGGGATGTCGCGAAGCGACATGACACACTCGGCATAGCGAAACATCCGCGTTTTGTCGAAAATGGAAAGACGGGATTCCTCGCTTCGCTCGGAATGACCATGCTGGCCCGTTTTGTCACAGCTTCCGATGCGCAGGGCAAGATAAAAACGGCTTGCCGCCGGATGATCGCAGAGAGCCTTTTGCGAGGATTCCTTGAGCCAAGCGATCTTTAATTTCGAAAATCTCGAAGCCGGGCGCCGCGTCTACAGCGTCAGCGCGCTCACGCAGGAGATTCGCAGCCAGCTCGAACCGAAGTTCATCGACGTCTGGGTTTCAGGCGAAGTTTCGAACTTCCGGCCTGCCGCATCGGGTCACCTTTATTTCACCCTGAAAGACGAATCCGCCCAAATCCGGGTGGTCTGTTTCCGTAACCAGGCGCGATATCTAAAGTTCCGGCCGCAAGACGGCGTCTCCCTGATCGCGCGCGGGCGGCTGAGCGTTTATGAGCCGCGCGGGGAGTACCAACTGGTGGTGGAGTTCCTGGAGCCCGCCGGAGCCGGCGCGCTCCAACTGGCTTTCGAGCAGCTCAAGCAGAAGCTCGCCGCCGAGGGACTCTTCCGGCCAGAGCGTAAGAAGCCTCTGCCCATGCTGCCCCGCACGGTGGGGGTGGTGACATCGCCCACGGGCGCCGTCATCCGCGACATTCTGCACGTCCTCCACCGCCGGTTTCGCAATATCAACGTGGTGGTCTATCCCGCGCGCGTGCAGGGAGACGGCGCCGCCGCGGAGATCGTTCAGGGCATCCGCTATTTCAGCCGGCAGGCCCGCGCGGACGTTGTGATTGTGGCGCGGGGCGGCGGGTCCGTGGAAGATCTCTGGGCCTTCAACGAGGAATCGGTGGCGCGCGCTATCGCGGACTCAACGGTACCCATCATCTCGGCCGTCGGGCACGAGACCGACTTTACCATCGCGGATTTCGTTGCCGACCTCCGCGCCCCAACGCCCTCGGCCGCAGCCGAGTTGGCCGTCCATCGCAAACAGGATTTTGAGACGGAGATTGAAGGCCGCGAGCGGCGGATGCTGCAGGTGATGCGGCTGATGCTTTCCGGTTTGCGGCGGCGCCAGATGGCCCTCACCATGAGCCAGGTGTTTCAGGCGATACCCATCCGGCTGGCGCAAAAGGCGCAGCTCCTCGATGAGCTCGCGGGCGGCCTCGACCACGCCATGCGGGAGCGTCTCGGCGCGGCGCGCCAGCGAACGGCTCAGTGTTCCGCCACGGTGGCGAGGCTTGATGTGCGGCGGCTCGTGGACTTAAAGCGGTCTCTACTGGCGCAAAAGGAGAGTGCTCTCAGCGCGGCCTGGGCGCGCCAGTTCGCCGAGGCGATGAATCGCCTGGCTCAACTCCAGGCGGTGCTGCGCGAGCGAAATCCGCGGGTGATTCTCGGCCGCGGTTACGCGGTGGTGCGCGATGCCGCAGGAAAAATCGTTCACAGCGCCGATGGTGTGGCCGAGCATAGCGAAATCTCCGTCGAGCTGGCCCACGGGCAGTTGGTCGCCGAGGTGAAAAGCAGGCGGCCTTAGCCGGGGGGGGAAGCGGACGCATCGCTCGACTGCGCGGCGCTTCAATTCTCCGCCTACTGCTTTCTATACCGAGCGTCATAAGCTAGCGATGGGCATTTGCGGTAGTGGCGCTCTCTGAGAAGGTGTGAAAAAATTTGAATCTGTCATGCTGAGCGTAGCGAAGCATCTGCTTTTTGTTGGAAACAAAAGGGCGAGATTCCTCACCTTGCTCGGAATGACATCGCTGGCCGATTTTTTCACAGCTTCTGAGCGCCGGAATAACGGCAGCCAGAGTCGGCCGCTACGGCGTCGAACGCCGCTGACTTACGGCGTCATTTTCAACTTTCGAGGCCGTCCCAAACCGTGCTTCGGGATAAAGGAAGTGGATGAGGAGAAAGAGGCAGCCAATCACGGCAAACACAAAGACGCTGCCTTCGGGGCCGGCCGAGCCGCCCGTGATCCATCGTGATCCATGCAGCGACGAGCCGAACAGATGCTGCCCCGTCACAATTCCGCTGTCCGGCACGGCGAAGATAAAATTCTCGGCGTAGTCCCACATGGCGTGGAAACCGATTGCAAGCCACAGCGTTCCTGTCCGACGCAGCGTAAAACAGAAGAACAAACCGATGAGCATGACCGCGGCAACGCCGGGCCAATCCTCGCCGGGATTCGCCAGGTGAAAAGCGCCAAACACCACGGAGAGCAGGACGGCGGACGGCCAGAAGCCGATCCCCGTGGTTAGCGTGAAGAGCGCGTATCCACGGAAGAAGAACTCCTCGAAAAGTCCCGTGAGAAGCGATCCCGCCGCCCATAGCAGCGCGGCAATGAGCAGCGGCCATCCGGCCTCCACGCTCAACGCGCCAAAGCTGAAGCCGTGGCCCAGCCTGATGAGCGCGAGCAGACTGGTAATTCCAATTCCGCCCCAGAGAACGCCCCACCAGAACTTCGATTGAAAAGCCGAACGCCACGGCAGCGCATAATCCGCAAATGACCGCTTCTCGACGAGTGCCAGAATCCCCGCCGCGATGAGCGCGGCGAGGAACATTGTCCCGTCGCTTACCAATAACATGTGGGCTGAGAAATGGCCGGCTCGAGTCCTCGGGCCGCGGGCTAAAGCGTAGAATCCGGTAAAAATGAACAACCATAGCACGACAAAGATGAGGAGCCGCCAGCCGGCGCGAAGCTCCCGCTCGTTGAGAAAAATGGTGTGGATTGGCCCGCGCTCCTGAGGAGGAAGCTGAAACATCTGCGGCGGTGAAGACGCAGAGGGCGCGTCCGGATCACCGTGTGGTCCGGGTGGGGCCGAATGTTCCTGATTCATAAGCGGTCACGCGCCAGAGAGGTCTATAGGGTTGATGCGCCGCGTCTCAATTCGCTTCGCCGGCGCCGTGAAGGACGCGCACCAGCGTAATCCCGGTCCCGTCGCCGCTACCCTTCAATACCACCACCTTCTCCTGGTTATCGTGCTTGATCTCGAGCACGATGTGGTTGCCGGAGTTCGTAGCATTGAGTTTTGTAATCTGCCCGCCTAACCGGGACTGATAGTAGTCCTTTACCTTGGCGATGGCATCGGGCGTGTCAAAATGGGCGGCGATCACATCCACAGACGCGATGCCGGGCATATCCACCCACACCCTCGGGGCGTTGTTATTCCGAACTTGCCGTGCGCCGGGATAGATGGGCAAACCCACAATCGTAGCATCGACGTATCCACCCTGATGGACATTCACATTTCCGAGCGGCGTCCTGATGCTGATCTCTTTATTCCCGGAAGATTGCTGCTCCTGGATCTTAACATTGCGCGAGATGGTCCGCGCGCCGTAGACCAGCGCGAGAACCACGCCGGCGACAATGAGGGCCAGAATCAGCACCACGATGACAATTAGATGGCCGGATGACCGCCGCGGCGGCAGTGGAGGTCTGTAAGGCGGGGGTGCGGTCGCCATGAAAACTCCTTTCCTCGGATCGCGCTGGCCTACACGAACAGGTAGACAAATAGTCCGGGGGGCGCTCACATGGCCGTTTTTCGCCGTCTGTGCGTTACTCACGGGTCGCACACAGCGCGACATGCGCGATACGTGCGCCACCCACGGGAACGGAGGGTTCCCCCGATCATTGGGCCCTACGCCACGGTTTCAGTGTATGATACGCCTGCCCGTGCAGGAAAGTTCCACGTATCGGCCGGCGCCGCCCGCCGGATTTCGCCGAGTTTTGGGCACATGTTACGATAGTATCGCCCAGTCCGGATTATTTATGAAGTTTGGTTTGACAGGCAGGAGGGCACGGCCGCTTTTTCAAAATTGGGCCGTGCCGTTAAAGGGCGCCTTGAATTTCCCTGTCTTGCCGGATGAGCGGCTCGTTATAACGAGC
>JBOGJT010000339.1:0-10499 GCA_050745065.1 Terriglobia bacterium
AGCTTCTGAAGCGCGATCATTCCGGCGGCGTGGCGCCCGATCGATTCATAGGAGCGCCGCAAGTACTCTTCCGGCGCGCGGAGCCTCAGCCGTGCGGCGTCTTCCGCGCCCATTCCGGCGGGTACGTAGCCGTTCAGCGGGTCGTGGGCGCTCGTTTGGTCGGTGAGCAGGTCGGGGACCACGCCGCGCCGGACCAACTCCGGGATAATCGTCGCGCAGTTACCGGCCAGGCCTACGGAGATCGCCTGCTTCTGGCGCACCGCAATCTTCAGGATGCGCAGCGCCTCATCGAGATCATTCACACAGTAATCGCAGCCGCCCGCGCGAATACACGCCTTGATCCGCTCTGCTTCTACCTCAACCCCCAGGAAGGCGGCTCCGTTCAGCGTGGCCGCAAGCGGTTGCACCCACCCCATGCTCCCGAAGCCGCCTGAAACGACCAGCTTTCCGGCGAGGTCGTCCGAAAAGCGCCTTTGGCCGACGGCGGCGAAGGTGGCGTAGGCGCCTGCCAGCAGTTCCTGTCCTCCGGTGTTCAGCCAGCTTCCCACCGCCGTCTCGCCGTGCGCAATCAGGCCAAGCCGGTTCAGGTCTTCTTCGCTCGTTCCACCTGTTTCCGGGCGTGGCCGATTGGCGAAGTGCGCTAACCTCGCATGGTTGACGTTTACGATCAGCAGACGTGGCGCCAACGGATGCGCGCGGATAACGCCGGAGGGCGCCCCGTCTTGCACCAGAAGCGTCTGATCGTGAGTCAAATTCCGCAGGGCCGTGATCAGCGCCTCGAAGAGGTCCGGATCCCAGCCGGTTTCCAAGTTCCAGGCGCGGCTCAGCGAATCCTCCCGTTGGCTGGCAACATCAACGCTGTTCATCAACATACGTAGTGCTGCTTCCTGCTGCCAGCCCCTGCAACTTATCTGGTCTCCGTGAGGCGCCCGGATTTCCGTGGTCATTGGTTTTCCTCGCGGTGAGGAAGACACATGCTGCTCCGTCGAAACGAATCAAAAATATGATTCCTTGCTCGTCTCGTTTCTGCCCGCCCAACGCGCGCTCCCAAAGTATACTCGAAGACTTGCTTGCGCTGCCCCGGCCGTTCCCGGAAGGCTTTAATCCAACCATCCGTCCATTGCTCCAAATTAACGAAATCTTATGAAAATAAGCCTTGACACGGGTCATACGACCCATTTATAGTTGGGGACGAAAGTGGCTAAAAATGGCTGAAAGTAGCACGAATGATATAACTCAGGCAGACGCTTTGGAGCAGGTAAGCCGTTTGGGGAGTGAAGATGCTGCGAGGCAGTTACTCGGCCACCGTTGACGCGAAGGGGCGTTTGAAAATCCCGGCGGCGTTTAAGGCACTGATCGACGAGAAGTACGGGCCGGAGTTCTACATTACGAGCCTGGACGGACAGTCGGCCCGCGTTTACCCACTGCCGGCGTGGCTGAAAATCGAAGAGAAGCTGGCGGCGCTCCCCTCAATGAGCCCGGCAAAGAAGAAGCTACTGAGCTGGACGAATCAATGGGGGCAGATGGCGCGCATGGACGCACAGGGCCGGGTTTTGATTCCCGCACAGTTACGCGATGCGGCTGGCGTGCGGGGTGAAGTGAGGGTTCTCGGGTATCTCGAGTATCTCGATGTCTGGAATTCAGACCGGTTTAAGGAGCACATCGAGCAGGCGCCCCTGACTGCCGAAGACCTGGAGACGCTCAGCGGCTTGAACATTTAGCTGGCGTAAGGCGCGGAGCCTCGACCCGTATGCACGTTCCGGTTCTGCTGGAAGAGGCGCTGGGACTTGTCAACGTGCGCCCCGGCGGGATCTACATTGACGCAACGCTTGGAGGCGGGGGCCACGCGGAAGCGATCCTTCGGAAGCTCACGAGCGGGCGGCTATTAGGCGTTGACCGTGATCCGGAGGCAGTGGCCAGGGCGGTTAAACGGCTGGCGCCGTTCAAGGATAATCTCGTGGTGATGCAGGGCAACATGGCGCAGATCAATGAGTTGCATCACGCGAGCGGCCTTCCTCCGGCGGATGGCCTGCTGGCGGACCTTGGAATCAGCTCTTGGCAGATGGAAGATCCGGCGCGAGGCTTCAGCTTTGACCTTTCCGGACCGCTTGACATGCGGATGGATCCGCAGGAGCCACTAACCGCCGCGGAGCTTGTCAACGAGCGCCCGGAGCAGGATTTGGCCGATTTGATTTTTCAGTTTGGTGAGGAGCGCCACTCGCGCCGAATCGCGCGAGCCATTGTGAAGGCCCGCCCACTCCGAACGACTGCCGAGCTGGCGCAGGCAGTTCAAGGTGCAATCCCTTCCGGGGCGGGCCTCCACCATCTCGATCCAGCTACACGTACCTTTATGGCGTTGCGGCTGGCGGTGAACCACGAGATGGAAAATCTTGAGCTCTTCTTGTCGCAGGCGCTTGGCGTGCTGGCCCCGCAGGGCCGCGTCGCGGTCATCAGTTTCCATTCGCTTGAAGACCGCAGGGTGAAGCAGGCGATGGTCCGCTGGCGTGAAGAAGGCCGGGCGCTGATCCTTACGAGGAAAGCCATACGGCCGGGAGATGAAGAGACACGCACGAATCCACGCTCGCGCAGCGCGAAGCTGCGGGCGGCTGAAAAGCCGGCGGCTTAAGCCGCGGTGGGCGTTAGGCTCATTTGAACCTCGCGGCGCATACAGCCCGCATAGCCGGTACAGGAAGAACAAAGGACGAACGCTATGGCCACGGCGCCAGTTGCTGTCCCCGATCCCAGAACACGTCCGCGAGCGTCGGCGATGCGCCTGGCCGGCCGCACGCGCTATCCCGACGTCTATTACGACCGGACGTTCAACAATTCCTACCTCGTGCGCGATCCCGATCCCGCCGAGCGCCGCCAATTTGCCAGATTACTCGGCGCGTGCGCTTGCATTTTTGTGGTGGTCTTCGGTGTGGCATTGCTTCACGTCGAGTGCCAGCACTTTGGCTATGAGAACTCGCAATTGAAAGCCGAGAGCGCTCAACTGAATGATGCAAACCAGAAGCTCCGGCTTGAGCAGGCCTCGCTGACCGATCCCGAGCGGATTGACCGGTTGGCGCGACAGGATCTTGGCCTCGTGCCTTCTCAGCCGCAGCAGATCGTGCACCTGAGTGATACGGCAGCGCCGCCGCAATCCGATAGCGCCGCCGTCATCGCGCGCGCTTTCACCACGCTCACGCGCCAGTCCAAGGGGGCCTCGCGCGAGCCATAGGGACACTGAAAATGGGTGATGCCCGCGGCTTCGCGCCAACGCCGTTGCAAAATCCGGACTTCAAGCTCATGAAATTGCTGGCAGCGTGATGCCCGGAAAATTGGCGGCCAATAAGCTTTCCCCGATGGCATCGACACGGCGCATTTTTGCGATGGGTGCAACCTCTGGAAGGTTGCGCTCTTATTTCCCGGCCGCCACGCGCGATCGGAACAGATGCCCGGATCAACAGCGTTGTTAAGCATGCAAGCTCAATGCCCCGGCCCGCCATTTCTCACACATCGGACAACGGATCGCCTCTGCTGCGCCGAGGCCTGCTCCTCGCCGCAGCGTTTATAGTTTGGATGGTCCTGATTGCCGCCCGCCTGTATTACCTCCAGGTCATCGAGTATACGCATTGGCTTGACCGTGCCCGCGGCCAGCAACAGCGCACGGTTGAGCTGGCGCCGCACCGCGGCGTGATCTATGACGCCCGAATGCGGCCGCTCGCCATGAGCCTGCCCGTCGATTCGGTCTATGCCGTGCCGTCACACTTGGCCGATCCAGGCCGCGCGGCGAGGCAGATTGCTTCAGCGCTCGGCCTCAGTGCCCGTGGCCTGGAAGCGCGCTTTGACGCTTCGCGATCCTTTTGCTGGGTTGAGCGCAAAATCACATCGGCGCAGTCGGAGCGCATCCGCTCGCTTGACCTGAAGGGCATCTATTTTCAGAAGGAAATGAAGCGATTCTACCCCATGAAGGACCTCGCCGCCAGCGTGGTGGGCTACGTGGGAATGGATGACCGGGGCCTGGGTGGTCTCGAGCAATCGCTCAACGGCGTAATTCGCGGTCAGCCGGGCCATGCGCTGGTGATGGAAGATGCGCGGCGCCGGACGTTTGAATCGCTCGATCGAACGGGCAAGCCCGGCATGAACGTGGTGCTCACGCTCGATACCGGCCTGCAGTATATCGCTCAGCGGGTGCTCGATGCGGACGTCGCCAAATGGCGCGCAAAAGGTGGAGTTGTGGTGGTCCAGGATCCCGATACGGGCGCGATTCTAGCCATGGCGAGTTCTCCGTCGTTTGATCCCAACGATTACGCGGCGGCGCCCCCGCAGGACCGGATGGACCGTGGGGTGTCGTGGATTTACGAGCCCGGCTCGGTGTTCAAGCTCATCACCATTTCGTCGGCAATCCAGGACGGCGTGGCGCGCCCCATGGATATTATCAACTGCCAGATGGGAGCCATTCAGCTTGGCGGCCGCACGATCCACGATGACGCGGACGACATGCGGCGCGAGCGTG
This sequence comes from Terriglobia bacterium, assembly GCA_050745065.1. Classification (GTDB taxonomy): domain Bacteria; phylum Acidobacteriota; class Terriglobia; order UBA7540; family UBA7540; genus RH2-MAG17b. The sequence continues at coordinate 4,499 of JBOGJT010000339.1, forward strand.
ATGGCGGAAATGACATGACCGTGAGCCAGGTGCTTGCCTATTCGAGCGATGTGGGCTCGGTCAAGATCGCGCTACGTCTCGGAGAAGATCGCTTTTACGACGACATCCGCAATTTTGGAATAGGGCAAAAGACCGGCATCGATTTGCCGGGAGAGGAGCGCGGGTTGTTGATGCCGCCGGACCGCTGGTCGGGGGTTTCGATCGGCGAATTTGCCATTGGACAAGGCGTGGGCCTCACGCCCATTCAACTGATCGACGCCTATTCCGCCATCGCCAACGGCGGAACGCTCGTCCAACCGTACGTGGTCAAAGACATTTTTCGCAGAGACGTTCGTCAGACGCCTCCGCCCCGGTGGCGGCGGCGGGTGGTTACTCGCCGGACCGCAGCGGAGATGCGCCAGATGCTGGCGGGCGTGATCAGCTTCGGAACAGGCGTCGGCGCCCAGCTCGACGGTTATTCGGCTGGCGGCAAAACCGGCACGGCCCAGAAGGTGGAAAATGGCCGCTATTCTCACACGCATTTTGTAGCGTCCTTCATCGGTTTCGCTCCGCTCGAGCATCCGTTGCTGACGATTCTCGTTTCGATTGATACGCCGGTGGGCGGACACTACGGCGCCGAGGTTGCGGCGCCGGCTTGGCGCGAAATCATGCAGGAGTCGCTTAACTACTTGAATGTGCAGCGCGATCAGCCGCTGAAGCCTCCCACGCTCATGGCGGCGAAGTTTTCGCTGGATGGTTCCCTACCACCCCTCCCGCACTCTACCGGACCCGCGCTGTCGCCGGAACAGCAATCCGTTCTGAACGCGCCGCCGGGAGTTCTACCGCCACCCGAGGATCCTAGCGCCCCTGCGGTGGGAGGCACGATGATGATCAACGCTAGGCCGCTCGTGAGCGTACCGGATTTCTCCGGGATGGATGAGAGCAGGGTAGCCGGCGAGTGCCAAGCTCTGGGACTCAAGCTGACCCTGAGCGGGTCCGGGCTGGCGATAAGCCAAGCGCCCGCGGCTGGCTCCAAAACTCCTCTGGGATCGGGCATCGAAGTAGCGTTTTCGCGGTGATCGCGCTGACGAGGCTTCGCCTGAGATCCATGACGCCGGTTCGGGAACTCTGCCTCGGAATGCCGAGGTGCAGCGAACCCGGACGACGGTCGCCAGTAGTCCGAGTTGCTATACTGAGACACCGACCATGATCCTCGATGATCTCTTGAAGGACGCTGATATTCTCGATCGTCGCGGCGAGTCCAGCCGGGAAATTCACGGTTTGGCCTATGACTCCCGCCAAGCCAGCTCCGGTTACTTATTCTTCGCCGTCGAGGGCGAGCGCGTTGACGGGCATCGCTTCATTGACGCCGTAATGCGAGCCGGCGCCGCGGGCGTCGTGAGCGAGCGGCCCGCGCCCGACGGCTTCCCAGGGGTGTGGATCAAGGTCCGAAAGATTCGCCGCGCCTTGGCCGAGCTGAGCAGCGTCTTCTACGGCCATCCCGATTCGCGGCTGAAATTGGTAGGGATTACGGGGACTAACGGCAAGACCACCACAGCCTTTTTGCTCGATTCGATTTTCCGTGCGGCGGGCATGAAGACCGGCCTGTTTGGAACCATCGAATACCGGTTGGACGGGAGCACGGTCGCAGCCATTCACACGACTCCCGAAGCGCTGGATCTCATCGGATATCTTGCGGAGCTCGTGGGCGCGGGGTGCGAGGCGGCGGTGATGGAAGCCTCGTCTCACGCGCTAGCGCAAGAGCGGGTTTGGGGCTTCCACTTTGCGGCCGCGATATTTACAAACCTTACCGAAGATCACCTCGACTATCACAAGGACATGGAAACCTACTTCGCCGCCAAGCGCCGTCTTTTTGAAGGGGAAGGAGCGCCGCCTCCCGAGCTCGGCGTGATCAATCTGGATGACCCCTGGGGCGAAAGGCTGCAGCGCGTGGCGCAGCCTCGCCAGATCACGTACGGCGTGGATTCAAACGCGCAAGTGAAGGCAAGGCATTTTAGCCAAGGATCGGACGGAATCCGCGCCGTCGTGACCGGGCTGGACGGCAAATTTGAAATCGCGTCGCCTCTCATGGGGCGCGCCAACCTGGAAAACGTTTTGGCTGCCGTCGCCGCCGCTCAAGGGCTGGGTATTCCGGTGGAAAACATCCAGCAAGGAATTGCCGCCTTGCAGCAGGTGCCGGGGCGCTTCGAACGGGTAAATGAGGGCCAACCTTTCATCGTGTTAGTGGATTATGCCCACACGCATGATGCCCTGCGCAACGCCTTAAAGATTGCCCGCGAACTCACCCGCGAGCGCCTGATTCTGGTCTTCGGATGTGGCGGCGACCGCGACCGCGCGAAGCGTCCCCTGATGGGCGAGGTGGCGGGCGCGCTGAGCGACGTTGTGGTGTTGACTTCGGATAATCCACGCAGCGAAGATCCCATCCTGATCATGAACGATGCGATGGTGGGCTTGCAGAAATCCGGAAAGGCGTATCGCGCACAGGTGGACCGTGAGAAGGGCATCCGCGAGGCGCTCGAGCAGGCGCGCGAAGGCGACGTCGTGCTCATCGCGGGTAAGGGCCACGAGACGTATCAGGTGCTCAACAATCGAACCATTCCGTTTGACGACCGCGAGGTTGCCCGGCGCGTATTGCGTGAAATGGGGTTCAAAAAAGGGGAGGGCGCTGGAGGCGCTTGATCAATCTGTTTGCCCAACAGCCGCCCGCGCCGCTTGGCGGCTGCTAAGCCCAACACTGTTCACTTAGGCAGCGTCTTGCCATTGTGCGAAAGACATAAGCGCCTGTCATTCTGAGCGGAGCGAAGAATCTGCTTCTAGATAAAACGGGAAAAGCTGGTTCTTCGCTGCGCTCAGTCTGTCATGTCGCTTCGCGACACCCCGAAGGATGAAAATAGGGTGTAGGGGCGCTGCTTGCTGCGCCCAACGCCTGAGAGCCCAGGAAGCAGCGCTCTGCCCATAACAAAAAAAGGGCGGCAGAGTTTCAACGGCAAAACCCGGCATTGAAAAAGCGTATTTTCTGTTTTTCGCAAACATTTTGGATGTCCACGACCACCGCCATCGGCGTCACCCACGCGGTCGCGGGGGTCCATTAATTGACCGGATTTCCGCTTTCGCAGGAATCACTGGAATTGGCCTTTGGTTGCGGCCAAGCGCCCTGCTGCACCTACTGCCCGGCGATGGGGGCGGGGCAGAGGATCCGATGCAAATCTCCACCGTCGAAATCGCAGGCATTCTGGGAGCTTCGGACAACATCGCCCAGGGAACGGTGACCGGGTACTCGATTGACTCGCGGTCGGTTCAGCCGGGGGACCTCTTTTTCGCCATCCGAGGTCCGCGTTTCGACGGCCACGCCTACGTCGGCCAAGCGCTTGAAAAGGGCGCTGTGGCTGCGGTCGTACGCGAGGACTTCGAATGCGGCCAGCCGGCGCGGCCGCTGATTCGTGTGCCCAATCCGGAGCGCGGCCTGCAAGAGCTCGCGGCTGTTGTACGCCGGCGCTGGGGCGGACCCGTGATCGGGATCACCGGCAGTGCTGGCAAGACGACGACCAAGGAGATGATCGCGACGGTTTTGGGACGGCGGCTCCGGGTGCTCAAATCCGCCGGCAATCTTAACAACCACCTCGGAGTGCCGCTCACGCTTCTCCGCCTTGCGCCGGAATGCGAAGTGGCGGTGATCGAGATGGCCATGTCCGCGCCCGGAGAAATCGCGCGGCTGGCGTCTCTTGCCGGACCGCAGACGGGGGTCGTGACCAACGTTGCTCCGGCTCATCTCGAGTTTTTCGATTCGGTAGACGCAATTGCGCGAGCCAAGCGTGAGCTGATCGAGCATTTGCAGCCGCCGCAAACGGCCGTGTTAAACCACGACGACGAGCGCGTGCTCGGGTTTCGCCGCGGCTTCCGGGGACGTGTGGTGACCTTTGGCTTCAGCGAAGACTCGGACTACCGCGCGCTTCGAGTCCGCCCCTCCATCGTTTCCGCGAGCGGCCGTCCGTCTACGGAATTTGAAGTGCAGGGGCCGGAAGGGGCCGAGTGGTTTTCCATCCCGCTTCCGGGCCGCCACAACGTGGAGAACGCATTGGCGGCAATCGCGACAGGCGGCGCCTTTGGGATCACGCCGGCGGACTCGCGCGCGGCGCTCGAATCGCTTCGTCTTCCCGGACAGAGAACCGACGTTTTAAGCCTCGCTCAGAATATCAGTGTCATCAATGACGCGTATAATTCCAATCCACGCGCGATGGAGAGGATGATCGAGACGTTGGCCGCGTGGCCCGGCGCCCAGCGGCGGATTATCGTGGCGGGGGAAATGATTGAGCTAGGCGCCTCATCGCCGGAATTGCACCGCCATATCGGGCGGGAATGCGCGCGCGCCGGAATTGACTGGCTGATTGCCGTTCAGGGTGACGCCAGCTTGTTTCTCGAAGGCGCTCGTGACGCCGGGCTTCCGCCGGAACAGATGGCCTTTTTCGCGGCTGCGCGCGAGGCCGGGCGATTTTGCCGCAGCCTGATGCGCGCCGGAGACGTGATTCTCGTGAAGGGCTCGCGCGGTGTTGGGTTGGAAGCGGCCATCGCGGCGATGCAGGAAACCGGATGAGGGGCGGCGGCGCCGCTGCCGCCGTGGTCCCAGGACTCGCTGATGTTCTATTATCTCAACCTCAAATTTCACACCCAACTTCACGTTCTCAATCTCTTTCGCTATATCACGTTCCGCACGGCCGCGGCCAGCCTGACGGCCCTCCTGCTCTCCCTGGTTCTGGGGCCGTGGCTGATCCGGAGGCTAAAGCGTTTTCAGATCGGGCAATATATCCGGGATGAGGGCCCCGAGTCCCACAAAGCGAAGGCGGGCACGCCCACCATGGGCGGCGTGCTCATCGATCTGTGCATTATCCTGCCCACGCTGCTCTTCTCCGACCTTAGCAACGTTTTTGTGTGGCTGGCGCTCGGTGTCACGGTGGCGATGGGCGCGATCGGATTCTGGGATGATTATCTGAAGGTGCGGCGGCGCCACAATCTCGGCCTGCGGGCACGATCGAAGTTATCCCTCCAAATTCTTGTGGGCTTATTCCTGGCCGTCGGCCTGGGGATTCTTTCCGCGCGAGGTATCTATTCCACGCAGCTTACGTTCCCGTTCTTCAAGAACTTGCATCCCGACTTTCTGATTGACGCCCTTCTGAGGCGCCACTGGCTTTACCCGTTGGCTTTTCTGCCGTTCCTCGCGCTCGTGATCTTCCTCGTGGTAGGTTCTTCGAACGCGGTCAACTTGACCGACGGCCTGGACGGACTGGCCATCGGTTGCGTGATCGTTGCGGCCTCCGCGTTGACCGTGTTGACCTACGTGGAGGGCAACGCCGTCTGGGCGAATTACCTGGACCTTGAGCGCCTGGCACGATCCGGCGAGCTGACGATCTTTTGCGGATCTATGGCGGGCGCGAGCCTCGGCTTCCTCTGGTATAACGCCTACCCGGCGGAAATATTTATGGGCGATGTCGGATCGCTTTCTCTCGGCGGGGCCATTGCCGCGGTGGCCGTCATCATCAAGCAAGAGCTCCTGCTGCCGTTCATCGGCGGCATTTTCGTCGTCGAGGCGCTCTCCGTGATCCTTCAGGTCAGCTCTTACAAACTTAGGAGAAAGAGGATTTTTCTGATGTCGCCCATTCATCACCATTTTGAGCTGCTGGGCTGGAAGGAATCGAAGATCATTGCCCGCTTCTGGATCGCCGCGCTGGTGTTTGCTCTTTTCGCGCTGACAACGCTGAAACTGAGGTAGGCGCCAGGCGCCGCTACAGAATCGGACGCCGCGACAAATGGCGTCATACTTTGTCTTATTTGCTACAAAATCTTTGACGGTAGCCATTTCTGCGCATAAAATACGCAATAACGAATGGGGATGATTTTCAGGGTTCAAAGCGGTGGCGGCGTCTCACCGCCGGAGGCGATGGTCATTTGGTGTAGCGGCGGCCTCTGGCCGCCGGTCTTTACTATCAAAAAGCCGGCGGCCAGAGGC
>JBOGJT010000340.1:0-7877 GCA_050745065.1 Terriglobia bacterium
GCCAGAGGCCGCCGCTACAGCACGGGCGTCGGGGACTTATGTCCGCGTGTATAACCAGGCCGGGTCCGTTTTGACGGAGTTGCCGCAGGGTGCAACGGATCCACGGTTTAAGAGCAAGTCGCCGGAGGTTAGAATTGGAACTGCAAAGACATCATAATCACCCTCATGTCGTTCGAGGGTTGGGTGTAATCCGCATAGCTGCCGAATGTGCCGCTTGTGGCGCTGATATTCGGATTTTCGTACCACTGCAACGAGTTCGTCGCGTTGATGAAAGTAGCCTGTAATTTCAGCGCATAGCGCTCTTTGATCGTGGTCGTCTTCGCGACCGAAAGATCAAGGTTATGGACCCCAGGCTGGCGAATGCTGTTCAGGTATGGCGACCAAGTCACAAGCTGAAACGGCTGGAGCGTCTGCCAGGCTGGCTGCTCGCCTGACGCGCAGTTTGACAACCCTTTAGGCGTTTGCGTGCAGGTATTGAACCAGCGATTGAGGTTCGGATTTGGAACACTCTCCGGATTGCCGGTTGGTGCAACGCCTGATGGGAATTGAATCGGCCGGCCATCTTCCAGTCTCAACTGCGCGCTCACCGACCATCCCCCGATAATCCTGCCGATCGCCGCGTTCGTAGTGTTCGCAAAATGCTTCCCCGGACCAAATGGCAGAAACCATACGGAGCTTAGCTTGAATTGGTTGGTTACGTCATTCGGATCAATATACCAGGAAGGCTGCGGGTCCGTAGGGTTGAGAAACGTGTAATCGTCCATGTCTTTCGACCAGGTATACGCCGCGCTGAAGTCCAATCCTATCGAGAGCCGTTTCACGAATTCCGCCTGTAGGCTGTTGTAGCGCGCCGTGCCGATAGGCATGAAGCTCTCGGTGATCCCGCCGAACTGCGGGTAGGGCAGGAGCAACTGCTGCTCCTGAAGGGTATTATTGGCGAGGAATGTGCTTTGAATCTGCTGGTAGTAGGGTGAGGTCAACGGCACGGCCTTAAACGGATTGGTAACGCTTTGGGTTAGCGCTCCTGCTCCAAGCTGCAACGCGGAGAGAGGCAAGTAGTTAATTTGCCTCGACACAGGCAGGCGGCTGGTCCGGCTGCCGACATAGGCTACTGATGCCAGCCAGTTGCTGCGGAATTGGTGCTGAATCTCCAGCGAATACTGCTGCACGCGAGGGATATTCATATCCGGGTCGGCAAAGCTGAATCCTTCGCCCAGATTCGTGGCTAATCCTTGCGAACTGCCCACCGGTGTGAGAATACCATTGGGAAACGGGTTAGTGAGGGGGGCAGCGGGATTAGGAACGCCCAGAGTCACAGAAGACACCATATTGGTTGTCTGGCTGAACCCCGGCGCGGCCCCCGGATTATCCATCGCTTGCCCGTAGATCATGCCATAGCCGCCGCGAATCACGGTGTTCGGCTGAAGTTGATAAGCAAAGCCGACTCGCGGTCCAAAATTAGTGTAATGCGGGTTGAAGATGCCGCGTGGATTGCTCCCAACCCCGGCAAATTCCAACCCGCCTTGCAGGTTCATGCCCGGTATCTGAAGTGGGCTCAGGCAAGTGGAGCAGAAGCCGCGGGTCAAAGCGTTAAAGCGATCCGACAAAGGCCCGAGATAGTCCCAACGTAATCCGATATTCAGCGTGAGCTTCGGGCTGACGTGGTAGTCGTCCTGACCAAACAGAGACCACGCCCTCTCGCTGATCGCGGGGCTGCTGAGGCGTTGAATATACCCAGAGGATGGGTAGCCAAGGAGGAAGTCCGCGACAGAATTTCCGGAAGAAGGGGAGAGCGTGAGCGGCGTCGCGGCGGAAAATGCTCCCGTAAAGCTGAAATTGCCGGCGGCGAAACCCTGACTTTCGACATTTTCCCCAATCCACATCATTTGCAGGCCAAATTTTAAGTTATGGGGGCCGTGCGTCTTGGCCAGCACCAACTCGTTACCGTACGTGAGGTCAAAGGGTGATAAGCCTTCGGGAGTCGAGCCTGCGCCTTCGTAATTCGACCAGCTAAATTTGGGAAAATACTTGATGGCCTGGTTCACAAAGCTTGAAGAAAATCCGAGCGTGCCTGGATTAAAACCGTCGCTGATATCGCTGCCGCTCGTGGAGGTAAAGCGGTCCATCCCCGTCCGAAACTGCAGCACCGTCGTCGGGTTGAACGAATGGGTGACTTGATAAGTAAAGTCCTGGTTTGCACGTGAAAACGGCGAATTGGTACCCGTATCTGCCAGATTAAAGGCGGAAACCGTCGAGTATTTGTAGCTTCGCGTCTCGTCCAGATCATTGATGGAATATCGGAAGAACATGTGGGTGCTATCTGAATAATTGAAATCGAGACGGCCTGAATATTGGGGGAAGAGATCCACAAATTTCCTTGAGTTGGACGTGTTCACGAAATTGCCTTGCCCCGTGATCGGATTTCCGGGCGCATTCGGCGCTGGAATATAGGCAAGAACCGCTTTCGCCACGGCGTTCAACTGGCCAGGTGGGATGATGTTCCCCGCGAACGCTGACCGCGTGCACACCAGCGGCGTCCCGCTGCACTGCGTTGTCAACGGATCGTAAATCGTCTGTTGCACCGGTTGGCCTGTGGAGCCCGGGACAAACACATTCGAGAAATCCCCGTTCCTCATAGCTGCGGTCGGGACCGAGGTGACAAAAGGATCAGCCTGGACTTGGCGGATATCCTGGTAGGCAAAGAAGAAGAACAACTTGTTGTGAAGAATCGGACCCCCCACGCTGCCGCCAAAGAAATCCATGTTCCAAGGCTGCCGCGGCACGCCGGTGCGGTTTCCACCCCAGGTGTTGGCGTTGAAAATCGTGTTCTGAATGTACTCGTAAGCGTCGCCGTGCCAGGTGTTCGTGCCGCCTTTGGTGATTGTGTTGACCACCCCTCCGGTGCTCCAGCCATATTCGGCGTCATACATCGTGCCTTGCACTTGCACTTCCTGCACCGCGTCTGAGATCGCATTGAATCCCACGCCTACCGCGTGCGTGTTGGCCGGGATTCCATCGACGAGAACCAGATTGCCGCTGGTTTGACCATTGTTTCCCTCCTGTCCGCCATTGATCGACTCGTTCTGACTTCCTGAAGTGTCAAACGGACGGAGTTTACGGGCCCCGGACGTCACCGTTACGCCGGGCGAAAACCACGTGGTTTCAATCGTGTTCATATTCCGCAATGGAGCTGTCGCGATTCGGGCCGCAGTCACCAGAGAGCTCTGGCTGCCCGTTTCCGATTGTAAAAGCGCCGCGTTGGCGGTCACCTGAACGGACTGGGCGATGGCGCCGAGCTGCAGCTTGAAATCCAAGGTCGCCTGCTGGCCCGCAGTCAGCGTGACGCCGGTCTGGATGACCTGGCGGAAGCCCGTTTTTTGCACTGTGAAGACGTACGGGCCCGGCATCACAAAGGGGATCTGATACAGCCCCGTCGAATTCGATTCGGCCGTGTAGGCCGCCCCCGTTGTTGCCGATTTTGCCGTTATCTTCGCCCCGACAACGACCGCCCCGGAGGGATCATAGATATGTCCGGTGACTGCGGCGCCGGTCTGCTGGGCATAAAGTGACAACGGCAGAAACGCTGCCGCCAACACGGCCACTGCAATCCTTTTATTCATCACTTGATACCTCGCTTAAAGGATCATGCCCTGTATGCGGTGTCTGCGCGCTCTCAGCTAAAGTCCGGCCAAACCCAAGACCGTTGTGAAAGTTGCTTTAACGCACCGCTTACTACCTTAGATCACTGCGCATAACCGTGGAAAACTCCGCATACGTGAGGACGATCAAAGCCTGCTCTTTGCCAAACCTACCGTCTTGCGAAATGGGTTGTCAAGGGAAATCGCAGCGAGAGATTGTTCGGACGTGATAGGGCCGGTTCAAGTAAATATCCCCAGGCAGAGCCGGGCGACTCCCTTTGGATGAGCAAATGAAATGTCCGCGTTTCAGGCGGTGCGTGATAGAGGTTCGTACGGAACTGCGAGAGTCGGCAGAAGGTCTTATGACATGAGGCACTTGTTGTATACTCTACGCTCGTTGAGGGACCAATATGAAAAACAATTCCTTGCGCCCTTTGGATCATTTCCTGAAAGCCCTTGCGTGGGCGCTCATGGTCGTGTGCGCGGTGGCGATGCCCGCCCTCTCAGGGCGCGTGCACCGGCCGTCTCCGGCCGAAGTCACTCGCAAGGCCGACGCGCTGCTGAGCAAGCTGACCTTGCGGCAGAAGATTGAGCTGATCGGAGGCGAAGACGGCATGTTCACCCATGCGATGCCCTCCATCGGCCTGCCGCGGCTCAAAATGTCGGACGGACCAGTGGGTGTCCGCACGTGGGGCCCGGACACGGCGTACGCGGCAGGGATCGGCCTCGCAGCTTCGTGGGATACTGCGCTCGCCCGGCGCGTAGGCGCCTCACTCGGCCGGGACGCACGGGCGCGCGGCGTGAACTTTCTCCTCGGCCCGGCCGTTGACATCTATCGACTGCCGCTGAATGGCCGCAACTTCGAATATTTCGGCGAAGACCCGTATCTGGCTTCGCGCCTTGCCGTTAACTACATTGAGGGAGTGCAAAGTCAGGACGTCGTTGCCACTATCAAGCATTACGCCTTAAACAACCAGGAGTACGACCGGCACAACGAAAACTCGGTTGTGGATGAGCGCACGCTTCGTGAGATTTATCTGACCGCTTTTGAGGCGGCGGTAAAGGAGGCGCACGTGGGCGCGGTGATGGACTCCTACAACCTCATCAACGGCACGCACGCCACGCAGAACGGAGTGTTGAACAACGAAATCCTCAAGAAGGAGTGGGGATTCCAGGGCATCGTGATGTCCGATTGGGGCGCCACGTACAACGGCGTGGCCGCGGCCAACAACGGACTCGATCTCGAAATGCCTTCCGCCAAGTTTATGAACGCGCGCACATTGCTGCCCGCGATACAAGCGGGAGAAGTCTCTATTGCGACGATCGACGATAAGGTGCGGCGCATCCTCCGCGTGGCCGTCGAATTCGGATTCCTCGATCACGATCAGGCGGACCTGAACATCCCACTTTACAGTCAGCAATCGCGCAAGGTTGCTTTGCAGTCGGCTGAGGAAAGCATGGTGCTGCTCAAGAACAAGGGGCATATGCTGCCGCTTGACTTGCGCCGCATTCACACCATCGCTGTTATCGGGCCGGACGCCTACCCCGCCGAAGCGTCCGGAGGCGGCAGCGCGCACGTCACACCCTTTAATGCGTCGAGTTTCCTGACCGGATTGAGCGATGCTTTGGGCACGGGCAATCCGGTCCTCTGGAACCGGGGCGTGAAGGACGTTCGTGATATCTTCAGCGGGCGCGATCAGCTTAGCAGTCATTTTGTAACGGATCAGCAAGGCGTTCATCGCGGATTACGGGAAGAAATATTTGCCGGCGGCAGCTTTGCCGTCCAACCGGTGAGTACGCGAAGCGTCCTGCATGTGGATTTCTGGCGGCGCGGCTCCTCCGCGCCGCTTCCCTACGCTCAGCCTGCAGTTCGATGGTCCGGCTACTACATTCCACAGTCCTCCGGGCCGCAGCGCTTCATCGCGGTGGGCGTCAATCACGATACGTACCGGCTCTACGTAAATCACAAGTTGGTGCTCGAACAAACGGAGCATCCTGGGCAAGCGCCGCGGGCCGTGGATGTGGATTTGCCGGCGGGCAAGCCGGCCTCGGTGCGCTTTGATTATTTACCGCAAACAGCGGTGATTCGGGCCAGCCTCGGCGTCGTCCCGTCCGGAAAAATGCTCGAGCCGGATGTGATAAAGATCGCGCGCCTCGCGGACGTTGTGGTACTTTCCGCAGGCTTCGATCCAGAAACGGAAGCCGAGGGGATCGATCGCACGTACGAGCTCCCGATGGGCCAGGACGCGCTCGTCCGGGCCGTGCTCGCCGCGAATCCCCGCACGATTGTTGTCATTACAGCGGGAGGCAGCGTTGCGACACGCCGTTGGATCAATCAGGCACCGGTGGTCATACAAAGCTGGTACGGAGGTTCGGAGGCAGGTCGCGCACTAGCCCAGCTTCTGCTCGGCCGGGTCAACCCGTCAGGCAAACTCCCCATCAGTTGGGAGCGAGAACTCGAGGATGACCCCGCCTACAAGAATTACTATGAGGCGCCCGGAACGCGTGACGTCATATACCGCGAAGGAATCTTTTTAGGCTACAGGTACTTCGACCGCAGCCAGATGAAACCTTTGTTTCCGTTCGGATTCGGCCTCTCTTATTCCACGTTCGCTTTTTCTGATTTACGCGTCAGGCCTGCCATCGCCAGCGCGAGCGGCCCCATCACTGTCAGTTTTGACGTCCGCAACACAGGCCGGGTCGCAGGCGCTGAAGTTGCACAAGTTTACGTTGGCGACCCGTCTGCCACGGTCCCACGCCCCTTAAAAGAATTGAAGGGTTTTGATCGTGTATGGCTAGCCCCGGGCCAAACAAAGCGCGTTGTGGTTACGCTGAACCGCCGCTCGCTTGCCTATTGGAACGCGGCCTCGAAGGGCTGGAAAGTGGACCCAGGGAAATTCATCGTTTACGTGGGCGATTCCTCGGAGCACGTGCCGCTGAAAGCAGCGTTCGACGTACGCTAAAACCGTACCGACGAAGAATACAGCTAACCCTCTGAGTTGATCTTCGAGGAAAAAGTGTTGGCAGCGAATTCATCCTCGCTATTAATGGGAGAGCGGGCGGATAAGCGTCGCAGTCTGGATGAGTTTTGCGCCCATTGCACGTGCCACCGTAAGCACGCAATTCGCTGGCTGAACGGCTTGCCGCCATAATCCCAAGCGCCTCGCGCGCGGCGCGGCGCTTGGGCCAGGGCCTTCTCTATCGGTGATACCCATGGGCCCTAAGATATTCCAGCAGCTTGGCAGGGTAGTTCGTCTGGATGCCATCCGCGCCAAGATCAATCGCTGCCTGCCACGCCTCTGGATTATCGGCAGAGCCTAGCCGGTCCACAAAAATCTTTGCCCCGGCCTGTTTGGTGATCGTAATAAGAGGGGGTTTAAAGTCGGACTCGTCGAAGGCAATAACCTGCGGGTGAAATTCCCCCACGAGTGTATGAAGAAGGGTCTGGTTCACAGCTTCCGGCATGATGCGGATGTTCGGATCAAATTGTACGACGTCCCGAAAAAAGGAAAGGCTGTAACCATAGACGACGGAATGGGGAACCATCCCAAACTGCTGCAAATCATTGACGACAGCCTCAGCAAAATTGCGGCTGGTGTCCTTGGCGTCGACGTAAACTCCGATCTTCCCACGCGCAAGTTTCAGCGTCTGCTCAAAGGTCGGAACCCGGGTTCCGGCGAATTCCGGGCTGAACTTAACGCCCGCATCCAGCACCCGAACCTGCTTGAACGTCATTCGCTCCACGGCGCCCTGCCCGTTCGTGGTGGCGTTCACCGTGCCGTTGTGCATGATCACCAACCTGCCGTCCGCGGTGGTCCGGACATCGCATTCGAAGTAGTCGGCGCCCATTTCAATCGCCGCCTTGAAAGCGGGTATCGTATTCTCAGGGTACTGATTGTGCGCTCCCCGGTGGGCGATGACCATCACAGTCCGGGACCGCGAGAAACCGGAGGCCGTGAAGAATAATAGGAGCAGGACCACAACGGAAGTTGATCGGGGCAAAAGTTTGGTTACCTCGCTTGGAGCATATTCACTTCACGCAGAACGGCCCAACGACAAGACGGCTGCGCCGCTTGCGATGCAACGCGGCTGGGTGCGGACCGGAATCTTGGCAGGTTGCTGAAATACGCCTTTTTGCGTGTCATTCCATCCTGGGAATGGGGAACGACAATTTCCAAAACAAATGGCTTACGACGTTCGCCGTAGGGGCGCTGCTTGCTGCGCCCAGCGTGTGAGGGC
>JBOGJT010000341.1:0-3069 GCA_050745065.1 Terriglobia bacterium
ACGCGCTACCAACTTTTACCGTCGCCGCGTACAGCACCCAAGATGTATCGCTCGCGGCAGAGATAAACGAATTGCCTTTGCCGCTACCCTTCTGCTCGATTCGCATCCAATACAGCGGGGCGCCGGGATCGATGGAAGCGGACGTCTCAAGCGTCGAGCAGAATCAAAACATGATCGTGGATGCGCGCGCGGAAAATGAAGCGAATGGCTGGACAGGCTCGGGCGCGAACCCGTGGCATCTGGATAAGGGCACCGATTCCGTCCTGTTCCTTACCAATATGAGCGACAAGCCGTGCCCCATTGGTTTTGAGGTGACAGCCAACGGCGTGCATTATTATCTGACGAACCTCAAGCTAAATCCGCACGAAACGCGCGCCATCGATATCCGCGCGCTCCGCGACGCGCAAAAACCGGACTTCAAGGGAAATAAAATTCCGGCCGGCGCCACCGACGGCAGCGTGAACTGGATTCGGTTGGACGATGTACCGGTGATGGGACGACTGATGGTGATCAGCCGGCATGGTGGTCTTGCCTCCAGCTACGATTGCAACCCGTGCCCGTGCCCCGCACCTCTCTACGCCATGTACCTGACGTCGGAAGGGGGCGGCACGATGCAATGCGATGCCTACGCCTACTACAGAACCTGCAACGAGAACACGTACCCGACACTTGCAACAGCGGCCGCAACCTGGAGCTCGAGCAACGGCACCGTCATCACGGTGGATAGCTCGGTGAAGGGAGAAGTTCATGCGGTGGGAGGCGGGACTGCGGACGTCGCGGCCACGCTCAACGGCCAGACTAGCGCGCAAAAAGGCCCCCCTCCCGGCCACTGCGTCTTTTCTCCCGTCACGAAAGCTGCCAGCATGCCGATGGAAGTGCAGGTGCCGACTCGTGTTGTCCGTTACAACTCCGCGTGCGCGCCGGGCGGCATCGGCCCGTTGGAAGTAATTAACAACGGCAACGTGCTCAACTGCCAGGGGCAGGTGATCCTGACGCACCAGTGCGGAGTCTACAGGTTCTACATTTACCAGCTTCTCGATCAGTACGGTCAGCCGGTCGCCGCGGCATATTCGATAACGGAGGTGATATCCGACTTCACATCTACGATCCCCGGAGACACGTCGCCACAAGAGGGCTCGGTCGGCGTCGCAGCCGGTCAAGATTTTCAAGATCTTCAATATTTGGGCGCAGCGGCGCCTAGCTGTCTAGGATCGAACGACCACGAATCGTTCACGCAGCAGTTTTATATCTCCGCCTTTGGAAGCCGCTTTCCTTTATCGACGGTGATCTCCATTACCAGGGGCAACTTCTCTGGCACCGCCGAAGTCAACTCCACGATTACCGCGCCGTGATGAAATCTTCGCGTTGAGAGGTTACGAGGATGCTGGCTAATCGGATCATGATTGTAGTCGGGGCTCTTGCGTTCCTCATTCAAGGAACCCAATTGAGGGCTGCCCAATATACTGGCCCTTCCGCCGCGGACGCATTCGTATCCGTCGCTGTCAGCTTTGGGGTTCCGGGAGGTGTGGCCTGGGAAAAAGCCTGTAGCCCGAGCTCCCTCCCTCCCCTTTACGCGACAGGCAACACATTGGATGAATCGCTCAACTCCATCGTTAAGGCGGACGCGCGATATCGGTGGATCAGACGAGACGGCGTTGTGAACCTCATACCAAAACGAGGTATTCCGCTGTTTCTTCGGACTCGGATACGGCGGTTTGATTCAAAAGGTGCAACAAACGGCACGTCGGCGGCCAGCTCATTACTGCGGCTACCCGAAGTTCGGAAAGCGGAACTCGCGCTTCGGATCGACACCCGTTTGAACCACATTCCGCTGGGGCTAATGCCCGGACCCACGCCGGGAAAACAGCCTTCGAAGCCGCGCGAGCTTAACATTCACCTACGAAACACGACGCTGTTCGGTGCTCTCAATTCCATTGTCCGGGCCGAGGGCCACGGCGTCTGGCTCTATCGGGAGTGGCACTGCAACGGGCGACACGGTTTTGACATAAGTTTTTCTCACTTATACTAATTCTTCCCGCGGGTGGCGCAGCGCGGCCTCATGGCCGCAACCCACTCCTGCAGTTCCAACGGCGCGGGTATAGACCTTGGAGACGGCACCTATTCAACCGTCCGAGGCGGTACTAACGGTCCGGTAGATTGGAAGTTCCCATGACCCGATTCGTGCTGATCACGCTTCTACTTTGCCCGTTGGCACTGGCGCAAAAACCGGCCGTAGACCCCGTCGCAGTGGCGCGCAGCTTTCTGCCTCCGCACACTCAGCTTGGAACGTTGTACACATTTGACTACCGGACGCTAAGCTACGGCCCCGACTATCCCGCGGTTCTAACGGGGCACATTGTGAGCCCAAGCTCGAATGACATCGTCTTCGCCTACTACAGCCCGCGTCCCAATGTCATGCCCAAAACCCTGTTCGTTACACTGCTTCACCCGAACGCTGGCGTCTACCAGAAAATCTACGAACTGTCTTACCGGCCGCAGATACTACTGGTATCAAACGCCATCAGAATCGTTCACCTGCGAAATGTCCCCACAGACGGGGTTGCTGTAATCGCAGGAATTGGGGCCGCGCTCGGCGGCCACCTGCAAGTTTTCGTGTGGCGCGACCCGTGGGGCTGGCAGAATATCTTTCCGCCCAACGGCGGCATGCATTATTTCTACTTTTTCCCAAAGCCAGCCGGCCTGGAGGTGGCACTCACTTATGTGAATCATCCCGGCCTGAATGTCTCGCCTCCCCCTTTTTGGTATCGCTGGAACGGGAAGCGCTTCGTGAAAATTCCACCGCCCAAAGGTTCGTCAAAGTGGCGGCTGCCTGACTGAGAGAAGGGACTGAGTGCAGCGGCACGGCGCGTCGGCGTGGATAGCACGGACAGCCTTGCACTTGGGATGTCTGCGCCTTTCACAGATTGCTCGCCGATCGAGTCACGAGTGCGAACTCCGCTTCATCGCAGACATGCCAAGCAACGGCATGTCTGCGCCACCCGGGATCTCAAAAAAACGCTCACTGCGCCGCTTGCTGCCGCTGCGCGGCTGCCGCCCACTCGACCACTT
>JBOGJT010000342.1:0-5191 GCA_050745065.1 Terriglobia bacterium
AAGTGGTCGAGTGGGCGGCAGCCGCGCAGCGGCAGCAAGCGGCGCAGTGAGCGTTTTTTTGAGATCCCGGGTGGCGCAGACATGCCGTTGCTTGGCATGTCTGCGATGAAGCGGAGTTCGCACTCGTAACTCGATCGGCGAGCAATCTGTGAATGCAACACACATCCCAAGTGCAGCGACGCACGCGCCACCCCGCGCCAAGCGCCAAGGCATGCGCCCGCGGCGTCAGTCCGGTAAGGGCCACTTTGAGGACCCTTTGGGCGGCGGAATCTTCACGAAGCGTTTCCCGTTCCACCGATACCACAAAGGAGGGGGCGAGACGTTCAAGCCGGGATGATTCGCTGAAGTGAGCGCAACCACCAATCCGGCCGGCTTTGGGAAAAAGTAGAAATAATCCATGCTGCCGTTACGCGGAAAGATATTCTGCCAGCCCCACGGGTCGCGCCAGACGAACACGTCGAGGTGCCCCCCCAACGCGGCCCCCATCCCAGCGATTACGGCCACCGCGCTCGTTGACCACCCACCAAGGTGTAGGATCCTCATGGCGTCAGGAACGAGTAACACCTGGTCTCGGTAGGAGACTGTATACGCCTGCTCGTAGCCGCCTGAGGCGGGATGAAGGAGCGTAACAAACAGGGTCTTGTCGAACGTGTGTATCTGCGGGCTATAGTATGCAAATACGAGGTCTTCAGACTGGCGCGAGACGATGTGGGTAGCCAGCACAGCCGGCCTCGTGGCGACCGACCAACGTGGGTGATAGTTGATCCTGTAGAGTTGCGCAAGTTTGCTGTTCGGTGGCAGAAAGCTGCGCGCCACTGCGATAGGATTGTGGACCGCACCGTTGCCGTTCCCGGCGGGTTTTTGGCCCAGCGGTGCGGACGCGCCTAGTAGGATCAGGACGGCAAGCTGGATCACGGAAACTTCCAATCTACCGGGCCGTTAGTACCGCCCCGGACGGTTGAATAGGTGCCGTCTCCAAGGTCTATACCCGCGCCGTTAGAGCTGCACGAATGGGTGGCAGCATACGGGATACCGCGGGTGGCGCAGACATGCCGTTGGTTGGCATGTCTGCGATCTCGAAAAGCTCGCCTCAGGAAGTTTGATCTGTGAGCGATCAGTGAAAGCCGCACCCATCCCAACTGGAGTAGTATATGCGCGCCGCCCGCGATCACGCACTATAAACTCGATCTTTGAGCGGTTCGTGAAAGCCGCACACATCGCAAAGGCGCGATGTCTGAGCCACCCGCGGGCTCATGGATCACCCATGAACGGCAGGTCCAAAACCAAGCTTCGGAGGCAAGGTCCCGGGGCAAGACGCAGCCGCAGGTGGGTTTTTACCTTCGGAGGACGCTGGATGCACGTAACGTATATCAAATTCCCGGGGTGCTCCGTCCAGCGCTCCATGTCTGAAGGGGAAACGTCCTTCCTGCAAAGCGACATATCGATAACTTGCGAGACATCCAACGGGATAGATCTAGCCGTGGGCTTGTGGATTCCGCCCTTTAGTCCGATAAGAACTAAGCTATCGACGCCATGCCATCGGTCCACAAACGCCAGCGTTTCCTCCCCCAACCAGAAGAAGCCATTCGAGGCCATGCTATGCGCAGGGGTACCTCTGGGAACGAGATTTTCGAGGGGTGACGCATTCTTGGCGCCTTGAGGGTACACCGGCCAACCGACATCATCTCGGAGACCTGCCGCACCGTTTGGGCGATTGAAAGCCGGGCTCTTTGTTAGGTCGTAGAGAAGGTACTCGTCGCTTACGCTCACCTGAGCGGGTGGATGCGCGGGGAACCATTTACGGTAAGCGATGAAGCGGTGATCCGGCGAGGCAGAAGGCCATACAGCGCTGAACGTGTCGAGGGTGCGCCCACCCGGGAGCCCCACTACGAACACCGCTGAGAGCATCGAGCCTTCGCGTCCCAAAATGGCGACCCGGTCCACCCCTGGAGGAAGATAGATGGCGTCGATCTGGTCGATCAAGCTGGCGATCTGGAAATCCGACGTGGCTCCCGTCCGCAAGTCCCGTGCGGCGAAAACGTACCTCATCCCGCTCGGACAGTTGTTGCATTTTTCATAGCTTTTGAGGGAAACGGCCCAGGCGCTCGACCCGGCTGAAACCTTTCCCTGGTGAAAAGGGACAAATGGCGTCTGATAAGGCATTGCTTGCCCGCAGGAGGCTGCATGCCTTGATATCGAAAGAGCCTTGGGGGTGGCCTGCGTCGCAAGGCACAGCAACACCAGCATCGTTCGGAGGCCCGTCAACGGCATTCGGCTTGGAGGGGGCCATCCAAATGCTTGCCTAGAATGTCCTTTTGCCTGGATCGGGAACATGCCCAGCGTCCCCCTACCGGTTTATCCGAATCGTTTGAAAGCTGCCGTGGGTGGCGCAGACATGCCGTTGCTTGGCATGTCTGCGATGAAGCGAAGCTCGCACCTGAAATTTGATCTGTGAGCTGTGTGTCAAAGCCGCGCACATCGCAACAGCAGCGATGTGTGCGCCACCCGCGGTTGGTGTCTAAAAAAAATGCTTGACACGGCATCGCCATTTCAGAGACGGCTACCCGCTGGCGAGCTCACGACCTGCACGTCGACCGACGTGGTCGCCAGGCACGGTTGGGGGTAAAGGCAGAGACGCAGGCACCCAGGTTTTGCGGGACAGATCTGGATGTCGGTTACGTCAACCAAGCTCGCGGGGTGGCTGGACCAGTTCTTGAAATCCGAAGCGGACACCCTCCTCTGGCAACCCGACAAATTGACAAATATCGAGGTGCTGAGCGGCCGGACGGTCACTCGCGCGCCGCGCACGCCCGCGCCGACGTCTGCCAGCACTAGGCGATTAACACCCTCCCAGCGATCGATGAAAGCAAGCGTGTCAGAGCGACCCAGCCAGAAGAACCCGCGTGAGGCTATAACGTGGGCCGATGACGCGCTGTGGGCTATAAACTCGCCAGCCGCGTTTGTGGCGCCGGGCGGATAGACCGGGATACCCGCGTCGTAGGCCACGCCTGGTATGAGCTTTATACGATTGGCCGACGGACTCGTCGTCAGGTCATAGACAATGTATTCATTGGTTATGTCTACGGGACCCGGATGGCCGGGAAACGGCTTAACGTATGCCAAGAACCGATGATCGGGTGACACCAGCGGCATGAGGCAAAGAAATTGGTCGAGGAGTCTTCCCGATGGCAACTGAATGATCGCAGCTTCCGAGAAGTTGGCCGCGCTGCGACCGAGAACCAAAGCCCGCGTATCGTCGACTATGTCGATCTGGTCGATTTGGTCGACCTTCAAGGCCGGAGGCGGTGAGGCCCAGGCAGAGAACTTAAGCGGAAAACTGGACCCGGTCCTCTTGTTTTCGAGCCGAAAGCTGAACCGCCGCGCTGGCCACTTCTGGGGATCCCACCCCACCAGCGTCAACGCCCATTCTGGCGACTCACCTACGATAGGAAGTTGACGCCCGAAGAAAGAAGCGTAGCTCCGCGGAGGCGGGTGTCCAGGCTCATCGCAAACTTTTGCTTCGCCGGACTTGCCCGCGCCTCGCGCCAAGGATGGCGGGCATGCGGCGAGCAGCCACACCAGGGCGATCGCCCAAGCGACCGTCCCTCGCCCAAAGTCAGTGGTAATATCTTCCTTCCTGCCTTCTCTCTCGCTATTTAAGGCGCGGACTCCCATGTGACAACATCCTCACCTACCGGTTTATTCGAATCGTCGGGAAGGTTCCTAGTCCGGCGATGCCGCTGCACGCGCTGCTGGTGGTGTAGTTGTCGAGCTGGGTCGCGGCGCAAACGGGACACTTGTCGGTCACCTCCTTTACCGTGCCAGTCCCACTCCCGAGCCCAACGATAAGTATCTGATCTGCGCAGGCAAGGTGGGTGTTCATAGAGCTTGGCCATGCAACGGTCGTGCCGCTCACGTAACTGCCGCAGGCAGGCTGGATCGAACTGACCTCCCGGAAATCGTTATCGCTAGCACCGCTGGGCGGGCTGCACGCGGCAAGATACTCCTGGATCAGCCCGTAATGCTCCGTAGCCCCGCTACCGTTTTCCCAGGCCTGGGAGATGAAACCGGTGATCAGGCTGACGACAGACCATGGGCATGAAGGTGGACCTGTGGTGAGATAAGCCGTGCCTGATCCGCCCGTGCACGTAGATTCGGACGGGGTGTTGTATTGGCTTTGGGAGTAGCTTCCAAGGACGTAGAACTTGTCCGTGTAGGTCGCAGTCGCTCCGTCCCATGTCGCCGTGACGCCGGAATACTGACCCGCCACGAGCCCCTTCAGGGCAGGATTGAACGTATAGGTGCCCGGACCCTCTGAGGCGCTTGCAATATCGTTATTGCCGCTTGGGCCGTTCCAGGTGACCGTTAGTGTGCTGACCGTGCCTGAAGACGCGTTGAGCGAGGCGCTCACCTGATCCGAGGCCAAATTTACCGAAGTGACCTGGACGTTGGTGACGTTGACCGGCGTCGTGCCGCTTACGGCGGGGTGTGTCTCGGAGCAATGATAAGCACAATTGCATGTCGTGCCCGGGCCGAAGGCGCCAATGCTGTCTGTCCCGTAATTGACGCCAGTGGCCCAGCCCGAGGAGTCCACGCTCGCTACACTGGTGTTGCCCGATGTCCAGGTGCAGCTGCTCGCCGGCCACGATTCATAATACGGGCTGCCATTGCACGACTTCATCTCGCACTCTATGGTGAGCTGCGACCCGCCGCCGGGAACGAGATCGACCGGGTTGGGAAGCAACTCAAGGGACACTGTGTCCGCAGGGCAGTTGGACGGGTTGCAATCGTAGCTGGAGGCAAGACCACCATGCCGGCTGATCACCATCAATCGTCCCATCACCGGTACATCGTCCAACCGAATCCAATTCACGCTGCCGTCGGTGGCGCCGGAGGGGATTTTATTTCCCTTGAAGTCCGGTTTTTGCGCGTCGCGGAGCGCGCGGATATCGATGGCCCGCGTTTCGTGCGGATTTAGCTTGAGGTTCGTCAGGTAATAATGCACGCCGTTGGCCGTCACCTCGAACCCGATGGGGCACGGCTTGTCGCTCTCATTGGTTAAAAACAAAATCGATTCGGTGTTCTTGTCGAGATGCCAGGGGTTCGCCCCCGAACCCGCCCAGCCGTTGCCTTCGTTTTCAACCCGCGCATCCACCACCATATGGCTCGCGGTTTCCACGCTCGAGACTTC
>JBOGJT010000343.1:0-4148 GCA_050745065.1 Terriglobia bacterium
GGACGAAACCGGCGAAGGCGGTGGCGAGGTCGTTCGCCAGCGCGGCGCGGCGAGGGGAAGGCCTGGCGCGCGACACACGCGATGAGTGGAACGTGCAAGTGCTCGAGACGCGGGACGCACCTACCTCCCCGGCGGAGACCACATCCGATCTTCCCGCGGAAGTGGGCGACCGGGTGCGACTGCCCGGCCTTTCGATGCCCGGAGTCGTCACCGCCGTGTTTGAGAACCACCAGATTGAAGTTGAGGTTGGCCGCATTCGCATGCGTGTGCCGCGCGGCGGTGCGCGCGTAGTCACCAGCGCTGGCAGGCTCGCCGGAAATGAAGAAACATCCCGGTCATCCCGCGCCGGAGTTACAGCGAGCACTGGAACAAACGGCGCCGCCTCGCCTTTTACGTCTCCCGCTTCGGCGATGGATGCTGTGGAAGGTGAAGATGAAGAAAATATCACGCGGCGCCCCGGTGCGGAGATCAACGTGATTGGCTGCACCGCCGAGGAAGCTCGCGATCAGGTCGATCGGTTTCTGGATGGCGCATTCCTCGCCGGCCGCCGGATGATCCGCGTTGTCCATGGACACGGGAAAGGAATCCTGCTGAAGGCCTTACACGAAATGTTGGCGACGCACCCCCACGTCGAGCGGTTCTATCCTGCCGCAAGGCAGGAAGGCGGCGACGGCGCCACCAACGTCGAAATCAAGCGATAAACACGCGTCACCCTGTAGCGGCCGCGTCCCTGCCGCCGAATGGAATTATGAATAAGAACCGGCGGCACGGACGCCGCCGCTACAGGTCAACGAATTTAACGCAGTTATTTCTGGAGGATGAATGCTTGTCAAACCGTTTACCGTGGAAGGCCCGCGCGTGCGTCTGGAGCCGCTCACGCTGGATCATGCGGAGGCGCTGATCGAATTTGGCTTGAATGAAGACCTCTGGCGTTACCGGCCGGATATGGTCACAACACCGGCAGGAATGCGCGCCTATATTCGAAGGGTACTCGAAAAGCAGTCCCAGGGTAGCGAAGTCGGATTCGCCGTGGTCGAGCGCGCGTCCGGCCGCGTATGCGCTTCAACGCGCTACCTGAACATCGACGTGGAAAACCACGGCGTTGAGATCGGCGGGACGTTCGTCGACCCCCGATGGCAGCGGACATTCATCAATACGGAAACCAAGTATCTGCTGCTACGCCATGCCTTTGAGACGTGGGGTTGCATCCGGGTGTGTCTGAAGACTGACTCCCTCAACGAGCAATCCCGGCGCGCCATTCTTCGCCTCGGCGCCAAGGAGGAAGGAACGCTGCGCAACCACATGATGATGCCTGGGGGCCGCATCCGGCACAGCGTCTATTTCAGCATCATCGATACGGAGTGGCCCGCCGCGAAGGCCCATCTCGAAGCGAAGATGGCCGAGCCGAGGCCGTAATCCGGCAGCCGCGCCGGCTTGCGTTGGACGCGCACGTTTGCTAGATTTTGACCATCCTAATCTATCCACGGAGCGATGACCATGTCCGTAAGCCAGGAACTTCTCGATATTCTCGTTTGCCCGCAGTGCAAGACGGCGGTGAAGTTGACGCCGGACGGCCAGGGCCTTAAATGCGGTCAGTGCCGCCGCGTCTACCCTATTAAGGACGATATTCCGGTGATGCTCGTGGACGAGGCGAAGATTGATCCGTAGTAGCGTGGCTTGGCGCCGTGCGTTTTAACGCGAGCATTTGTTCGAGCGCCAGCCGCACCTCGTCGGTGGTAATTTCTTTCATGCAGACGTTATCCCGGCACGATTTCATCAGGGGCGTGCCGTAGCAAGGCGCGCAGGCCACCCGGTGGTACAGGATGATTGCCGGGCCGCGGCCCGCGGACGGCGCGGTTTGCTCGATGATGGCGGGTCCCACGAGGGTGACGAGCGGGGTTCCCAGCGCCGCCGCCATATGAGCCGGCCCGGAATCCACCGTCAGGTAGGCGTCGCACCGGCGAAGTAGTGCGATCATCTGCAATAGGGAAAGCTTTCCAGCCAAGTTCAGGCACCGGACACCCGAGAGGTTGGCAATTAACTCGTTGAGGTCTGTGTCCACGCCGGCGCCGGTAAGGACGATAGACGCTCCCACGCGGTTGATGAGCCAGCGGGCAATCTCCGCAAAACGTTCCGGCGGCCAGCTCTTTAGCCGCGTTTCGGTAAGCGGATGCTTGCGGCCTCCCCACCCCGCGTGAATGCCAACGAGCAGCCCCTCCTTCCGTATCCCCACCTGGCACAAGCTTTCCCACAGCGTTGCGTGGAGCTCAGACGGATAGACCAGTTCCATTTCACGGCCCGCCGGTTCCACGCCAAGAGGCCGCGCCGCGGCGAGATGATTGTCGATCATGTGTATTTGGGGATTGAATGCCGCGCGCTCGAAGCCTCCCGCATCCGCCAAAGCGCCGTAGGCAATCACGCGACCGGCTCGCGACCCGCGCACGAGGTCAAGAAAACGGGCGTCGCTCTCGAGAGCAAGAACTGCGTCAAACCGTTCCTTCCGCATTTCGGAGATAATGCGGCGCTTTCCGGCGTTCAACCACACCGGCAAGCGCCAATGATCGAGCGGAGTGACTCGATCGAGGTGTGGATTATAACGAAGCGCGTCGCAGGCCGCCGCGGAGCACAGGAAACAGACGCGAGCGCCAGGAAGGCTGCGGCGCATCGCGCGCAGCAGGGGCGTTGCCATCAACGTGTCACCGATCGCGCCGACGCGGGCTACCAGGATGCGCGGACGCGATCCCGCTGCCGCCTGCGCGTCGAAGCGCACGCCCGCTTCAGGTTGTTCGCATTGGCTCACTGCCATCAGAATAGCAGAGCTTCGTGGGATTTCGCGGTAGAATGGTGCGTTCTCACTGCCGTTCCACGAGCGAGTGTGCATGACAGAAAAGGAAAGAATACGCTGGAAGCGGATCATCCGCTCGTTCGACGGCCAGAGCGTCGGAGTGCTGGGCGATTTCATGCTCGACGAGCTGCTGTGGGGCGAGGCTACGCGCATCTCTCCGGAAGCGCCGGTGCCGGTGGTGCTGGTCGAGCCGCCCGGCGCCGCTCAGGGGTTTCCCGGCGGCGCGGGGAACGTGGCAGCCAACATTGCAGCCCTCGGCGGCCGCGCCATTCCCTGGGGCGTAATCGGCGCGGACGAGAGCGGCCGGCGGCTGTGTGCTTTGCTCGCCGGCCACGGCATCCGCCCGGAGACACTGGTGCGTGAAAGTGGACGAATCACTCCTCGCAAGTTGAGAATCGCCGCTCATCAGCACCAGTTGCTCCGCCTGGATTTTGAAAGAGTCTCGGTGATTTCAACCCGGTCAAGAGCGGCGCTGGCGAGATCGCTCCGCCGCCGGATGGAGCGGCTAGGTGCCTTGATCGTCTCCGATTACCAGAAAGGGTCGGTGGATCCGGAGCTCTGTAAGCAGGTTCTGCCCCTCGCGCGCGCCCGCCGCGTGCCCGTTTTTGTTGACCCCAAACCGTCCCATCCCGACCCTTGCTACCACGCGACGGCGGTGACGCCGAATCTTCACGAGGCGGAGCAATTGGCGGGAATACCCATGCGCGATCGTGAGAGCCTTCAAAAGGGCGGCCGCCGCCTGATCGAGAAGTTCGCATGCGAATACCTCCTGGTGACGCGCGGCAGCGATGGGATGAGCCTGTTTGACGCCAAGGGCGGCCATCATGAAATCCATAGCCGTCCCCGGCCGGTTTACGACGTGACGGGCGCTGGAGACACGGTGATCGCCGCCCTCGCGCTCGCCTTTAGCGCTGGCGCTTCGATGAGGGAGGCGGCGGAAATTGCCAACCTCGCCGCCGGAAGGGTCGTGCTGAAATTCGGCACCGCCGGAATCAGCCGGGAGGAGCTCCTGGGCGCGGTGACGGCGGAGTAGTTTTAAGGCTGTCGGGACGCATCCAGAACTGTTGCCTCTGCTATACTGAGGCGCACGCGCAGGCGGTTGCTGAAAGACTCCGCGAGAGTGTCATTCTGAGGAGCCGAAGGCGGCGAAGAATCTTGCAAGGCGCTCCGGTAATACTAATGCGGAGGATTTTTAGCTGAGCGGGCGCGGGAGACGGCATTTGGGAGGTCACCCACGATGTCGTCCGCGCCCACTCAGCTAAAAATCAATTGGACTAAGCCGCGGGCCAACGAGGACGCTATG
>JBOGJT010000344.1:0-14082 GCA_050745065.1 Terriglobia bacterium
TCAGCCTTCGCGCTGCGCAAAACCCGAGGGTGCGGCTTAATGCCCGGAAAGCCGAAGGCTTTCCGCAAATCGAGGCGGCAAAGCCGCCGGGCGTGGCGGCGTAAAGCAATGGCGGCGTAAAGCCGCCTCTACGGGCTATGACGTACTCTCCATCGGTTCTCGATCATTTCCATCACCCGCGGCACGCAGGAGAGATCGCCAGCGCGGACGCCGCGGTGGAAGCATCGAATCCGGTCTGCGGCGACGTGCTGAAACTCTGGGCGGTGTCGCGCGATGGCGCGATCAGCGATATGAGCTTTAAGGCCGCCGGATGCGTGCCCGCGATCGCCTGCGGCTCATGGGTTGCGGAGTGGGCCGAGGGCAAGCCGATCGAGGCGCTGCTGGCGTTGTCCCCAATCGAGATTGAGCGCGCCCTTGGCGGCTTGCCGGCCGCTTCCCGGCACGCGAGCGCCCTGGCCGTGGATGCCCTCAGGCTGCTGGCCGCGAAACTCGCCTCGTCCAAATAAAGTAAATCGGAACGCCCGCAAGAATCAGAAGCAGGCCGATTATTGACTCGCGCGGCTCGTGCACGAGCGTGTTGCCTACTACCGCGAGCGCGGCGACGGTAAACGCGATGGGAAGAATCGGATAGCCCCACACTCGATAGGGCCGGTCGAGGAGAGGAGCGCGGCGGCGCAGCACCAGCACCGCCGCGATGCATGCGGCGAAGAAAATCCAGGCGCTGAAGATGACGTAGGTGTAAAGCTGCTCGTAGGTGCCGCTCACGGCCAGCGCCATCCCCCATGCGCCCTCAATCACGATCGCGAGCACGGGCGTCTGAAAGCGCGGGTGCACGCGCCCGACGGCGGAAAAGAACAGGCCGTCGCGGGCCATGGCAAAATAGGTGCGCGGACTGGAGAGCAGCGTACCGTTCAGCGCGCCGAAAATCGAGCACAGAATCAGCGCCGACACGAAAATCGCCCCCGCCGGCCCGGTAAAGACTTGCATTGCCCGCGCCGCGACACGCTGGTATTCCGCGAGCGCTGGCAGCGGCAGAGCACGCAGGTAGGCAACATTCGCGCTTAAGTACGCGGCCAAAACAATCAGTACCCCGAGGAAGTAGCTGAGCGGCAGAGCGCGGCCCGGGTTTTTAACCTCGCCAGCGGAATAGGACAGCGCATGCCAGCCCTGATAAGCCCACAGCACACCCACCAGCGCAACACCGAACGAGCCAAGCGAAGTGTGCGGCGTCGGCAGGGCAGGGAGGGATTGGAAAGGGTGAGCGCCGTGATAGAGAATCGCGCACGCGATTATGGCGGCAATCCCGGCGAGCTTGGCGAGCGTAAAGATGGTCTGTACGATGGCGCCTTCGCGCGTCCCCACGACATTTACCAGCGTGAGTACGCCTATCACTGTGCAGGCAACGATCTTCTGCTCTGCCCCCGATAAGGGCACGAAGGTGGCGGCGTAAATTCCAAAAGCCACTGCGAGCGTCGCCACCGAGCCCGACTCCATGATCAGCAGGTTTCCCCAGCCGAAAAGAAACGCCGGGAGCCTGCCGTAGGCTTCGCGGAGGTAGACGTAGATGCCGCCTGCTTCTGGAATCGCGGCGCCCAGCTCCGCCAGCGAAAGCGCTCCGGCCAATGCGAGCGCGCCGCCCACCACCCAGACCAGCAGCAGACTGCGCACGCTCCCCACCTGCTGCGCCACGTCGTGTGGTACCAGGAAGATGCCGGAGCCGATGATAATGCCGACGACGAGCGCGGTCGAGCCTACTGTCCCGATGACGCGCGGCAGCGCTTGCGGCTTGAGGACGTCTTCTTTGTGGATCATTTCGGAAACCGCTTTACCCGCCTGGAGCCGTTCATTATACTTGGATGCCCGCGCAATTCCGCGAATGTGCCGGGGAAAACCCGCGGGGCCAATCATGGCACAACCCACAGAGGAGTTTCCATGCGTGAAATAATCCAGAGTCCGCGCGCGCCGAAGCCGCGCGGGGTGTATTCTCCCGCCGTCGTAGCGGGCGGATTCGTTTTTGTTTCCGGGCAGGGCTCGATCAATCCCGAAACGAACGAGCTCGAGCTCGGCGACATCAAGTCTGAAACGCGCCGTGTATTAAGAAACATCCAGGCGATTTTGGAAGACGCCGGCAGTTCCCTGGAAGAGGTGGTGCGGATCGGAGTTTTTCTCGCTGACCTCGCCGACTTCGCCGCAATGAACGAGGTGTTCCGCGAATTCTTCCCGCAAGACCCGCCGGCTCGCACGACCGTGGGCGTGCAGTTGCCGAGGATTAAGGTGGAGATTGACTGTATCGCAAGCCTTAGCGATTTGCGCGCCGGCAGCGGGGGGGAAAATGCGCGTTAACGAACTCCCTACTCCGGCGCTCACGATCGATCTGGATGCGCTCGAGCGGAACCTCGACCGCATGGCGGGTTACTGCCGCGAGCGCGGCATTGGCCTTCGGCCGCACACGAAGACACACAAGACGCCTGAAGTATCGCGCATGCAGCTCGCGCGGGGCGCCGTGGGCCTCACCGTTGCGAAGGTGGGCGAGGCGGAGGTGATGACGGCGGCCGAACCGGAAGAGATCCTGGTGGCCTTTCCGATCTACGGCGCGGCCAAGCTCCGGCGGCTGGCAGAGCTGGCGAAGGCCCGGCGCATCCTCATCTCGCTGGATTCAGAAACGGATGCCCGCGAGGTCTCGGCAGCGGCAGCGGCCCAGGGCATAACGCTTGGAGTGCTGGTTGAATTCGACGCGGGGCTGCACCGCTGCGGCGTCGAGCCGGGCGCGGCGTGCGTAGAGCTCGCGCGCAAGGTGCAGTCGCTCCCAGGGCTGAAATTTCGCGGGCTGATGACTTATCCGGGCAACATTTGGGGAACGGAGGAAGAACGGCGGAAGGAGGTGTCCAGGGTCGCAGAAGCCGTCCGCCGCGCGCTCTCCGCCTTCGAGCAGGAGCGGATGCAGGTAGACATCGTCTCGGCGGGCTCGACGCCCTCCGCCTTTGACTCGCACCACGTGCCGGGAGTTACCGAGATCCGGCCCGGAACTTACGTGTACAACGACCTCAATACTTATTATCAAGGTCTGTGCCGCCTGGAAGATTGCGCCGCCCGCGTTGTGACCACCGTGGTCTCGACCGCGGTGCCGGGCCGCGCCATGATCGATGCCGGCTCGAAGACGCTTTCCTCCGATCTGCTCGGATCCGGCACCAAGTCCGGCTACGGCATGGTGCTCGAAGCCCCCGGCGCACAGATTATTAAGCTGAATGAGGAACACGGTCATCTGGACGTCACCCGTTCCGAACGCAAGCTGCGGGTGGGCGATGTCGTGACCGTGATTCCCAATCATGTCTGCACGTGCGTCAACATGCACGATGAGGTGTTCACCGTCCGGAACCAGGAAGTAACCGGTTCCTGGCGCGTCGCCGCCCGCGGAAAAATCCGCTAAAGGCGGCGGGGACGCAAATCAAAAAAACGGTAAGATAGCACAGACCTGCAGCGTTCCCGTCCGCGTCGCGCACAAACCGCAGACCCCGGAAACGGGGTCCGCAGTGCAATACCGTAATTTCTTGTTGTTTTAGCAAACATTTTGGGTGCTCGCGGCCCGTCGTCACCCCCGCGAAAGCGGGGGTCCATTAGTGAAATGGATTCCCGCTCCCCCGCCTTCGCGGAGGACAAGCTTCGCGGGAATGACTGTAAATGGCGTTTGGTTGCGGTCGCAAGGCCGCGCTGCGCTACCCGGCAAACCCCGGGCGCTACAATTCGCCGGCATCCTGTTTTGCCTGGCACTCGATGCAATGGCGGGCCCAGGGGACGGCCTCAAGGCGCTTGGGCTGGACCTCCTCGCGGCACTCGACGCAGATGCCGTACGTCCCTCCCTTGATTCGGGTCAGCGCCTCATTCACCAGCATCAGAATCTCGCGATTGTCGTTGCTCTGGTGGAACAGAAATTCTTTGGTATATGCGTTGGCCGCTTTATCCGCAATATCCTGCGTACCCTCTTCATCGGCTTCGCGTCCGTCTTGATCGCTTCGCGACACCATCCGGAGAAGCTCCGACTGCTTCTCCAGCAAGTGCTTTCGGTAGAGTTCAACTTTCCGTTTGTCCATACACTCCCACACTGCTTATCTCGAGGGAATAGAAACCATCTAGTCTAAGGACACATCCGCGCGCGTGTCAATAGCAGGCCGGAATTAGGGTGCGCGACATAGAAGTAAAGGTTTGAATAATTTCGCAGATGGAAGGCCTATTCTTAGTGTAATATACACACGAAGACAAGGAGGCCTCCATGTCCGAATCACTCCCTGCTTTGGAAAAGGACCGTTCTGAGGTGGTACGCCAAATCGCGCAATTGGGCGATTTTCGCCCGGGATCGATCGTCGGGGTCATGGGACGGTGTAGTAAGCCAAGCTGCCACTGCGCCCAGGCCGGTGATCCAGGCCACGGACCCAACTTCCGCCTGACCGCGAAGGTGGAGGGCAAGACGGTAGCCGAGACGTTGAGCGGTCCCGCCGCTTTACGCAAGGCACAACGAGAGGTTGACGAGTTCCGGCGCTTCCAGAGACTCCGCGCCGGGCTGATCATCGTGAACGAAAAGATTTGCCGTCTGCGGTCCGTGGAGGAGGATGGGACGTGGACGACAGAGGAAAAAAACGGCTGCTGCGATCCATGAGGAGGTGGGGCGGGAAATAAACCAACTCCCGGCTCGTATCTTTGCTCAGCGCCGCAACCTGGGGCTCTATCCGGGGGGATAACCTCGCGTGAAATACAGCCGCCCGAGCGTAACTTCGAGGTTGTGGCCGGCAAGGTGCTGGTGGATGAGATGGCAACACGATTTGCCTTTGTACGAGAAGGCGCCGGCTCCCCCAATGGCTCAATGTCCGGAAGCAATCTCTTCGAGCGCCTTCAAGTTTGCGGCTCGAACGCTATCAAGAAAATCTCCGTAGTTCGATTCCTCGCCACCCGTAGGATAGCCCCACGAATCTGCGCCAACCTGCCGGACCGCTGCTCTTCCGTTATAAGGGTTATCGCTTTTAGTGACCAATCCCCAGTCAGCACACTCTGAGCTGTTATCGAAGAGCGCCCACCAGTCGATCCCCAGCACATAGTGGTCGCCGTTGGACCCGCGCGCATTCAGGAAGGCCGGGATATCCACGTCAGCGTAATGCTCGCCGCGCGCCTTCTGGCTGCTAAACATGGGCGCGGCATTGGGCGGGTGTTTGCAATGCAATGCTGCGTCTGGATTGGCGATGACCGAGTACCAAAGATACGCCGGCTTTCCCGTCAAATCGTAGCTCTGGTTGTTCTCTGCCATACTCGCGGCAAGGTCAGCCGGCCCTCCATAATTCGGGTTGTAACTCCAGATGAAGGCGTCAACGCCGCCATCCGACACCCCACGCAGAACTTGATCGCGCGACTTGGCGCCGAAGTTGTTGAGCTCGTCCGGCCCGAAGATAAGGTGGTGCTCATCCACGGCCCGGATCGCGGTCACCGTGGTCGCCGTGTATTTCTTGACGAAAAGGTAGAGAAAGGCGTTTAAGTCCGCTTGCACCGCGCGGCTCGCAGCTTTGCAGCCCAGATAGCATTTGCTGCCAGAACGGTTGTAGGATCCGTTCAGCATGTAGGGGTCGTTTCCCATCCACGCCGTGTGGCGCCCATCCTCATCGATCACGCCGGTACCCGTCCCGTAGCCGCCCGCATCGTCAAACGACGTATAAAATCCGCGCGTCCCCCAAGCGGTATTCAGCGCCGCAATGCTGTTATCGTACTTCTGCTTGAGGAAGCCGATCCACGCGTACTTGCTGTAGAGTTTCGGGTCGAGCCACGCCACGCGGCGCGAGTTCTGACCAGCAGTATATTGAAATCGAGCAGTGGCCACCATGAAGGCCGGATTCTGATAATTGTTGATCGGAGAATTGCCGGACGACTTGAAGCCAAAGAGGTCATCGGCGTCGTCGGTGGTGATGCCCAGGATCCACGCCTTATCCGCGAAGCCGCCCGTGTACTGTTCCATCCAGTATTCCACGTCGTTGCGGCAAGCGGTGGCGAACTTGGGATCGTACACGTCGGGCAGTAGCCCCCGGTAGCCGCTAAAAGTGCTTTGCGGAACGCCCGCGGTTACATTCTTGACAGACTCCGTCAGGTGAATCTCGTACGCCGGTGGATTCCTCATCGAGTCCGAAACCGCATTTAGTATCATGATAACGGGCATTCGCGGCTCGTTATAGAGGTAGCCGCCGTGCGTTCCAATGGGTGATAGGCACGTGCTGGTATATTCACCCAATGTATTGAAGCCCCACGAAAGCAGCCGGCTGGTGGTGTTATTTCCCCATAACAATCCCCCTCCCGGATACTTCTGGTTCGCCACACCGGGGCTGAGCGCGCCAGGACACGTCGCCGACACCGCCGTAAGCCAGAAAGCGTGTCCGGCAGGCGTGACGAACATCCAACGGCGGCCGAATTTCTCCAGCCGGAAAAAGCCAGTCGCGCCATGAGGCGAAGGCATGCTCATCAGCCCGCCGTATTCGTCGAGGCGCAAATTGAAAACTTTCAAGCTGAAGGTTTTCTGGGCAGAGACGCCGTTGGAATCGGACGCAGTGACGGTCAGTGAAAAGTCGCCCGCCTCAGCCGGCTTTCCCGTCAGCTTGCCGATCCGGCTGTCGAATTTAAGACCTTTCGGGATCTCTTCCGGGACAAGTTTCCAAGAGTACGGAGCGGATCCGCCCGATGCTTTGAACACCGCTAGGTATGGCCGGTCAAGATAGCCGAGCCGCAACACGCTCGTCGTCAGGATGGAAATTCTTCCCGGAGCGGGGGCCTCCTGGCCTGATGCTGGTGCTCCGCGAGAACACTGTAATCCTATCGCTGACAGAAACAAGATAACCGCGCAAACCTTGAAGAAAGATTTTCTGGAATCCACCGGCGACCTCCACACTGTGAAGTTGGCGCGCTTAGCTTGGTCAGGATTGCATATTATCGTGACACAAAATGTTGTCGCGCCGGCCTCCGTCCGCCGGTCTTCCGGCGCTCCCCAATTGCATCGGGACAGGGTCCGAACGCCGCCGCTGCGAAAACCGCCACGATAAGATGTAATTCTCAGCAGGCCACCGAATTGACTCGCTCCGCCCGCCGAGGTACCTCTTCGGGCGGACGCGTGCCTTTTCGCGGACTCCGGCGGTGCAAGCGCCGGGCAAGAAAGGCGCCGACAATCTCTCGAATCTCGGCTTGCACGTCGTTTGCTGGCAGGCCGGCACGGACGATTTTCACCCGCCCCGGCTGTTCGTGAGCGATCGCCAGATATCCTCTGCGAACTCTCGCCTGGAATCGAAGTCCCTCATTCTCAAACCGGCTGTCAGTTGCAGCTTTGCCCCGCTTCGTTGCCCGCTTGAGGGCAAGACGCGGCGGGGCGTCTAGAATAATGGTGAGGTCGGGTTGAGTTGATCCGCAAACCTGGGCGTCGACGATCTCAACGGGCCGCTTGCCAAGCTTACGGCCGTACCCTTGATAGGCGAAGCTGGAGTCGTTGAATCTGTCGCTGAGTACGAGCTCGCCCCGCCTGAGCGCGGGCCGCACCACCTCTTCCAGGTGCTGGTGGCGCGCGGCGTACATTAACAGCAGCTCGGACCATGCGGTGAGCTTCCGATTTGAGGAAGCCAGCAGCACGCTGCGGATTTGCTCGCCCACACGGGTGCCGCCCGGCTCACGGGTGACATGCGGCCGGTATCCGCGGCGGCGGAGCCAGCCTGCGAGCAGCCGCAATTGCGTGCTCTTACCCGTCCCGTCCGTTCCTTCAAGCGTGATGAGAACCCCGCGCCGCTTCAAGCTGGGCACTTTACCGTCTGCATGCGATTCAGTGTAATGGAAACCAGGCCTTTGGAACAAGAGAATGCGGAAGACGGAGACGCCGTGTGCGTGCCGCGCGCCTTGAGAATGATAGGCGTAGCGCAGCGCCGCCGTGCGGCCGCAATCAAAGGGCATTTCCAGTCATTCCCGCGAAAGCGGGAATCGAGTAAATTAATGGACCGCCGCTTCCGCGGGGGTGACACCGAGGGCGGCGGCTGCCGCAGACATCCAAAGTATTTGTTAAGAAACTAGAAATTACGCTTTTGCCACGTTGCCCTTCGGGCGCCAGCGGGTGCTACGGTATATGCGTGACCGTAGGCAGCCGGCCGAATCCCGCGTACCATAGAAAGACGAGGAAAAGATCCAATGGATTTCAAACTGGTTGCGGAATACCAACCGCGTGGTGACCAGGTGACGGCAATTGAACGGCTGGAGCGCGGCATTGCGGACGGTGAAAAACACCAGGTGCTGCTGGGCGTGACCGGATCGGGCAAGACGTTCACCATCGCCAAGGTGATTGAGAGCGTCAACCGGCCCGCGCTCGTGTTGGCGCATAATAAGACGCTTGCCGCGCAACTCTATCACGAGTTTCGCACGTTTTTCCCCCACAACGCCGTCGAATACTTCGTGAGCTACTACGATTACTACCAACCGGAGGCCTATGTGCCCGCCGGCGACGTGTATATCGAAAAAGAGGCCACGATCAACGATGAACTGGATAAGCTGCGGATGTCTGCCACGCGCTCGCTCTTCGAGCGCCGCGATTGCGTCATTGTGGCCAGCGTCAGTTGCATTTACGGCCTGGGGTCGCCCGAAGCCTACTACGGCATGTTGCTGTTGCTCGAGACGGGCCAGAAGATCTCGCGGCAGGACATTCTGCGGCGCATGGTGGAAATCCAGTACGAGCGCACCGAAGGAGACTTCCGGCGGGGCACGTTCCGGGTGCGAGGTGATGTGATTGAAATCTATCCGACCTATGAGGACAACGCCTACCGCATTGAGATGTGGGGCGATTCGGTGGACGCGCTCAAGCAAATCGATCCGCTCCTCGGGCAGGTGCGGCAGACGCTTACCCGGCTTCCCCTCTATCCCCGTACGCATTACGTGATGCCGGCGGAAAAACGGGAGCTTGCGATCGAACGCATTCACAGCGAGCTCGAGTGGTGGCGTGGCGAGCTCGAGAAGCAAGGCAAACTGGTGGAGGCTCAACGGCTCAGCCAACGCACGCTGTTTGACCTCGAAATCATGAAAGAAATGGGCTACTGCCACGGCATCGAGAACTACTCCCGGCACCTTTCGGGGCGTTTGCCGGGCGAGCCACCGCCCACCCTGCTCGACTACATTCCGCAGGATACGCTCATGGTCATCGACGAGAGCCACCAGACGGTTCCGCAGCTTCGCGGTATGTATCGCGGCGACCGCTCGCGCAAGCAGACGCTGGTGGACTATGGATTCCGCCTGCCCTCAGCCCTTGATAACCGCCCGCTGACATTCGAGGAATTCGAGCATCGCATCGGACAGACGGTCTTCGTCTCTGCGACGCCGGGACCGTATGAGCTGACCCAGTCTGCCGGGATTGTAGTGGAGCAGGTGATCCGGCCCACAGGGCTGATCGACCCGGAAATTGAGGTGCGCCCCACGCGCAACCAGATTGACGACCTGCTGGGTGAGATTCAGAAGCGCTCTCGCGCGGGAGAGCGCGTGCTGGTAACAACGCTGACCAAGCGCATGGCGGAAGACCTTGCTCAATATTACGCCGAAGTCGGCGTGCGGTGCCGCTATCTGCATTCAGAAATTGACACACTCGACCGGGTGAAAATCCTCCGCAGCCTCCGCCGCGGAGAGTTTGACGCCCTGATCGGAATTAACCTGCTGCGTGAGGGCCTCGATTTGCCGGAGGTCTCGCTGGTGGCCGTGCTCGACGCAGATAAGGAAGGATTTCTGCGGTCCGGCGGTTCTTTGATTCAGACGATGGGCCGCGCCGCACGCAACGTCCACGGCAGGGCCATTCTGTACGCGGATACCGTCACCGACTCGATGCGCTACGCCATCCAGGAAACGCTCCGGCGGAGAGAGCGGCAGGTTCAGTACAACGAGGAAAACGGGATCACGCCGGAGAGCATTATCAAGCCCGTGGATATGACACTCGCGGCCATCGCCGAAGCGGATTATGCGCCGCTGCCCGCGCTCGAAGAGCCGGTCGAGCCAACTTCACAGGATGAACTCGTCGTACTTGTCGCGTTCCTGGAACAACAAATGCGCGACGCCGCGCAGCAGTTCGAATTTGAGAAGGCGGCTCAATTGCGGGATCGCATCAAGGCGCTTAAGGAGAAAGATGCCGGTTTCGCGCCGGCATAGGATGGGTAGTTTCCGCCCTTCAATGTGCCGCCAGCGCTGCCGCAAAGGCGGCGCCGCGCACGCCACCGTTCGCCGAATCACCCGTCGGCGCTGCAACCGGCTGCGCAGGGGAAGCAGAGTAGATTCTCGCCTACTCCGTGAGCGGTTGCGAAAACTCTAAGCCCGCGTCGCGGTTGCCGCTGGGGCCCGGCTCACCTGCCCAAACCACGCGGCAGAAAAGCGGCTGAGACGGCGTGTCGGAAAGAATGAGGCCCACCCGCTCGCCGGGAGCAAGCGCTATGTTGCTTCGCACGCGCAATCCCAGCGGCGAGAAATCAATCGTTGTCGCCTTCGAGGGTAATTCCGCCGGTTGCGATCCAACCACGAGCGCCACCGGCATCCGGACGTGGATTCTTTCGCAGCGGCGGCAGACCGTCTTGGTGGTGTCTATTGTTTCCACGATGATGTATTTATCACATAATAGATTACTTGTCAAATAATATGTTTAAAATACACAGACCCCCCCCCTGTAGGTCCCGCGACCAGCACTGGAAGCATACCGCGCCCGCAGAACACTCGTACGCCATTAGCAGGCGCTGTGTGAATCGACGTATAACTTGTAATCAGGAGAGCCGACTGATGGCAGCACTGCGAACGCAGGGAACGCGGGTGCTTATGGGAGAGATGCGAGGTGGAATAGCGCGCAGGCGCGGCGGTACGCCGCAATTCAAGAGCGCCTGATCGCTCCGGACGGCTCCTTTCCCGCGGTCGGTCGCTCGCTTACCGATTTGGGGCCTTTCCTCATCTGGCGGAAATGTCGCTTCGCTGGCAATTGCCCGCGAGCGTCGCTCCAGAACAGGTACGCTGCGCGCTCACAACGGTGATGCGCCGAATGATCGAAGCGCCGGGGACGTTCGCCGCGCGCGGATAGCTCACTGTGGGCTTCTGCGGCCATCAGCCGGCGATTGCGGAACGTTACATCTCCACCGGAAGCTGCTATCTCTGCTCAGCGGCATTGCTCCCTCCGGGGCTGCCAGCGAGCGACGTGTTTTGGGCGGGGCCATCTCAGAAGTGGACCGTAAGAGCCTGGAGCGGTGAAGAGGTCCAGCCTGACCATGCGCTGGAAGCATTTCGCGAATTGCCCTCGCCGTCCCAACCTTCCGGCTAAGGACTACGCGAAGGGTTTCGCCGCCGCAGCGAAAGCCGTCGCATACCCTTGGCTTCCGGCGTTCGCTGCAATGGCGGGCGTGAGTATTTTAGCCCCGCTTCACTGCAAACGGCGCAACAGCAGTATTCCGTTTGCTGCTCCCCGTACGCCGCCTTGAATTACAATTTTTTCACCGATGCCGGTGATCGTGAGGATCAGCGCGTCTGAAGCTGCGTTCGCGCGGCGCACCAAATCGGGCTGCGACAACCCTCCGATCAGAAGCACGGGATTTTCGATGGTCAGTTTTTCTCCGCCCTGTGGAACAAATCTCAACCGGTATTGCGCGGCCGCGTCAATCTTGCCGGACAGATCAAGCACAAAACGGTGGTCCTTCCATGACCCAACTTCATTCGACGCCCATACGTGTACCGGCGCATTCCACGTTGGGGGCGGCTCGACGCCGGCGTTAAATAAAGCCATGCTGCGGATTTCTGGCCTTCCCACGCTCTCTGTCACAACAAGCCGCACCGCGCTCAGCACCTTGGGCGCAATCGGCTGGATGCGCTTGTGGCCGATCGCCGTACCGCGGCCCAACGAAACCCACCCTTCGCCGGCGAGCCCTTCCAGGCGATAGGCGCGAATCCTCTGGCCGAGGCGGCAATCTTCCTGCAGAATCACGTGGTCAACCCTTGAAGGCCGTGAGCGAGGAGGCAGCGAAAGCTGCAACCTCTCGCCTGATCCGGAAGTCTCCGCCAGGCTGTGACCAAAACGCCGCCGTATCTCATCGCCGAATTCCTTCACCCGCTCGCAATTCTCCGCGGGCATCAGCCCGCTGGAATCGGGGGGAAGGTTGAGCACCCACTGCACCCCGTGACCCACGGAGCGATAATAGATTTCGACGAGCTGATCGAGTGAAAGCAGGTTCCTCTCTTTCTCCGGGCTCCAAAACCAGTCGGGCCTCAGGACGGAAACGTCAGCTTCGTTTGGGAGCCAGACGGAGCCATTGGGATCTCCTTGAATGGAAGTCGCAACGCCAGACTCCGCGCCGGCCCGCGAGATCGCGTTCCAGACCGGATACGGAGCAAACCCCTCCTCGTTTCCCACCCACCTGATGGTCGCCTCTGGACCCTGGAAGATCATGGCATGGGGCGCATAGCGCTTGAGAATATCACCCACGGGAACCACAATCGACCCGTCAAACCAGATCTCGACCATTTCGCCGTAACGTGAGAGCACTTCCGTGAGCTGCTTCCGGTATAGGCCGTTGTACTCCGTCTGCCTCTCCGGTGTCTTACACCGGCCGCCGAGGCCCGCACCAAACTTCCGATCCTGCGGAGAAAGGTAAACACCCAGCTTGAGCTTGTGCTTGCGGCAGGAAGCGGCAACGTCCGCCAAAACGTCTCCACGCCCTCCCTGCCACGGCGTATTCCGGATACCGTAGTTCGTGGTGTGGGTCTGCCACATGCAGAAACCTCCCACGTGCTTCGCGACGAAAAGAATGTACTTCGCTCCAAAGGTTACGGCGCATTCCGCCCATTGATCTGTATTGAGTTTAGAAGGATTTATCG
This sequence comes from Terriglobia bacterium, assembly GCA_050745065.1. Classification (GTDB taxonomy): domain Bacteria; phylum Acidobacteriota; class Terriglobia; order UBA7540; family UBA7540; genus RH2-MAG17b. Next base: position 12,874 of record JBOGJT010000344.1, read on the forward strand.
CGGAAAGGAGCGTTGAGAGGTTGTCGTACTCGCTGTTTTGCCAGGTGTTCGGGGCGAAATGCACGAACATCCCGATTTCCAAATCCTGCCACGCGGTCTGGTACGGGGTGGGACGCGCAAGCCGTTCCGGCAGCCCGGAAGTTAGCACGGCACGAGTCCAGCGCGGATTTCCTGCAACTGCACCGGCGGCCGGCATCGATGCCGCGGCGCTGAGGAAAGAGGTTATGAAATTGCGCCGGTTCATCATGCGGCGGCTTCTGTCTTTGCGCTCTCGATCTCTACCACGCGAGGCCGCAACCCTGCTTTTGCCAGCACCCAGTAGACCACGAAGCCGACGATAAATGAGAAGAGCACGGCGGGCCGGTCGGCGTGCACCCAGGAAGCCGGCGCGCCGGGAATGTATTTCAGAATGCCCACCACAAATCCCACCGCCCAGGCGATATAGCCTGCCCAGTTTATGCCCTGGCGAGGTCCTGACCACTTCTTTCCCGCCAGCAGATAATCCGCCGCCATGGCCCCACAGATCGGACCGAACGACGCTCCCACTATGGTGAAAAAGGTGACCAGATTTTTGGCGATGCCCGTGATCGCGAGCAGCGCACCGATGGAGACCCCAACGATGGTGGACACACTGCGCGGAACCTGCGGGATCATCGTGTCGAAGCTGTTTGAGACGATGAACGCACAAAAGCACGTGGGGACGAGCGACGCCGCCGCGAAGAGGAAGAACATGACGGGTGCGATAGCGCCAACGCCGGAGATGGTGGCGGCAAAATCATAGACAGGAGCGCCTCCGGTTTTTCCGATATGGCCCGCAACCGCGAGAATTGCCAAGCCTCCCGCCACGACAATGGCCAGGGTAATGCCCGTCAGGCCTCCCAAAATGACGTCGCGCCGGGTGTGGTTACTCATGCAAAAATCAGCGCCCGCCGCGCCCGCCGTGGCAAAGAAACCAATCACAATGGCGAGAACGGCGAGAAAGCCCGCGCCCGCGTCGGGATGCGCGGGCTTGAAGTGGGTGATCCCCCCTTTGTTCGCCCAAAACACAATCAGGAGCATGATCAGCGGCACCCAATTGAGAAACTGCGCCAGCCGCGCCACGTAGCGGATGCCCTTAATCGCAACCCATGCGAGACCATACGCCCAAATGAGCGCGATGATGATGAACAGCGTTTTAGACGTGTTGTGCAGACCCGTCATGATGTAGTC
>JBOGJT010000345.1:0-4771 GCA_050745065.1 Terriglobia bacterium
AAGGGGCGCAGTTCACCAGCGAGGCGTTCACCGGGCGGCTGGAGGCGAGCGGGATTTTGATCAGCATGGACGGGCGGGGGCGGGCGATGGACAATATTTTTGTCGAGCGGCTATGGAGGACGGTGAAGTACGAAGAGGTCTATCTGAAGGACTACGCAGGCGTCGCCGAGGCGGTGAGGCATCTGGGGAACTACTTTGGGTTTTACAATCACGAGCGACCGCATCAGGCGCTGGGATACGAGACACCGGCGGCGGTGTACTTCGCAAGGCGGGGAGCCGGGCGAGGAGGCGAAAAGGGGGGATAGTACGGGCCGGGCGGCGAGGCGATCGTCGATCCTGGGGCATTGTGGTGTGAAATTTTTGATGGGGACGCAGCGGATTTCTCGAAAAGGAACCGAAGGAAAGAAAAACGACGAAAATGAGGCCTGTGGAAACTGACGCGCGGTGGAAAGCGTGGAAAACTCCAAGAACGAGTTTCCCCACTCTTTCCACCGCGCTTGGAAAACTCCTCGCCCCCAAGGGCTCGGAGTTTCCCACAGTTCCCACAGGCCCGGCGGCGGGTATACCTTAAGAAGAAGGATTTTCTGTCCGAACAATGGGGAGCACCTCATCTAAATCAAACGGGAAAAGCAGATTCTTCGCTCCGCTCAGAATGACATGTGGCTCAGATCATCGCACGCGGCGAAAAATCCGCTGAGTGAAGAGTGTTGCGGTTAAAACTCCGGAGCCTTTTTCATCTGGGTTTGTGATTTCACGCCGTATGCGCCGTCAATGCGTTGTTGTGGGGCGATCCGTTGCAAGCGTTGTTTGCGAAGGTACATAAGATTTTCGTTGACCGTGATTCGGTGAACCCAGTTGGAGAAGCCGGACTCCCCAGGGAAGCTCGCGATATTCCTGAAGACTTTCAGGAAAATTTGTTGGGTTAAGTCCTCTGCGCGGCTGGAATTCCTGGCCACGCGCAAGCAGAGCGAATAAACTTGGCGTTTTTGCCTGTCGAACAGCGCCGCAAACGCCGTCTCGTTGCCGAGTTGGGCGGCGACGATGAGTTGATGCTCTGAGGTGGACTCAATATCGTCTGGAGGCATGATACCGTTTTTTGTTTTCATGGCCCTTCGCGCCGGTCGATGTAGGGCACGTCGTGGTGCACCCTACATCGTTCCGGTGGCACGCGTAGCTCTTCCGGGTTACCGCTCCCGTTCGGCTTCGTCAGCTTCTTTCGCCAGATGATGAAGCAAGTCAGTAAACTCCTTCGATTGGCCGAAGAAGAGTCCATCGGCGATGAAGCCGTTGATGGCGCCCTGCGCATCGATCTGCCCCGGACCCGTTGGGCGGATGATGGCGCAGGGAGGCAGGCTTTGGCTGATGAATTCACACGGCTCAGGCATGATCAGGTTGGCTTGCAGCGTCTCCGGCTGACCGGCCTGGAGGTTGACAAACGTCACAGAGGCGCCGGTCACAGGATCCACGTCTGTCAGCGGGAGTGCGTTGCCTGCCTTGTCCTGCCAGGTCTGGAAGTGCATGATCTCGGAGCCGCCGATGCTGACGAGGATTCTGAGCACTTCCCGACTGCTGACCTTCTGCGTGAGAGTATGGTAGAGACTCGTGCCGCCTTGCTCGATAAACGCGAAGTGAAAGCCCGCGGTGAAGGCGATGGCTTGTAAGTGGGTTGAAATCGTATTCGGAAGGTCGGCGGGGTTGGAGGGGATGCTGCTGCCCGCGGTGTCGGCGTCGGTGCGGGGAATCGCCGTGTGCTGCCCTACGCTTAGGCTCGGAACGGCTTGGTCAAACATCGCGCCCAAATCGGGGTTGGTTGTGCTGCGGTAGCGCGTCCAGAAACTGGTGTCCACCGTGAGTTGCGTGAGGTTCGTGAGCCGTTTGATTTGGCGGGCGCCGGTTGCCTTGCTGCTGGGCAGATTGCGAAACGGTTTGAGGTCGACTGGCTTGTGGCCTTTGGACATTAAATACGCGTTCAGAAAGGCCGCATGGCTTAGTTCATCGTCCGTGTTGTCATGGACATACTGGGACATGTCGCCATCAAGAATTTGCAGCGCGCCCATGTAGAGTGGATTGCCGCCGTTGACTCCCGAAACCTCTGTGTCCTGGGTCCCGCCTAGCTCCGAGTATTGCGTCCACAGATCGGCCTCGATGATCTCAGCCGCAGCGAGGAGCCTCAGAATCGCAACGTCGCCTCTCGTCAGGCGATCGTCACCATCTCCGTCCCGGTCGTCAGCAAAGATGGGCAGTCCCTTAGCCAGCAGTCCGGCGCCCATCGCCGTTCCGCCCGCCGCGAGAATTCCTTTTTTCATAAATGAGCGCCGGTTCGATGGCTTCTTGAGAACAGCTTCAGATTCGTTCATACGCTTTTCCTTGTCTGATTGAAAGTATGTTTCTGTCTTGCAACGTGCCGGCCACGGGATCACGTTCCCCACAAACTCAACTGCCTTGACCTGCGCGCGAAAGCTTCAAGCGGGTGAATCGAGCTTCGGTTTTTGCGCTCTTGGGAATGCGGAACTCAAACGTCGTGTTGACTTCTTTGAGCACCAAACGCTCAATGAAGTGGTTGCTTCCGATTGTGACCAGCGTCAAATGGCTGTGACGCGCATTCGTTCCAATTTGCGTTCCCAAGGGGAAAATATATGCACCGCTTCTCTTCCCCCGGACATCCAAGTAACGGGGCGACCCAGAGGGCGAGATAACGGTAAAGGTGTAGTCTCCGGGGGGCAAGACGGCAATTCCCCAATGCGCCTCATAAGGTAGCGTGAATTTTCCACCGGAACTCGTGGCCTTGCTGATGCCGGCAGCCAATACCAGGGCAAGGCTCATGAACACGCTGACGGTGAAAAAACGTAACCTCAATCTCACGTCAAACCTCCTTATGGGTTTGGGTTAAAACTCACACCGCCAAGTCACGCGCGGTTGTGAATCTCCTACTTAGAGTCATTTGCCGGGCAAAGAGCGACTCAGCAGTTGCTTAAACTTTTATTGTCTGGTAGCCTTTTGCAAAAGAGCCACTTAGGTAACAATGTCAATAACGCGCGGCTTCCATTCCCGCCATTTCAAACAACGGCTGTTGTGTACCCTGACGGACCATGAGTGAAAGAATGCAAGGGGAGAGGGCTTTCCGATTCGGAATCTTTGAGCTGGATCTCCAGGCTCGCGAGCTCCGCCGCCGTGGCGTGAGCGTGAAACTCCAGGACAAGCCCTTTCAGATTCTGGAGATGCTTGTGGAGCGGGCCGGAGAGGTGGTCCCGCGCAAGGACCTGCGCCAAAGGCTTTGGCCAGATACTTTTGTGGGGTTCGACCGCAGCCTGAATACGGCGGTTAACTCCTTGCGGAGGGCGCTCGGCGATTTGCCGGGCAACCCCCGTTTCCTGGAGACGCGCTCCCGCCAGGGATACCGGTTCATCGCGCCGGTGGAGGCGATCGACAGAACTGCGGCGCGCGATTCGCAAGACGCAGCCCTGCAGTCGATTGCGGTGCTGCCGTTTCGCAACGTGAGCGGCGATTCTGAGATGGATTACCTCAGCGACGGCATCAGTGAGACCCTGATCAACAAACTTTCTCTACTGCCGGACGTTCGCGTCATGGCGAGGAGCACGGTGTTTCGTTATAAGGGAAGGGACGTGGATCCCCAAACGGCGGCGCATGAGTTGAACGTCCGCGCGGTCTTGACGGGAAGCGTGATGCAGCACGCGGAAACCTTAGCCATTGGCGCCGAGCTCGTGGACGGATCCAAGGGATGGCGATTGTGGGGCGAGCAATATCGAGTGGCATTTACCGACATTTTCGCCGTCCAGGATGAAATTTCCAGAGAAATCACCGAAAAGCTTCGTTTGCGGCTGACGGAGGAAGCGCGAAGGCGGGTGGCACGCCGCTACACGGCGGATCCCGAGGCCTATCGCGATTACCTCCGCGGGATGTATCACGGAAACAAGATGACGGAAGATGGGTTGAAAAAGGGGATTGCCCATTTTGAGCAGGCGATTCAGCGGGACCCTCATTTTGCCCTCCCCTACGCGGGTCTTTCGGATTTTTACTCGCTCTTCGTCTACTTCGGGAACTATGCTTCCAGCGAAGTTATGCCCAAGGCTGAACAGGCGGCGCGCAAGGCGCTTGAAATCGATCAGGCTTTGGGCGAAGTCCACGTCTCGCTTGCGGGTATTCTGAAGTCCTATCATCGGGATTGGCCCGGCGCGGAGCGTGAATACAATAAGGCCATCGAGCTGAATCCAAACTATGCCAAGGGCCACCAGTGGTACGCGGATTTCCTCTCTTCGCAGACGAGAACGGACGAAGCCATACTGGAGATGGAACGCGCCCTCGAATTGGAACCGCTCTCGCTCGTTATTAGTATGGAAATGGCGTGGATTCTTTACATGGCCCACGACTACGAACGCGCCATCGACCAGGCTCTCAGGACGCTTGAGATTGAACCTCGGTTTTCGCCGGCGCATCACGTCCTCGGGCTGGCGAACGAGCAGATGGGTAAGCAGGAGGACGCCATCCGGTCTTGCCAGAAGGCGCATACCGGTTCGGGGGGAAACCCGATGAGCCTCGCAGCACTGGGGCATGCTTATGCCACGGCGGGGCGCACGCTGGAAGCCAGAAAAATTCTCAACGAGTTGAGAAGCCGGGCGAAGCGTGGCTACGTATCACCTTACGCGCTCGCCATCGTGTGCGCGGGCTTGGGCAACCATTCCCAAAGCCTCGCGTGCCTTCAACAAGGATTCGACGAGCGGGACGTCTGGCTGATTTGGATCCAGACGGACCC
>JBOGJT010000346.1:0-3930 GCA_050745065.1 Terriglobia bacterium
GGCATCACCATTGTGCAGGTGGGTCCGCATCCGGCGCTGATTGCGAGCGGCAAGATCACCGACCCGGCGACGGGGTTTTCATCCACGATTGATTTTCCGGCTCCCGACCTTCAGCTTGCGAGCGCGGTTCACGCCACAGGGCTGCCGATTGGCAAACCTGCCAAAGGCTCTCCCTACGCGGGCGCGGGTTATTTTGTTCCTCACGTGGTGGTACGCAACCTGCTCAGCACGCCGCAAACGGTGACGGTCACGGTGGAATATCCTGCAACTGGATCGGCGACGGCTTCCGCTGTAGCGGCGGCGTCTCTGCCGCCGGATGCGGTAAATTCATCGGCGGCGTCCTCCGCCTCTGTAGCGGCGGCCTCTGGCCGCCGGTTTTTGATAGTAGAGACCGGCGGCCAGAGTCCGCCGCTACAGCTCGATCCCATTGCCGCACAGGATGGAAAGCACTCTCCGCCCACGGCACAATACGCGCTACCAACTTTTACCGTCGCCGCGTACAGCACCGAAGATATATCGCTCGCGGCGGTGATGAACGAATTGCCTTTGCCGCTACCCTTCTGCTCGATTCGCATCCAATACAGCGGGGCGCCGGGGTCGATGGAAGCGGACGTATCGAGCGTAGAGAGTGGAAGCAACCTGATCGTGGATGCGCGCGCCGAAAACGAGGGAAACGGTTGGACAGGCTCGGGCGCGAACCCGTGGCATCTGGATAAGGGCACCGATTCCGTCCTGTTCCTCACCAACATGAGCGACAAGCCGTGCCCCATCGGTTTTGAGGTGACGGCCAACGGCGTGCATTATTACCTGACGAACCTCAAGTTAAACGCGCACGAAACGCGCGCCATCGATATCCGCGCGCTCCGCGACGCGCAAAAACCGGACTTTAAAGGAAATAAAATTCCTGCCGGCGCCACCGATGGCAGCGTGAATTGGGTTCGTGGGGATGACGTGCCGGTGATGGGGCGATTGATGGTGGTCAGCCGTAAAGCGGGCATCAGCAGCAGCTACGATTGCACTCCCGCTCAGTGCGCGCTCAGCGTGATGGGCCTGAATCCTACGTTAAGCAGCCCTATTGACATCGGGTTGCAAACGCAGGTCGGCATCACCGCTTCCGAGGAGGATTGCAACGAACATCAGTACTTTATGGGGTGGGGCGGGCAATGCTGGTGGACTTCGGACAACCCCTCCGTTGCCAGCGTCGACTCGATGGGCATGGTCACGGGTGTTGCGGACGGAACAGCGTCCATTCAGGTGAAAGCCGCGACCATACAGTACAGTTGCGGCGTGAGGGCGCACTGCGAACGCTCAGAGATGACAAAGTATGTCGAAGCCCCTGTCACCGTGTGTGGACTTTCGATCTCAAGTCCGAGCAATGCCGCTGTATACAGCATGGGAGGAGGCGGTTACAACCAAGCGACCGTTCCGTTGGAGGCGACCTCATCATGCTCGGGTTCGGCGAACTGGACGCTGAGTTTCACGTACACCACCGCGAACGGAACCTCTTATACCGCTTCGCCAACGACGACTACCACTCTTGGTCAATCGACCAACTACACGACGAACGTTGGCCAGGGCGGTCGGGTAAACGCTCAGGTTCAGGCAACGCTGGCAGGCCATTCTCTCACTCAGGCTGTGACATTCTACGTCTTGGGAACTCCGATTCCGAACCCAACGGTCACAAGCCGGCTGACGTCTCTATATTCGAACGGTGCCACGCCCGCCCTTCTGACCGGGATCGCGATGGCTGAGAGCAGCTACAAACAGTTCAATAACGAGACGGAGATGGGGTTCTCGGGTGAATGGCCCTACGGGAATATGGCAAACCAGTACACGTCTGCGGACAGCTACGTGGGCCTCATGCAGGTGCCGAATAATATGCTCGACGGTTTCGACTGGAACGCTGACACCAGCGATGGAGCTTACGTTTTCGAGCAGAAATTGTCGACAGCGAGCACTTGCATGCAGACCGAACGGGCTGCATATTCCAACCTTCCGGCGCTCGGCGGCTCGCAGCTTGAGGAGAATGCGCTCGTCTTCTACAGCGGAAACTCTGGGGGCGGTACATGTTCCTCGGTGTCGTCAAACCTCTATTGGGTTCCGTCACCCGACGGCTCCGCTTGGGTGATAAACCCTTCCAGCCCTGGTTACAGTTATGTCCAAGAAGTCGAAGGCAACATTCAGTAGCATTACGACCAGTCTGGCGGCGCTCGTGCTTTGCCTCGCAGCAAGCGCGGGCGCGGGTCAGAGCGTATCAGTTCTTGCCGCGCGCCGCCCGTTGACGTGGCCACACACATCCCGGGAAGTGCGAGCCGCTAACACGTATTCCATGACGGCCATCGCGTCGTTTCTCGACTCCTTGGGTCACGGCCCCCTCACCAGTCATAACGTTGTGGACGGTTTTCGATTTGTGGACCTCGAGCCAGGACGGACGTACTTGATTGCCGCCGTGCGAGCGAGGTGGGACTGGCTGGAAGTTGTGTCACCCGATGGCTTCAAGTTCAGGGTTGTCTCGCTCGGAAAAATGCCCAATGGCAGTATTGCCATGTCGCTGGCGGATCTTGCCGGGGACGGGAATGACGAGGTTATCGGGCTGAACTGGGTGGTGTACCGCGGGGCATCCACCGATCCGATCTATTGGTACACCATCTACAAATTCCGTAACGGAATGCCTGAGGATGTGAGTGCGCAGTATCCTGACTTTTATAGGGCCGTTGTGCTGGGTCCCCTGGGTTACCTCCAGGACTGGTTTAATTGGGTTCGGTCGGCCGTACCGCCGGTTAAGGTTGAGCAATTCAGTCCTGGCTCGCCGCATATCCAGCTTGCCGAGATAGGATTTGTGCGCCTGCGGTACCAACACCTGATTTTGGGGAACAAAAACGCTGGCCTCGACCAAGCCATTGGCTGGGCAGCATCTTCCAACGTCAACATCGCCGTGCTTGGAGTGCGCTCCCTTGCGGAAATGACGGCCCCGCGCGCCTGGGTCGAAATTGGCAAACTTCGGAACTCTTCCGATTACGCCGTCTGCATGCAGGCACGCGCGGCATGGCTGAAAAAGCTCGGTAGGCCGTTCACTGCAAGATACGAGTGCACGAGAGCGCATACGCGCAGCCGCTGACACTTCGTAAACGTGAGAGCAGGTGCATACGGCGCCGACGCAGTAAAGCGCGGACAGCGTGTAGTCACACGAGTGTCAGCTTCGCTTCATCGCAGACATGCCCAACAACGGCGCGTCTGCGCCACCCGCGAAACCAAAGTGCTGGACGTCGCGCAGTTGATCGAGAGCCTGGGCGTTGACCCGGCAGACGCCGCGTCGGGCGGCATCACGATTGTGCAGGTGGGTCCGCATCCGGCGCTGATTGCGAGCGGCAAGATCACCGACCCGGCCACGGGCTTTTCCAGCACCATTGATTTTCCCGACCCGGCCGTTCAGCTTGCGAGCGCGGTTCATGCCACAGGGCTGCCGATTGGCAAGCCTGCGAAAGGCTCTCCCTATGCGGGCGCGGGTTATTTTGTTCCTCACGTGGTGGCGCGCAACCTGCTCAGCACGCCACAAGCCGTGACGATCACGGTGGAGTATCCTGCAACTGGATCGGCGGCCTCCTCTGTAGCGGCGGCTTCCGCTGTAGCGGCGGCGTCTCTGCCGCCGGATGCGACTAATTCATCGGCGGCGGTCTCCGCCTCTGTAGCGGCGGCCTCTGGCCGCCGGTTTTTGATAGTAAAGACCGGCGGCCAGAGTCCGCCGCTACAGCTCGATCCGATTGCCGCACAGGATGGAAAGCATTCTCCGCCCACGGCACAATACGCGCTACCAACTTTTACCGTCGCCGCGTACAGCACCCAAGATGTATCGCTCGCGGCAGAGATAAACGAATTGCCTTTGCCGCTACCCTTCTGCTCGATTCGCATCCAATACAGCGGGGCGCCGGG
>JBOGJT010000347.1:0-8822 GCA_050745065.1 Terriglobia bacterium
GACTAAAAACGCCGGATTTTGAAGCTGACCGCGAAGGAACTCATGAAAATTGCGCTCGCTCAAATCAATACGACGGTCGGAGACTTTGAGGGCAATCGTGGGCGAATCTTGGCTTTTGCCCGGCGTGCCCACGGACAGTCGGCGGACTTGGTTGTTTTTCCGGAGCTTGCACTGTGCGGTTATCCGCCTCGTGATCTGGTTGAGCGGCCGGATTTCCTAGCGCGATGCGAGGCGGAGCTCGCGCGCCTGGCACGGGCTCTTCCCCGGATTGCGGCGCTTGTGGGCGCGGTGCGGCGCTCTGGCGCAGCGCAGGGCAAACCCGCGGTGGACGTGGCGGCCCTACTCCAGGATGGCAAAGTGGTGCGAGATTACCAAAAGGGCTTGCTGCCGTTCTACGATGTCTTTGACGAATCGCGCTACTTCGAGCCAGGGAGCGCCCCGGCCGTATATCCGCTTGCGGGGGAACACCTTGGTTTAACGGTCTGCGAGGACGTGTGGAACGACAAGGCGTTTTGGAAGAAGCCTCTTTACGCGCGCGACCCAGTGGAAGAAACGGTGAGGGCTGGCGCGACGGTTCTGCTCAATATTGCGGCGTCGCCCTTCGCCGCTGGCAAGGTCCAGTTGCGTGAGGCAATGCTCCGCGCCATCGCCAAGGACCGCAAGATTCCGTTGGTTTACGTCAACCTTGTGGGAGGCAATGACAGCCTGGTGTTTGACGGCTCGAGCTGCGCCTTTGACGCCCAAGGCAATCTTTGCGCCCGCGCCCAGTCGTTTGCCGAAGACTTGATTTGTTTTGATACCGCCGGCGGCGCTGAGTACGTCCCGCGGCAGACTTCCGAAGAAATCGCATTGATCCTGGAGGCGCTGGTTCTCGGCACGCGTGATTACGTTGAGAAGTGCCGCTTTCGCAGCGTGATTGTGGGGTTGAGTGGTGGCATTGACTCCTCTCTGGTCGCAGCGATTGCTTCCCACGCACTGGGGGCGAAGAACGTGTACGGCGTCAGTATGCCAGGGCCGTTTTCTTCACCGGGGAGCGTGACAGATGCGGAGCTCCTGGCGCGCAATCTTGGCATTCGTTACCGCGTGGTTCCCATGACCCCCGTCTACGAGAGCTACCTTGAGATGCTCGGCCCCGCCTTCGAAGGCCAGGCCTGCGACACGGCGGAGGAAAACATCCAGGCGCGCATCCGGGGAAACATCCTGATGGCGCTCTCCAATAAGTCGGGCGCGTTGGTGCTGAGCACCGGCAACAAGAGCGAGCTCGCGGTGGGCTATTGCACGCTGTACGGGGATATGGCGGGTGGGCTGGCGGTGATCGGAGACGTTCCGAAGACAATGGTCTATGAGCTCGCGCGCCATGTGAACCGCGGCGGAGCTGGAGCGGGTCCTATTCCTGCCTCGAGCCTCGAAAAACCGCCTTCCGCCGAGCTCCGCCCGGATCAAAGGGATCAGGACACGCTACCGCCCTACGAAACGCTGGATGCGATTCTGCGCGCCTACATCGAAGAGAATCAATCGGCAGAACAAATCATCGAGCGCCTGGACTATGACCCGGCCCTGGTCCATCAGGTTCTGCGTCGCGTGAACGCTGCGGAGTACAAACGTCAGCAGGCGGCGCCCTCCCTCAAGGTGACGGCCAAGGCGTTTGGCATTGGGCGGCGCTTCCCCGTAGCATGCCGTTACGAAATATAAGCGAGTCCTGTGTGTGCCAGCGATATAATATTGGGGATTCTGGCGGGCCGGGGCAAAGCCGACTCAGCCGTTCACCACGTTCTGCGGACGGCCTTGAATGAAGGCCGCAAGATTTTCCACCGCTATTTGCATGCATCGCGTTCGTGCCTCGCGCGTGGCCCACGCCATGTGCGGGGTTAGAATGCAGTTTTTGGCGGAGAAGAGTGGATGGCCCGGCGGCGGCGGTTCTTCCGCCAGCGCGTCGAGACCGGCGCCGGCAAGCTTTCCCTGGTTCAGCGCGTCGGCCAGCGCCTGATCGTCAACGAGCGCGCCGCGCGCTGTGTTGAGGAGAAAAGCGTTGGTCTTCATCCGCGAGATTCGCTGAGCATTCAGCAATCCGCGCGTCTGCGGGGTGAGGGGGCAATGCAGGCTGACCACGTCGGAAGCCATCAGGAGCTCTTCAAGTGTGACCCACTCGAATTCTTCATAGACGGGCGGCTCCTTGCGGCTGGGACTGAACGCGAGAATGCGCATGCCGAGCGAGCGCGCGATCTGTGCGACGCGCCGCCCGATGCGGCCGAAGCCGACCACGCCCAAGGTCTTGCCCGCCACCTCGAGCTGCGGCGATAGAGTAAAGCTCCAATCTTGGCTCCGGGACCACGCCCCCGCGCGCACGGCTTCGCTATGCAGCCCCACGCGATGGCAGAGTTCGAGTAGCAGCGCAATGGTGAACTGAGCCACAGAATCCGTGCCATACGCGGGCACATTGGTGACGGTGACGCCTCGCCGGCGCGCTACCTCCAAATCAACGAGATCGACGCCCGTTGCGGTGACACCAACGTAGACCAGACCGTCAAGCGACGCGAGGGTTTCGCCGCGCAGCGCGATTTTATTCACCAGAATTGCCTGAGCCCCGGCCGCTCTCTCGATGATCAATCGCGGCGGCGTGCGCTCGAAAATCTCTACCGTTCCCATCGCCTCAATGCGCGCCCACGAGAGGTCGCCAGGATTCAGGGTGTATCCATCCAGAATCACAATTTTCATCTGCGCCGCTCCTCAACCGAAGCATGTAGAATGGCATTTGAGCGATGCCTAATCAACTCAGCTGCCGCATTGCCGTTCTTGGAGGGGGCATCACGGGTCTCACCGGAGCGTATGAGCTGGCGCGCGCCCGCGCGGGCGGCGCGCCCATCGACGAGTTTCTGCTTGAGGCTGGGGATAGGCTCGGCGGATTAATCCGGACTGAGCAGGTAGAAGGATTCACGATTGAAGCCGGGCCGGACAGTTTTCTCACTGCCAAGCGCGAGGCATCCAATCTCTGCTCGGAATTAGGACTCAGCGCGTCATTAACGGGCTCGAATGACGGCTTGCACCGTACATTTATCCTCCACCGAGGCCGTCTCGAACCCTTGCCGGACGGACTGATGTTTTTTGTCCCAACGCGCCTCGCGCCCGCGCTCGTCTCACGGCTGATTTCTTTAGAAAGCAAGATTGCCATTCTCCGTGACGCGTTTCGACGGCGCCCGGCCAAGCCGCGAGATAGCGATCCGGATGAGTCCGTCGCCGCGTTTGTGCGCCGCCATTTGGGCAGCGGCGTGCTCCAAGCAATTGTAGATCCGCTGATGGCGGGCGTTTACGGCGGAGACACAGAACAACTGAGCGCCCAAGTTCTTTTGCCGCGCTTCGTGGCGATGGAACGGGAGAGAGGTAGCCTGGTGCGCGGAATGCTCCGCGCGCACCACACCGCCCCGGCGGAGCCTTTCTTTACGACGTTGAAACACGGCATGGCGGAATTGCCGGGCGCGCTCGCGGCGAGGCTTGATGAGCTTTCCGGCTCCGCCGCGCCCCGCGTGTTCCTGAATCAACACGTCGAGACCATCCAAGCGGACACGCACGAATCGTGGGGCGGCTCGCGTCCATATCGTTACACGCTGCGCTGCCAGGGCGGCGCAACCTACGAAGCGGATGCGATCCTTTTCGCGCTGCCCGCCAGCGAGTGCTCACGGCTGTTGGCTTCGCTGAGTACGCCCGCCAGCCGGGCCCTGGGGGCAATTCCGAGCACACCTGCGGTGATGGTGGCGCTGGCTTATCCACATACTCCGGCCGGGTTGCCCCCTGGCTTCGGCTTTCTCGTGCCGCCTCGAGAAGGACGCACACTGGTCGCGTGCACGTTCGTTCATGCGAAGTTTGACCACCGTGCGCCGGCTGGGTCCGCGCTGCTACGCTGCTTTCTCGGAGGCGCGCAACAGCCGGAAGCAGCAGGGTGGAGCGATGAGCGCCTGATCTCCGTCATTGACCGCGAGCTGCGGGAAATTCTCGGCCTCACGCAACTGCCCGCGTTCAGGCGCATCTACCGTTGGCCCGCCGCCATGCCGCAGTATCGGGTGGGCCACGCGGAGCGAATGGTGGAACTTGAGCGCGCGGTCCGCGAGCGCGCTGGCTTGTTCCTGGCGGGAAACGCTTTTGGCGGAATTGGAATTCCGGATTGCATCCGGTCGGGGCGGAGTGCGGCCGCGCGGGTCTGCGAATTTGCCGCCAGGAATCCGTGACCCAATCCCTCAGCCGCTAGATCCCGCCTCCCTTACCCCTCGCGCTCAGCAGGTCTTTCAGTTCCTCCATGAACTCGCGTACATCTTTGAAATCAAGGTAAACCGAAGCAAAGCGCACGTAGGCTACCTTGTCGAGCTTCTTGAGCCGGTTCATCACCAGCTCACCCACGGCAGACGTCGACCGCTCGCGCGCGGGTGATTCGGCGACATACGCCTCCGCCTCATTCACAATTTCTTCGAGGCGGCTGACCGGAACCGGGCGGCGTTCGCACGCCTTTAACAAACCTGCCAGAACTTTCTGCCGCTCGAACTTTTCGCGCCGGCCATCTTTCTTGACCACCATATAGGGAATTTCGTCGATCCGCTCGTACGTCGTGAACCGCCGTCCACACTTCGTGCACTCGCGGCGGCGGCGGATCGACTCGCCTACCTTGGCCTCGCGAGAATCGACCACCCGGTCTTCCAGGTTCCCGCAAAATGGACATTTCATGAAGAGTCTCTCACGGCTACTGCTTTCTCGATGGCAGCGTTCTATGAGCGCCCAATCACCGGCGGATGCTGGCGGCGATAAACGTCCCATCAGGTTTCGGGCGCCGCCACCTGTTTTTCCTCTTCCTGCGTTATCAGCCGCAGTTTCCGGAAGGAGAGGCCGCCCGCGATCACGAGAATCAATCCGAGAATCATGCAGGGTATCATGATGGCAACCCACGACAGCACGGCCGCGCTTGCCGCACCCTCTGCTGGAAGGTGAAAGAGATCCTCGAGGACAAGAAGAATCGCTACCTGGGATCCTCCACCGACGCCGGGAAGCTGTATGGCCAGGCCCAGCCCGGCGAAGAACATCGTCAGCGCCGCGGCCCACCAGGAAAAGCCGGCGAGGCGCCCGCCCACGCTCCGAATTGTCAGCCACGTGATGGCCACGTTGACGGTCCAGAGTAGCACCGTCAACGCTACAGTGGCGGAGAAATTCCGCGGGTCGCGAATGACGTCAAGACCCGAGGAAAACGAGCGCAGAAAACCATGCAAGCGGCCGCGAAACTTATCCGGCGCTCGCTGCAGCGCGCGGTCCAGCCACAAGATGAGGTGCTCTGAATAGGCTCGGTAGACGACGAGGCCTGCGACTGCAGCGACCGAGAGGATCAGAATCCCCACAGCGCCTTCCCGCAGCTCGCGAAGCAGGGTGGCGCCGTGAACCGTGGTCGCATGCATCGGCTCGAAATAGAGCGCCAAAGCGAGGATCACGACGAGCGCCAAGCCATCGTAAATGCGCTCAACCACCCAGACGGCAAGCTGCGAGGTGAATGGAAGCGCTTCGGCCTTGGCAATATAGGCGGGCCGAACGACTTCCCCGGCCCGGCCGATCAGGTAAATCGAGCTGAATCCAATGACTTGCCCGTTGAACAGAACCCAGGATGAGCAGCGCTTCATGGGATTCACGAAGAACTTCCAGCGGTAAGCGCGCGCGACGTAGGTAGCGTAGCTGAGGAGTAGAGCGGGGATCAGAAGTTCCAGCTTGACGTGAAGCAGCAGCGACCCAAGCCGGTCCCAATTAAAGTTCTTCCACTGCGGGCTGCGGCTGACGTGGAGCAGAATCAGTGCCAGCACCAGCGCGCTGATTGCCCATCCTAGCCAGCGCCGGCGGCCTTTTTTCATAGAGTCAATGATTGCCGCAGTTTCGCGAGGGCTAACTCGGACATCTCACGATTCAGGGCGGCGCCAGCAGGAGGGTGGGTTTTAACTCCGCCGAAACGGGCTTTCCCCCGCCGCATTCGTCCCCACACCGCGTTGCCGAGAAGTCCCGGCTAACATAACGGATGCTCCCAGCCCAAGTCAAGCCGCGGTGGATTGGAATGGACGTCAGCGGCCGGCGCCACCCGCGCGAGGTCGCGGCGAAGCAGCTGAGGTGGCGCGCATAATTGCCAGCGGTACGCGCGCGAAGGCCACCTGATTTGCAGACGGGTCGAGCACGTTCACCTGCATCCAGTAGCGGCCCGGAGGGAATTTGCTCAGGGGGATTTGCGTGAGGTAGGAGGCGTTTCCCGATTGGGTCGATTTTCCCGTCTGTGCGGGATAAGGACCGGCTGCAGAAATTTGAACACCGTTGCGGAAAAAGACAAGCGCCACCGAAGGCGGCGCCGCGGCGCGCTTCCCGCGGGATTTAACAGACGCGCCCGGCCTTCCTCCATACGATTGCAGATAAATGTAGAGGTTCTGATTGGTGCGGAACACACGCGTGACGCTGGGAAGGATGCTCTTGGATCCCATGTCGAGGGGGTTATCCTCCGCTCCCATCGCCCAAGGACCGCGCCGCGGGCGTGAAAGAGGCACGCTGGAAATTTCGTTCGAAACCACGATGGAGCTGACGGCAAGATTCGTTGGCCCTTTCGCCACGGTGGGCAGCACGAGCGGCTCCTCAAACGTGCCCATTTTGCCCGTCTGATTCTCGCGCGCCACCACCTTCAGCTTATAAGTGCCAGGCGGGAGCACGATTCCGCCCTCATAGAGAATGTTGCCCTTAAGCACCTGTTGATAGGTGGACGCGTTCAGCTTGACGGGCAACGTATCGCGCAGGGCGCCGGCGACTTTGCCGTTTGCATCCGTTGCCCGCCAGGCAAAGTCGAATTGCGTCCGATGGCTGCTGGATTTCTGCTGGAACGGAATCGCAGAGCCGGGGACCTTTGCCGCGAGCACCACGTAGTAATGCCCGTCGGGCTGACGGAAGTAAGCCGTCTGCACAGCCAGGGGGAGATCGAGAAATGGCATTTCCGAGCCCATCGCCTGCTGGAGTTGCGCTTCTTTGTCTTCGGTTGAGAACTGGTGAAAGTTTTTGGGCGCGTAGTAGCCGGGCCGTGCCTCAACCTTCAGGCCGCGTCGTTCAACCAGTTCAACGCGGATGCGGCGATAACGCCCGTCGGCTTTGGTGTTTGACGGAGCGTAGCCGATCAGGTAATACGTGGAGTTTTCTTCCTGGACATCTTTGAAAGCAGGGGCAAAATTATTCAGGTCGTGAAACATACGGCCGCCGGTATCGGTGGCGAGCGTCGAAAGAGTCTCGCGGCTGCTATGCAGGGAGGAAATCTGTGAAGACACAGCGTCCGCGGTGTAAATCGCCGTGCCGGACGGGCTGGCGCTTGATGCGTCGCCGCCGGGCGGCATGGCGAGCAAGCCACGCGCGTCGAGCGTGTAGAAGGAAACGTCCGCGCGGTTGGCCGCGTCTATCGTGGCCTCGAGCTGCGCCTCGTTGTCGACGCCCGTCTGCTCGATCCCGCTGGAAAAATGGATCACCGATTTACGCCCCGGAACGCGTCGAAGCAAGTCCGCCAGCGATTCAAGTGCGGAAAGCTTGTCATCGGTGTTGAAGATATTGAATTCCGTCTCGTCCGGAGTAAAGGCGTCGCCTACGTCCTGGGTGACGACCGTGTTTCCCACGGCATCCGTGCCGCCGGCCGCCCCCTCGCTGCCGTTCGACGCAAGCGACGACGCTGGCCCAATTTCAATGCTCTTGATCGCCTTGCTCAGCACGGCCCGGTCGTTGGTGAAGGGCTGGACCACGCGAAGGTCGCTAGTGTACGTCACGACAGCAATGAGGTCCGCCGGAGTCAATTGTGACTGCACGAAGTTTTGCGCGGATTTGAGCGCTCGCATCAGGTCGTCAATTTGCATCGAGGAAAGGTCGAAATAAAGTACGATCATTCGGTGGTTCTGCACCATCTGGCTCAGTGCTTGCTGCGACGCCGTGCTGGGCACGGTGGCGAGATTAATCTCCGCCGGCTTGCCGTTTCCGCCTTCCGCGGTCGCTAGTTTCTCAACGTTTTCGAGATTGAACGAGTCAATCCGCTGCGGCACGCCATCTTCGTAAAGCTTAAAGTCGCTCGCCTTCAGGTCCGTCACCGGCTGCCCTTTGTGGTCGGTCACGCGCACGTCTACCAGCACTTCGTTGCGTTCGACGTGGAAGACGTAATTGCTCTGCATCTCCTGATTCTGATACCCGACTTGCGGGGTATTAGCGGCGGGCTGGCCGGAAGTGGGGTGTGCGGCCGGATTGGACTGCCCTTGCGCCGCAGCACGCAGCGTTGCCGCGAGCACGAGATAACCGAAGAGCGGCGCTACGAGGGCTAAGACCCACGACGCGTGGCGCCGCGCGCGGCGCTCACGGCCAGAAATACGCTGAAAGCTGCTACCCCTTCGACCGGCTTGATGACTCATAAATGACCCTTATTGTGCGTCCCATGTCCAGAATGCCCGCAAGGAGACAGTGCAGGCGGAATTCCCATAACGGCGAAGTGCCGCCCAATCGCTCCCCTCGTCAAAATCTAAAGCGCATCGATAACGTCAAGGTGCGCATGCTGCCGGCGCCGAGAACACGGCCGAACGTGTTCGCGTTCACGGTGGTTGCCAAGCCCTGATAATTAACGATGTTAAACGTGTTGCTGGAGGCCAGGCGAAAATCCGCCGAGAGTCCCTTCTCGCGCGAGATCGTGACCAGGCGGTCTATGGCCACATTGAAATTGAGCGAAGGGATTCCCGGAATGGTGTCTCGTCCGGCGTCGCCGTATTCTCCGGGAGCGGGTAGCGTGAAAGCCAGAGTGTTGAAATAGGCGA
>JBOGJT010000348.1:0-5609 GCA_050745065.1 Terriglobia bacterium
TGGTGAAGGAGGCGATTCTTGACCGCGAGGCGCTGGGACGGATTACGACCCGCAATCTGAAGCGCATCAAAATTGCGAAGAAAGACCCTACGCTCCTCGAAAAGATGGACGAGATCGAGGAGATGACCTCGCGGCAGATCGATATTCTGCGCAAGATTACCGACGAGAAAATCAGCAAGCTCAAGAAGGGCGACGAGCTGCCGCCGGGCGTGATCAAGTTGGTGAAATGCTACATCGCCATGAAGCGCAAGCTCTCGGTCGGCGACAAAATGGCGGGCCGCCACGGCAACAAGGGCGTCATCGCGCGCATCCTGCCCGAGGAGGATATGCCGTATCTTCCCGACGGCAGCCCGGTGGAAGTGGTGCTGAACCCCTTGGGCGTTCCTTCCCGCATGAACGTAGGGCAGATTCTTGAGACGCACCTGGGCTGGGCGGCGAAGGAACTCGGAGTGAAGCTGACGGCGATGCTCAGCCGGGAAAACCGCGTGGAACTCGCGCGCAAGGAATTGAAGTCCGTGTTGCGCGGCGCTTCGGTCGAGATTGACGACTTGAATGACGACGAGGTGTTGGACTTCGCCAGGACGTACAAGAACGGCGTGCCGTTCGCGACACCGGTCTTCGACGGGGCTACCGAAAAGAACATCAAGGAATACCTGGATAAGGCCGACCTGCCGCATTCGGGCAAAATTGCTCTGTATGACGGCATGACCGGAGAGAAGTTCGATCAGTTGGTGACCGTCGGCTACATCTACGTGCTCAAGCTTTCCCACCTGGTGGATGACAAGATTCACGCGCGCTCGATCGGACCGTATTCTTTGATCACCCAGCAGCCGCTCGGCGGCAAGGCGCAGTTCGGCGGGCAGCGATTCGGGGAGATGGAAGTGTGGGCGCTGGAAGCATACGGCGCCGCGCATATTCTGCAGGAGCTGCTCACCGCCAAATCAGACGACGTTTATGGCCGGGCTAAGATCTATGAGGCCATCGTCAAAGGCGAGGCGGCCATCGAGCCGGGCGTTCCGGAATCGTTTAACGTTCTCGTGCGCGAGCTGCAGAGCCTTGGGTTGGACGTTGAGCTGATCAAGAAGGCGAAGGAGCAGCCTGAGCTGGTTTCAGCGTCCGCGGAATGACGGGCAGGCTGTTGAGGCGGGCGCGGCCGCGGCGCTCTGCCATCCCACCGCCGTACGGGCGCTGCTTGCCGTGCCCGTGAAATGCGGCAAGGGTGGCCCCTCAATTCCGACGTGGGCGAGGCGTGCAGCGGACGCAGCAAGCAGCGCCCCTACGCCTTATTTTCACCGCTTCGGGTCTGTCGCAAAGCGACAGACCGAATGGGCTTGTTTTTTCACGAATCATACTCCTTCCTCAGGAGGCGCACATTGTTCCGCAGCAGCCCTTATGACCGAGTCAGTTTAATAGGTGAGTTTGACAACATCCGCGTGAGCCTTGCTTCGCCGGAAAAAATCCGGTCGTGGTCACACGGTGAAGTCACCAAGCCGGAGACCATCAACTACCGCACCTTCAAGCCCGAGCGGGACGGCCTTTTCTGCGCACGCATCTTTGGCCCCGTCACCGACTGGGAGTGCCTCTGCGGCAAGTATAAGCGCATGAAGCACCGCGGCGTGATTTGCGACAAATGCGGCGTGGAGGTGACGCTTTCGAAGGTCCGGCGCGAGCGGCTCGGCCACATCGAGCTCGCGTCTCCGTGCTCGCACGTATGGTTTTTCAAAGGGCTGCCCAGCCGCATTGGGCACCTGCTCGATATCTCTCTGCGCGATCTCGAGCGAATCCTGTATTTCGAAAGCTACGTGGTGATCGAGCCGGGCGAAGCCCCGCTCAAGGAGAAGGAAATCCTCACCGAAGAGCGCTACCGGGAGCTTCAGCAGCAATATCCCGGCAAGTTCCGTGCCGGCATGGGCGCGGAAGCCATCAAGGAACTGCTGAAGCGGGTGGAAGTGGACACGCTCTCCGAAGAGATGCGCGCCAAGATGAAAAGTGATCCATCGGCACAGAAACGCGTGAAGTACGCGAAGCGGCTCAAGGTGGTGGAGGCGTTCCGCAAATCGGGCAACAAGCCGGAGTGGATGATTATGGACGTGATCCCCGTCATCCCGCCCGAGCTTCGTCCGCTGGTGCCCCTCGACGGCGGGCGCTTTGCCACGTCCGACCTGAATGATCTTTACCGCCGCGTGATCAACCGCAACAACCGGTTGAAGAAGCTGATGGAGCTGCACGCGCCCGACGTGATCATTCGCAACGAAAAGCGCATGCTTCAGGAAGCGGTGGACGCGCTCTTTGACAACGGGCGCCGCGGGCGCATATTGCGCGGCACCAACAACCGTCCGCTGAAGTCTCTCTCCGACACGCTGAAGGGCAAGCAAGGCCGCTTCCGCCAGAACCTGCTCGGCAAGCGCGTGGATTATTCGGGCCGGTCGGTGATTGTGGTGGGGCCGGAATTGAAACTCCACCAGTGCGGCCTGCCGAAGAAGATGGCCCTCGAGCTCTTTAAGCCCTTCATCTATCACAAGCTGGAGCAGTCCGGCCAGTGCGCCACCATCAAGGCGGCGAAGGAAATGGTGGAGCGCCAGGAGCCGGTGGTGTGGGACATCCTCGAGGAAGTCATCCGCGATCATCCCGTGATGTTGAACCGCGCCCCTACGCTGCACCGCCTGGGGATTCAAGCCTTCGAGCCGGTCCTCGTGGAAGGCAAGGCTATCAAGATTCATCCTCTGGTCTGCACGGCTTTTAACGCGGACTTCGATGGCGACCAGATGGCCGTGCACATTCCGCTCTCTCCCGAGTCTCAAATTGAGGCTTCGGTGCTCATGCTCTCCTCGCGGAATATTTTATCTCCGGCCAACGGCGCGCCGCTCGCTATTCCCACGCAGGACGTGGTGCTGGGCATTTACTACCTCACCAAGGAACGCAAAGGCAGCCGCGGTGAGGGCCGCGCGTTTGCCACTCCCGAAGACGTATTGCTCGCGCTCGAGGCAAAGGAAGTCGAGACGCTCTCGCGCATCAAGCTGCGCTACACCGGCCGGGTGATTGACCTTGCCAACGCTTATGACGACCAGGACGTTCTTCACACCGAGCCGATCACGGTGAAGAATCAGTTTATCGAAACCACCGTGGGCCGGGTGATCCTCAACGACCATCTGCCGAAGGGCATGCCGTTCGTCAACGGGTTGCTGCGCAAGAAGGGCTTGGGCGCGTTGGTAAATTATTGCTATCTGCGTTTCGGCCTTGAGACCACGGTTCAGATGCTGGATGAAGTCAAGGATTTGGGCTTCCTCAGCGCAACTAAGGCAGGCATTTCAATCGGCATTGATGATCTCGTGGTGCCGAAGAGTAAGCCTCATCTGGTGGCTGAGGCCGAAAAGGAAGTGATCGAAGTCGAAAAGCAATATCAGGACGGCGCGATCACCCACGGCGAGCGCTACAACAAGGTGATCGCCATCTGGTCGAACGTGACGGACCGGGTCGCTGACGAAATGTTCCAGACGCTTGAAACGCAGGATCAATCGGGCGAGATGAACCCGATTTTCATCATGGCCAATTCCGGCGCGCGCGGCTCGAAACAGCAAATCCGGCAGCTTTCCGGGATGCGCGGCCTGATGGCCAAGCCTTCGGGTGAGATCATCGAGACCCCTATCACCGCGAATTTCCGCGAAGGGCTCAACGTCCTGCAGTACTTCATCTCAACGCACGGCGCACGCAAGGGCTTGGCGGATACGGCGCTGAAAACCGCCGATTCCGGATATCTGACGCGGCGCCTGGTGGACGTGGCGCAGGACGTGATCATTTCCGATTTCGACTGCGGCACCGTGGACGGCATCTTCGTCGAGCCGATTGTCGAAGCCGGCGAGGTGGTTGAGCCGCTGCGCGACCG
Source organism: Terriglobia bacterium (assembly GCA_050745065.1). GTDB lineage: Bacteria > Acidobacteriota > Terriglobia > UBA7540 > UBA7540 > RH2-MAG17b. The sequence goes on from JBOGJT010000348.1 coordinate 3,884, forward strand.
CATCGTCGGCCGCGTCTCCCTCGAGCAGATCAAAGATTATGAGGGCAACGTGATCGTCGACGTCAACCAGGAGATCAACGAAGACCTCGCGGCGGCGATCCAGGCGGCGGGCATCGAGCGCGTGAAGATCCGCTCCGTGCTCACCTGCGAGGCCCGGCGCGGCGTTTGCGTGCGCTGTTACGGCCGCAACCTGGCCTCTGGAAAACTGGCCGAGATGGGCGAAGCCGTGGGCGTGATTGCGGCTCAGTCGATCGGCGAGCCGGGAACGCAGCTCACCATGCGGACGTTTCATATCGGAGGCGCCGCAAGCCGCGTGAGCGAGCAGTCCGCCCTCGAGGTAAGGAACAACGGGTTTCTCAAGTTCCTCGGGTTGACGGTGGTCAAAAACCGTGATGGCGACTTCGTGGTGATGAACCGTAACGGGTTCGTGGCCATCGCGGACGAAAAGGGCCGGGAGCGCGAGCGCCATTCGGTGGTTTACGGCGCCAAAATCAAGGTCGCGGACGGCTCCGCCGTGAAGCCGGGCGATACGATCGTGGAGTGGGATCCGTACACGTTCTCAATTCTTACCGAAGTGGGCGGCACGGTGCAGTTCAAGGACCTCGAGCAGGGTGTGACGTTCCGCGAGGAAGTGGACGAAGTCACCGGACTCTCCCGGTGGGTGGTCACCGATTCTCCCGACGAGAAACTTCAGCCACAGCTTGTGATCCGCACCGAGAAGAAGGGGTCCAAGAAATATCTGCTGCCCTCCCGCTCGCACTTGATGGTTCAGGAAGGCGATGAGGTGAGCCCCGGTGACGTGCTCGCCAAGATCCCGCGCGAGACCACCAAGACCAAGGACATCACGGGAGGCTTGCCTCGCGTGGTGGAATTGTTCGAGGCACGCCGGCCGCACGAGACGGCGGTGATTTCGGAAATCAACGGCGTTGTTAGATACGGCGAGGTTTCCAAGGGGCAACGGAAGATCCTTGTGGTGCCGGCGAAGGGCGAACCGAAGGAATATCTGCTGCCGAGAGGCGTTCACGTTTCTGTTCAGGAAGGCGAGCACGTGGAGGCGGGCGAGCCGTTGATGGACGGTCCGCGGAATCCGCACGATATTCTCGCAGTCCTCGGCGAGAAGGAGCTGCAGAATTACCTGGTCAACGAAATCCAGGAAGTGTACCGGCTCCAGGGCGTGAATATCAACGACAAGCACATTGAAGTGATTGCCCGGCAGATGATGCGGTGGGTCAAGGTTGAAGAGGTTGGAGACACGGAGTTTCTCCTCGACGAGCACGTGGATAAATTCAGGTTCCGCGAGGAGAACGAAAACGTCGCGGCCCACGACGGGAAACCCGCGACGGGCAGACCCCTGCTGCTCGGCATCACCAAGGCGTCCCTCTCGACGGACTCCTTCATCTCCGCGGCGTCGTTTCAGGAGACGACTCGGGTCCTCACCGAGGCCGCGATCCGTGGCGCCGTCGATCAGCTCCGCGGCCTCAAAGAGAACGTCATTATGGGCCGCCTGATTCCGGCGGGCACGGGCCTCGAGTATTATCGCAATTTCCGCTTGTTGACCGAGGTGGAGCCGCCGGAACCCGAGCCTCCGTCCGAAGAGGTCGAAGCGGTGCTCGAGGCCGAGATTCCTCCCGCGCCCACGGTGGGAGGAGAACTCGCGGATGAAGACCAGGCGAGCACCCAGTAGCGGAACAAACGTCTGCGAGCTTCGGTAGCGGCGGCGCAAGGC
>JBOGJT010000349.1:0-8438 GCA_050745065.1 Terriglobia bacterium
GAAAAAATCGGCCAGCGATGTCATTCCGAGCAAGGCGAGGAATCTCGCCCTTTTGTTTCCAACAAAAAGCAGATGCTTCGCTACGCTCAGCATGACAGATTCAAATTTTTTCACACCTTCTCAGAGAGCGCCGCTAGTGCGGAAGCTGTCACGGTAATATGTAATCGTCAGTACTTAAGTGACGGAGGGAAGGGAGAAACGATGGACGAGATTGAAATCGAACCGCAGCAGCTTGCGGAGAATATCGCGGCCGGGAACGCCGTCTATCTGCTGGATTGCCGGGAGGAATGGGAATACGAAGCGGCGAGCATCGCCGGGTCTACGCTGATTCCGATGCGCGCCATCCCGCAACAACTCGGCGAGATTCCAAAGGACCGGTCCGTCGTGGTGGTATGCCACTCTGGCCGCCGCAGCTTGGACGTTGCCGTGTGGCTCCGGCAGCAAGGTATTGAGGCGCGAAGCCTCAGCGGCGGCATTGATCGCTGGTCGATCGAGATTGATCCACAGGTGCCACGGTATTAGCGGGACGCGACTGAACGTGCGATTCGCTTCGGGCGCCGGGCCGCTCCATGCCTACAAAAATCCACTTTCTCCGGGGCGACATCACTGAAATGGCGGTGGACGCCATCGTTAACGCGGCCAACAATGAGTTGGTGCTGGGCGGGGGTGTCGCCGGTGCGATCCGGCGAAAGGGCGGTCCCACCGTAGAAGAAGACTGCGAGAGGATCGGGCCGATCGCGTTGGGCGGCGCCGCTGTGACGACGGGCGGAAATCTGAAAGCGTTCTACGTGGTGCACGCGGCGAGCATGCGGCTGGGGGAAAAGACGAGCGCCGCGGCGCTTCGCTCTGCCGTGCGGACATCGCTCGAGCGCGCCGAGGAAAAGACCTTTAAGAGCATCGCCTTTCCCGCCATTGGCACAGGCATTGCCGGCTTTCCCATGGACGAGTGCGCCCGTATCATGCTGGAGGAAACGCTCGATCATTTGAAGTCACGCACCAGTCTCGAGCGCATTTATTTTGTCCTATATGACGATCAGGCTTTACGAACCTTCGAGGAGACCTACCGGCAGATGACCGCGCGCGCTGTGCAAGGTTAGTGCCGTGTTATCTGATTGCATCGACGTTGAGTGCAGCACCTTCCAGAGTCTGCCGCTAATGCGGATTTTCGTTTATCAGCGCCCGGATTGATCGCGGTCAAAGAAAGCCCAACCGCAATCCGCCAACACACCGGCCCATGCGGCTCGGTGTGGTCGACCGAATCTATCATGGCTTCCAGAGATCGATCTTCGACGCGCTGATAAAGCCGCGGCCAAAACGCGGCGGCTTGACAACCAACCCAGGCAGCCAGCACATTATACTTGGGCGAGGCTTGTGCGTCGGGCGCGCCCGGCGTCCAGGCGCGGTTGCGAGCAAAAACGCATTCAGGATGGAGTATCGTCTCCCGGACGGCTGGCTGCGCGTTTTCCAAATCCCTGGTTGGAGCCTGAATTGTCCGGGAAGAGATGTGTTAACATTTAATATACATGACGATTTTCGTATATTTACTTGATGGTAAGATGATTCTTCTCGCGGCGGATCACCATTCTTTGCCTGTCACGCGGCTTGTCCGAAGTTCGAGGTTGGCGCGGGGCGGCCAGGTATGACAGGCGCGGGATGGGCGGAGAATCTCGCGACGGCTGTTTTCTGGGCGTGCGCCTTTCTTATCGCGTACACGTATTTTTTCTATCCTCTCGTGCTTTTCACCGCGTACGCGTTCTCGCAGGTGCGGCGCGACTGGCAATATCTGACGGGCCGGCACAACCGGCGCGCTTTGACCCTACCTCCGGACGGGTTGCCGGCGGTGAGCTTAATTATTCCGGCGTACAACGAGCAGGAGCATTTACCCGAAAAGATTGCCAATATCCAGCAACTCGACTATCCGCCGGAAAAAATCGAGGTGGTTTTTATCTCTGACGGCTCGACCGACGGGACGAACGATATTCTGAGCGCCATCGAGACCTTCCCCGTCCAGAATTTGTTTTTTTCCGTCCGGCAGGGGAAGTCCACGGCGCTGAATGAAGGGGTCAAGCGGGCGCAGCATGATCTCCTCATCATGTCGGACGCCGCGACGCTCTTCGCCACGGATGCGCTGAAGAATCTGGTGCGGCATTTCCAGGATCCGCGTGCGGGGGTGGTCTGCGGGGCGTTGCTGTTCAAAGGATCCCAGGAATCCCAACAAACCGAGGGAGTGTATTGGCGGTATGAAAGCATGCTTCGTCTGATGGAAGCGCGCCTGGGCGCCACGATGACCGCGAGCGGCGCCCTTTATGCGCTGCGGCGAGACTGCTTCGTGCCCATTTCGGCCGATACGGTCATTGAGGACTTTGTGATACCGATGAACGCCCGCAAGCGCGGCTATCGTGTGATTTACGACCCGGAGGTTGTGGCGACCGAATTTGCGGCGTCGTCTGTGTCGGGTGAATTCACCCGGCGCGTCCGCCTGGCCGTGGGCAGTTTTCGCGCCCTGCGCCAGCTCGCCCGCGCCCGTTTGCGGGGGTTTTCCTTGCTGGCGTTCGTTTCACACAAAGTCCTGCGATGGACGGTTCCCTTTCTTCTCATCGGACTACTGGTAAGCAATTTCGCCCTGCTAGGCAGCTTGTTTTACAGGTGCACGCTCGCGGCGCAACTGCTCTTCTACGCTTGGGCCGGGGCGGGGTTCGTTTTTCGCGATCGTTTGAAAGGCGTGCGCTTTGCGCTCCTCGGTTATTTCCTGCTTTCGATGAACTTGGCGTTTCTGGTGGGCTTTTACCGCTTCGCGGCAGGCCGCAAAGAGGTTACATGGCAGCGCGTCAACTAGCAAATTTCACCGGGCCGAAGTGGCGTCTGCGTGGCGTGCCGGTGTTTGGCTATCATGGACTCACCCGCGGTCCGGAGGCAGAGCGTCCTGTGCGGGAGAGTAAATACTGGGTCCGCGAGGCGGAGTTTCGCAGGCAGCTCGAACGAATCCGGCGCGCCCGTTTTTTCCCCGGCCGGCTCGAAGCACTTACCGGCGAAGCGGCCGGCGCAGAAGATTCGGCGAATTCATTGATCCTGACCTTCGACGACGGCTTGGTGTCGCAATATGAGATTGCCTTCCCACTGCTCGTTGAGTTCCGGACGCCGGCGTATTTTTTTGTAAACACCTCGACCGTGGACCTGCCGGGATTTCTGACGTGGGACCAGATGCTGGAGATGCAGCGCGCCGGGATGTCCTTTCAGTCGCATAGCCATGAGCACTTGTACCTGCCGTGGCAATCTGCATCCGTGTTGGAGCGTCAATTGAGAGATTCCAAGCAGATCCTGGAGGAACGGCTCGGAAGCACGGTCCGTTTTCTATCGGCCCCTTTTGGCGAGGTAAGCCGGCGAGTTGTGCAAGCGGCGAAAGGCGTGGGTTATCAAGGCGTTTGTAATTCACGCAGTTGGCCATCCCGGCTGGGTGATTCGACGGTGAACCGGGTGGCGGTTTACTCCAGTACGACCGCGGAAAGCTTCGAGCGGCTGATGGTGGGCGACGCGGTTTCCTACGCGGCGCGGGCGGCGCGGGAAAGGGCGGTGTATCTTCCCAAACGGCTCCTGCTCCGGCTGCGGCCGAGTCCGGCGCCCGCCGGTTCCCTCCGGGCGGTGACGGAGAAATGACCAATCCTCGCCCCATTCAAATCCACGTGTTGATTGACGCTCTGGGGTGGAAATTCATCGAGGGCCGTTCCTTCCTTTCTGACGTTCTGTTCTATCGCAAGCCCGTGCGAACCGTTCTCGGCTTCAGCTCAGGTGCGATCCCCACCATCTTGACGGGATTGCCTCCGTCCCAGCACAACCACTGGAACCTCTTTTACTATGATCCGAAAGGGTCGCCTTACCGCTGGCTGCGGCATTTCCGCTTTCTGCCCGATTCCATCCTTAACCATCGGGTCACGCGAAAGGCGCTGAAGGAAATGGGCAAGCACGTGCTTGGATTAGGAAGAAACTTTGAATGTTGTGTCCGTCCGAGCCTGCTGCCGTATTTCAATTTTGTGGAGAAGCGCAGCATCTATGAGCGCGGCGGCATCGTAGAAGCTCAGACCGTTTTTGACATTCTCGCCCATAACGGCGTGCCGCATCGTATATATTCGTACCATCATTGGTCCGACCAGGAGATTTTTACACGTGTCAAGGCTGACATTCAAGACACCAACGCAAACTTTTTCTTCGTATATCTCTGTGAAATGGACATGGTTCTCCACGATCATTGCGGGGAAGACCAAGCGTTTGGCGAGCGGCTTGCCTGGTACGAAACAAACTTGCGGGCGATATTCGATCTCGCGCGGCGGCAGGATCCAAAGGCGAAATTCACCTTATTTTCCGATCACGGCATGACGCCGGTAAAACGGCACCTTGACTTGGTAAAGGGGATCGAAGCTCTCGGGCTAAACATGCCGTCGGATTATCTGGCGGTCTACGACTCGACGATGGCCCGCTTCTGGTTTATGAATGACAACGCCCGCAGGGCCACTCTTGCCTGCCTCGAGGCGCAAACGTGCGGACGGATATTGCCGGACGCGGAGCTGCGCGAGCTGGGCGTTTCTTTTGAGGATCACCGCTACGGGGAGATTGTCTTTCTGCTGTACCCCGGCTGGCTCCTGTCGCACAGTGATTTTCACGGTCAAGGATGGATGCCTTCCGGCATGCATGGCTACCATCCCGACGACCCCTATTCTGATGCCGTGTTTCTGAGCAGCTTCGTGCCTGCGAGTGACGTACGAACTATCGCGGATATTTTCGGATGCATGCAAGCCGGGATCGAGGAAGCCCAGACCGGCCCTTCGCCAGAACCGGAAGCCATCTCCGGTCATTCCCGCGAACGCGGGAATCCGGTCAATTAATAGACCCCCGCTTCCGCGGGGTGACGCCGGCACTGGTCGCTGCGGGCCGCAAAATGGTTGCTCAAGAAACAGGCAATTACGCTTTTACATTCAAGGGCGAGCCTGGGAGTGTGCGGAAGGGCACGCAGTCATCATCTGCGGCTGTCTGACGCGAGACATGTGTGGAATTTGCGGGATCATATCGTTAAACGGGGTGAGGCCGCCGTTGCGCCGCGAAGTCGAGGCCATGTGCGACGTGATCGCGCACCGGGGCCCGGACGGGGCCGGAGTGTTCCTTGAAGGATCTGCCGCGCTGGGCCATCGCCGCTTAAGCATCATCGACCCAGCCAGCGGCCAGCAGCCGATGAGCAATGAGGATGAGAACCTGCAGATCACCTTTAACGGCGAAATATACAATCACGCTGAACTTCGCAAGGGGCTCGAGGCTCGCGGGCATCAATACAGGACGCACTGTGACACCGAAACCATTCTGCATCTTTTTGAAGAGGGCGCCGAGCGCAGCGTCACCAAGCTGCGCGGCATGTTTGCTTTTGCCATTTGGGACCGGCAGAGGCAAACCCTCTTCTGCGCGCGGGACCGATTGGGGGTGAAACCCTTCTACTACACCATCAATTCCGGCCGGTTTGTGTTTGCTTCAGAGATTAAAGCACTCCTCGAGCTGCCGGAGATCGAACGTCGGATCAACCGCAACGTCCTGCCCGAGTTTTTCTGCACCGGCTACGTCACCGGCGCCGAGACGCTTTTTGAAGGAATTTACAAGCTCATGCCGGGCCATTGGCTGTTCCTATCCAATGGCAACTGGGCGATCCAGCCATACTGGAGTCTCCATTTTCCCGCGAATCCCGCAATCCGGCCCGCGGAAGAATACGTGGAAGAGTTCCGCGAATTGTTCACGGAGTCGGTTCGCCTGCGGCTCATGAGCGATGTGCCGCTCGGCGCATTTCTGAGCGGGGGTCTGGATTCCAGCGCTGTGGTGGGCGTGATGCGACAGCTCACGGGCGGGCAGCGCATCAAGACCTTTTCCGTGGGCTTTGCCGAGGATAAATACAGTGAACTCGCTCATGCGCGCGAGGTCGCACAGCATTTTGAGACGGACCATCACGAGGTAAGGCTCGACCGCGAGACGTTCTTCTCCTTGCTCCCCAAGATGATCTGGCACGAGGATGAACCGGTTGTGTGGCCGTCCAGCGTTTCGCTCTACTCGGTCGCAGCGGAGGCAGCGAAGCACGTTAAGGTGGTGCTGACCGGGGAGGGGTCGGACGAGTTGATGGGTGGATATTCGCGATATTTGGCGACGATATGGAACGTGCGGCTGGGCAATCTCTATTGGAAGCTCAGTCCACGGCCGCTGCAGCGCGGAATACGCAGATTTTTGGAAAGCCGCGCGGCTCCAACTGCGATCACGAAGACGCTCCTGCACAGCTCTCTTTACTGGTCGAAATCGTTCGAGGAAATCTATTTCAGCAACTTCATGTCCAGCTTTTTCCCGACCGAGCTTCCCGCGCTTCTGGGCGCGGATGTAGCGGCATCGCCCGCGCGGATGAACCCTTATCGAACGGCGCTCGAGTACGCGGCGCAGGAAAAGACTCCAGACCTGCTCTCCAAGCTGCTTTATATCGATATCCGCACGTATTTGGTAGAACTATTGATGAAGCAGGATAACATGAGCATGGCGGCGTCGGTGGAAAGCCGGGTTCCATTCCTGGATCACCGGCTGGTGGAATCGGTGTGCGCGATGCCGTCGCGTGCAAAGCTCCGCGGGTTGAAGACGAAATATATCTTGCGGACGGCGATGGAAGGAAGCGTCCCAACGTCCATTCTTACGCGCCGCAAGCGCGGGTTTCCTACGCCCTTGCCCCCTTGGATGAGACAACAGCACGGCGCGGTTCGTGCGATTTTATCCGATCCCCGCTTGGGCGCGCGTGAGATCGTGCGGCCGGAGGCGGTGCAGGCATTACTTCGCTCGCACGAATCGGGCGAGCAAAACTGCACATTCAAGCTCTGGCGGCTACTGAATTTTGAGTTGTGGTGCCGCATTTTCTTTGACCGCGACGGAAGTGAGAGTGAAATTGTGACAGCAGCCGAGGCTGCCGCGTGATGCTGTCGCGGCTCTGCCGCATGCTGCTTCGTAGGGGCGCTGCTTGCTGCACCCGTTGGCTTTTGGGCGCAGCAAGCAGCGCCCCTACGAACCCGGCCACGACAGTTTGGCGTGTGTGGCGGCGAGTTTATCTCGCCAAATGGCGGCGTAAAGCCGCCTCAACATCAAACTGTGCCACTACCGCCCACGCCCTTTCAAGCGTCGCTCCGCACGCGGGCGAGGAGTCTGGCCACGGCCTCGCCGAACATTTCAGGTTGGGGTAGAAGGCTGACCACCAGATGGCCTTCGGAAGTAAAATCGTAAAAATGACCCGGATGAAGCAGCACTCCGTCTTCGCGCAGCAGTTTCAAAGCCCACTCCTCATCGCTCAGGGTCGAGGGTAGCCGGAGGACGGCGTACCACCCTCCCTCAACGTTCAGACGGTTCACCGGCGGCGCGAGGGCGAGGAGCGCGTCCAGGCGCGCGAGATTGCCCGTAACGCGATCGAGGACCTGCGGCTGGATAGTGTGTCGCAGGTTCAGCAGCCGGGGCAACGCGCAAGCCACCGGGGTGCTGAGCGAAAGATAGGTGTCTGCGATCACTTCGAGCCGGTCGAGCGCTCCTTGCAGCAGCCGCTCGGGCCCATTCACCACCACCCATGCACACTTCATTTGCGGCAGAGCAGAGATTTTAGAAAGGCCATTCAGGGTGAACGTGAGCATCCGCTTTTCGCCAGCAAAACTGGGGGCGCGGCGCGCGGCGGCGCCAGGAAAGGCGTAGTCGAAGAACACTTCATCGGCGATCAGAGGCAGCTCATTCGTTTCGCAAAAACCAGCCAGGAATCCGGCTTCTTCCGGAGAGACGTGGGAGCCGGTGGGGTTGTTCGGATGAACCACCAGAACGGCTCGTGCGCGGGAAGTGACCGCGTCGGCGAACGCGGCGCGGTCCATACACCACATTCCGTCATAGATAAGCGGATAGGGCGCGATCGAGAGATCATTCAGGCGCGTCAGAAATTCAAACAGCGGATAGCTGGGGCGTGGAACGAGCAGTTCATCGCCCGGATCCCCCAGCAAGCGGAAGATGAACGAGTAAGCCTCGCTCGTGCTCGCGGTCAGGAAAATCTGCGCCGGGCTGAGCGCGACCCCCTGCCCCGCATAATATTCAATCACCGCTTGGCGCGCGGAGAGCAACCCGCGCGGGTCCGGCTCATAGTGCAATCCGCGAGGATTGAGAAAAGCCTCCAGCAGCGCGGCGTCGCCATAATCAAAACCACATCGGGTGGGATTCGATTCGGTCAGGTCGAAGACAGGAAGGCCAAGCTCCCGCCGCGATTGCGTGAGGCGCGTCAGCTCGTTAACTTCAAGCGGCCAGTGTGTGCGTTCTGAGAACATCGGGGTGTTAGGCGCATCGGCGGGTGGCATCCTGCAAGGCCGCGGTGAATCACAGTTCATAGGGGCGCTGCTTGCTGCGCCCGTCGGTTT
>JBOGJT010000350.1:0-5074 GCA_050745065.1 Terriglobia bacterium
TGATGGCTCTTGGGGCGATGTTCGTTCACGGTCGTGGCTTGATAGCGCTGATGGCTGCGCGGGTGGGAAGCGACGCGCTGGCCGCGGGGGAAGATCTCGAGGGTCGTCGCCGTAGAGCGAATCTCGACCCGTTCACCCGTGAGCGTGTAAGGGACGCTGTAGAAGTGGCGGTCGAACTGGACGTGATAATCAATGTTGACGCGCGCTTGCGCCCAGTGGTGAAGCTCGAAGCGTTCGGCGGGGAGCGGCTGAAGCGCCGGCCGATCCAACGCTTGGAACAAGCTGGCCCGCGAGCCGGAGCGCTTGCGGAAGGGCCGCTGGTTGAGCTTCTCCACTAATTCGCGGATGGCCTGGTTGAGTTCGACGAGGCTGAAGAAGCGGCGATGGCGGAGAGCCGCGACCACCCAGCGTTCCACCCCCAGGACCGCATGCCTTGTCCCGAGGCTTTCGAGGCCGCGCCGGCAGCACGCCGACGCCGTAATGCGAGGCCATTTCCTGATAGGCGGGATTGAGGTCGGGTTCGTAACGGCAGGCGCGGCGGCAACTGGCCAGCGCATCGCCGCGAACGAATGCTCCGGAGCCCTGATAAGGCGTCCACAATCTCTGATCGAATCCTCGCCGCCGATACTCCGATTGTTCTGCTGTCCATGGTGTTATCCTCTCTTCACGACCCAGGGCGGCGGACACATCGCGTTTTGTGCGAGGCGTGCGATCTGCGCATCGCATACTTGACACAAGATGGCGTCCCATCAATTAAGATGAGCGGGCAACTTGCCACACTTATTTTGTGACAATGCCTTAGCTTAAAAAGACGAGCCCCGCGCTTACCGCCGGCAAACCGACGGTCCATTGTCCGTGGGCCGACTCAAGGTGCTCCTCCTCGCGCGCAGACCATCCGCCGTCCGCGGACACTTCAGCTCCCGCGAGGCGCACACCGGTTTTGCTCTCCACGCCGGGGGCAGCGAGGCGCCAGAGCGTGGCTTCGTGCGCCGGGATTCCCCCATTCAGGGTTACGCGAATCGCTTGCTGTTCATCCTTGTTGACGATCGCAACCCGAATTCCTGAACCCGTTTTGACGGCGTACGCGGTAACATTCACACCCTTCGCATCGACTCGCGTTTCCACCATCGTCGTCCCGGCGAATTGCCGCCCCACAAGCAGACAGTAGTAAATGGGACGCGCCGAAAAGCCCGCTTCAACACCGCCTGCAATGGGCGTGTAGACCCCGTAACCGCCGCCGTCTCCGGCGTTTGGAGAGGCCGTCCCAATGCCGCACCTGCGCTGCCAAGTGCAACAGCAGTGATGAACGATCGGCGGGTTATCGCCACGGTGGTCTCCGGAATTGAGCCTAAGATAGAAACATCAGAATATGATTTATTTATAAATTATATTGACTTAAATCACGGATGAATGTAGTACGCATATTTTATTTGTGTCAAGCGATATCCTCGCTTGCCAAGGCATCGTAATCGCTTCCGGTTGCTGAAGGTGGGTAGCTTCTTCAGGCATCCGGCTGGGTCATTGAGATTGTCCACGACAGGAATCGAGCATGACGATGGCTTGCACGATCAGCGGCAACCCCCTATACTCGGTTTGTCGTTTGCTGATATAAATCCTTCAGCATCGAAGGAATTCGCAGATGATCAAGAGCTAGCAAGCGGAAGAACGAACCGGATCGTAAGAACGCTCACAATATTCTTCGCGTCTCCAGGCCAAGGCAATGAATGCCCTCCAACAATACAAACTCGAAGGTTGATCAAAAGGATTTGCTGGTTCTGCAGCTCATTCACGCCAACCCCAACGTTTCCCGAAAGGAGCTGGCAACGGGTAGCGGTTTCAGCGCCGCGTCCATAACCGCCATTGTCCAGCGGCTTATTGACCACGGCCTCGTCACCGAGTTGGGAGAGAGCCGCAGACCCGTTTCTCTCGGTATCCGGAACGACCTGGCATATGTTGTGGGCGTGGACGTCGGGTCGTTTCTTCTGCGCGTGATTGTTGCCGACGTTCTTGGCAATGTGGTTTACAGCCGCCAGACGGAAACGCAGATGTCTAACGGCCGGGAGCACGTCTTATCGAGGACGTTTAACGCCATTCGCAACGCGATGAACGAATCGGGTGTCGCCAAGGGCTCAGTGAAGGGCATCGGCATGGCGCATTCCGGCGTGATTGACACTCAAAACGGCGTCGTGCTTTCCTTCCCCCGCCCAGGGCAAATGGCAGAATGGAAGAATGTTCGTCTGAAGGACATGCTCGAAGCGGAGTTTTCTCTTCCCAGCGTTCTTGATGACAGCGCCCGCATGATGGCCATCGCGGAAAAGCATTTTGGGCTGGGGACAGACCTGAGCGATTTTTTGTACATCGGAGTGGGCATGGGAATCGGAGCGGCCATTTTTATCGACGGCAAGCTGTATCGGGGACCGGGCGGAGGCGCGGGCGAGTTCGGCCACATGACAGTGGACGAAAAGGGTCCGTTGTGCTCGTGCGGAAATAACGGCTGTCTGGAGGCGGTAGCATCCTGCACCGCGATTATCGCAGCGGTGAGGTCGGCGATTCAGCAAGGCGTGAATTCGAGGGTGAGCGAGCTGGCACAAGGCGATCTGGAGCGGATTAGCGTCGAAGTGATTATCCAGGCAGCGCAGGAGAATGACACCCTGGCCTTCCGCGTCCTCCATGAGGCGATCTCCCATATCGGGGTCGCGTTATCCGACGTGGTCAACCTTTTGAATCCGAACGTGGTGATCTTTGGCGGCCCGTTGTTCCGTGAATCCCGCCAGTTGTTATTGGAGCCGCTGAAGCGCGTCATCCGGCAATGTGCGCTGGAGAAGTCCGCCAATGAATTGGAGTTGAAAGTGTCCAGTCTGGGCAGCGAGGCGGGCGCCTTGGGCGCCGTAAGGCTGATATCCGAAAAGGTTCTTGACGTTCTCTATCAAGAGAAGGCGGGGTAGCGCAGACTTCGCGCTTTTCGAAGTCTGCGGCTTTTGCTTTACTATTGAAAAGCGGCGGCCTCTGGCCGCCGGTTTGAAATATACGCGCGGACATAAGTCCGCGACGCCCCGTGTTGCAGCGGCGGCCTCTGGCCGCCGGTTACAGCCCCCCTCCCTCACTGCCTCACGTTTCGCTGAAGTCGATCATCTTGGGCGCGGCGCGGAAGCCGCGCGTGGCAAGCGCGATGTAAATGACCCCAATGACGAACCATGCGCCGCCCACGATTTTTGCCAGGCTACTGAGGTTCCACCAGATCAAGCCGCAGAAAAGGAAGCCAAATAACGGAAGGATGGCATCGCCAAGGATTTGCCTCTTGCGGCCCACGCGCAACACGATGCTGAATTGCCAGAAGGCGGCAAAATTTACTCCCATAAAGGCAAGAAACGCCCCAAAATTGATAAGCTCGCCGGCGTGCTCATAAGCGTTGCCGATGAAGCCGAGCGCGATGGCGCCGGCGAACGCCAGACCTCCGATGATGAGGATGTTATAGGTTGGTGTGTTGGTTTTGGGACTCAGATAGCCGAAGACCTTTTTCGGCAGCACCTCATCCCGGCCCATGCCGAAGAGCAGTCTCGCCACACCCAGGGTGCCGGTCATCCCGCTTCCGAATCCGGCCACAATCAGGATGGCGCCCATGGCTTCATAGAGAGGAAGCCCTCCCACGCGGTGGCAAACGTCCATGAAGGCGGTTTCCAGGTTCATGAAGGTGTGCCAGTTGGGCCAGATGCGCTGCCCCAGGTAAACCTCAATCCCGCTAAGCACGCCGGTGAACAGGCACACCAGCACCGTCGCCAGCAGCACGTTCCGCTTGGGATTCTTCACGTCCTCCGACAGCGTCGTGACACCGTCAAATCCGATGTAAGTGAGCGCGGCAAACGACGTGGCCGTCCAGATGCGGTGCGAGCTGAACGTTTTGGGATCGTAGAAAGGCTTGGTCGAGAGCAGGCCGCCCCAGCCTTGCGCGTGGAACAAATAGTGGATTCCGAGATACACGAACGCCACAATCACAACGCACATTGACGCGAGAAGTATCTTGTTCGACGTCGCCGACGACCGCACGCCGCGCAGATTCAGCAAGGTCATCAAGCCAGCGACAAGCAGAGCCGCCACGGCATAGGGCATTTGGGGGATGTAGCGCGTGTGGATGGCGACCGCGATCCAGATGGTGTTGAGGAGTGGCTGCATCACGTAGTCGAGAATCATCGCCCATCCCACCAGAAATCCAAGGTAGGGATTCAGGCCCTTGCCCACATAGGTGTAGGCAGATCCGGCGGACGGATAAATTGCCGCCATGCGGCCGTAACTAAAAGCCGTGATCATCATCGCCAGCATGGCGACCATGATGCATGTCACAAAGTGTCCGTTGGAGAGCTTCTGCGCCACGCCGAAAAGTGGAATGGGCGCGGTGGGCTGGATGAGGACCATGCCGTAAAAAATCAAGTCCCACAAGCTGAGGACTCTGCGCAACCGCGGTGCGCCCGCGGGACTTGGCGCTGAATTTTCGGCCATGATTTTGAGTTACGGCTCCGGTGCTGTAGCGGCGGCCGCTGGCCGCCGGTGGTTGCCAGAGTTCAACGGTTATCGTTCCGCAAGCCTGAGTGGGCAGTATAACCCGACGGGCGTCAGGTGGAGGTCTGGAAAGCACACGGTGGTAACCCTGACTAACTTGGAGTTTGAACTAACCGGGCTGCCATTCCGGCAGCGGACACAGGCCACCACGTCAAGCCCAGTCCGCCGTCACCGCTGTAGCAGCGCCCGGTACACTTTTTCGAATGCCCGGATGATATCGTCCTCATCGCTCGCCGTTAAACACGATGGGATTGCCAGGATGATGCTGCGCTCAAAGAGGCTGTCGGCTACAGGGCACGTTCCCTTGGCGTACTGCATCTTTGCGCCGGCGTTTTCCTTCAGATTCCACGGGAAGCCGTGGCCGTCGACGCTGCTTTGGTTCACCAGGCTGGCGATGTTGTAGTAAAGATGTAAACCCCATTCGGTCATCACGACGTTTGAGACGCCCTGCGGATAGGTCACGATGCCTTCCGCCCTCAACGCCCTATTCACTCGCTTTGCGGTTTCCGCATCTGCATAC
>JBOGJT010000351.1:0-3341 GCA_050745065.1 Terriglobia bacterium
CCCGCTCGAAATGGCGCGCTATATCGACGAGTTCCGGACTCCCAGCATCGGAGCCTGGTTTGACGTAGGCAACGTTGTACTTTACGGCTATCCGCAGGATTGGATTCGCACCCTCGGACATCGCATCCTGGACGTCCATGTGAAAGGGTTCAAGCTCTCCGGGAGTTGTTTCAAATGGGTTAACATCGGTGACGGCCAGATTGACTGGCCCGAAGTGAGAAAAGCGTTTGCCGAGGTTGGCTATCACGGCACGGCGATTACCGAGCTTCACCCCGGCGCCCAAGCCTACCTGCAGGACGTAAGTAACCGGGTCAGCAAATACGTGCTGGGGGCTTAACGGATGGGCTTGTGGACCGGCGAGCACGGTGCGAACGCGTCTGCTTAAGGAGTTTTTATACACGCGGACAAAAGTCAGCGATGCCCTGTGTTGTAGCGGCGGCCTCTGGCCACCGGTCTTTACTATTAGAAACCGGCGGCCAGAGGCCGCCGCCACAGCAGTAGGATGGCCGTGGACTTAGGGTCCCCCTGTATATATCGCGTTGTGACATTTCTAAACGATGAAAATGCGGCGCCAGGGCGCCGCTTCCCCTGCCCTTGCAGCGTCCGTCAAATGCGTCACTTACCCATGCCGGGGTTTTTCGCCTTCTGCTCTGGGCCTCCCCCGATCACGACTGTCCAATCACGCACCCGCCAGGACGCCACGATGCCATGGACCACATAGGGATCGTGCTTGGCAAACTCCTCGACGTCGGCCCGGCCTCCCGCTCGAAACACCAGCAGTGCGCCGTCGGGCGGACGATCAAAAGCACCGCCGAGGATAAGCTTTCCCTCCTCATAAGCGCGGCCGGCATAATCCAAATGCGCCTGCCGCAGCGGCTGGCGGCGCTCGAGATAATCTGGGACGTAATCGTATAACAGTGCAAAATACACAGCGCAGTTGAATCCTTTCCGCCGGATTCAGCCCATTTCCGGCTCGTGATGGTAAACCTCCCAACCTTTGTAATTCCCCAGCGCCTCGACCACGGCGCGCGCGTAGCGGCTGCGGTTGACGGAGACGTGGTGCTCGAAGCCGTTCTGGCAGATGTAGTGCATAAGCTGCTGCATGGCGGGAATCCTGACCACGCCGTAGCCACCAAAACTTTCGAGTTTGTCCGCCGTGATCTCTCCTTCGCCCGCATAGGCCCTCATGCGGCCGTGAAGGTCATCTGTGCTGATGCGGAGGTACGTGAGCGGGCCGGCCTTCAGTCGCCCCACGACCGTGCCAAACGTGCCTTCTTTGCCGAGCGTCGAGGCGATGATTTCCTGAAAATCCATTTTGAAGTCTTCGAAGAAATGCTTGGGAAGGTTCGAGCAATGGAAGATTACGGCTTTGTCCGGATCATCCCCAAAATTGTTGTTCCAATCGACGATGGCGCTGGGCTCCTGGGCGGCAAGTTGTAGCACGTACATGGCGATCATGCCGGCCATGTCCGTCTCGCAGGCGCTCGGCAGGAGGTTGTTGGACATCATGCTCATGAGCGTACACGGCACAACGCCGAAAAACTCCTCCATCGCCGTCCAGCACTGGACGGAAGTGCCCGCCAGTTCGTTCGCGCGCACCCATTCGTCCACGACGGCGCCGAACTTCGCCATTTTTACCAGAGAAGCATCGGGAATGCCCTTCGTTGAGACGTAACTTCCAATCGATTGCAGCTTGGATTGTACCTGCGCATCGCCATCCTTGAGGCGGCTGACCCGGCCGATCACTTCGGAGAGGTCCAGCGTCTCCACGCTGATTCCCGCGTGCTCCATCAGTTTTTCGCTGAAGCGGACGGTGTTAAACGCGGCTGGGCGTGCGCCGATCACCCCCACACGGGCGTTTTTCAACCCCTTCACGATGCGGCACGTGGCCGCAAACGCTGCAAGGTCCTGCTTAAATGAGTCGGAATCGGGTTGAACGGTATGCCGGCGGGTCAGGGTGAAGCGGATGCCGTATTGCCAGAGGTTGTTGCAGACGGAGATCTTGCCGCAGAAGCTGTCTCTCCGGCCGCCCATCTGCATCTTCTGCGGCTCATCCGGGAAGGCGTGGATGAGCGCTGGAACTTCGAGATGAGCTATGCGCAGCGCGTTGGCGACGGCCTTTTCGTCGCCGAAGTTGGGAAGCGTCACCACGACGCCGTCAAGGCCCTCACGATGCCTCTTGAAAAGCTCGGCACACTTGCGGGAGTCGGCCAGCGATTCTACGACGCCGTTTGGCGTCTCCTCGGCCGTGAGACAAATCGTCTTGTAACCCTCCTGCTCGAGGACGCGCAACATTTGCGCGCGGCCTTCTCGGGCGAGGGCCGCGGGGAAGAAACCCCGATTTCCTGCGATGACGCCCAACGTGGTGTGGGGCATTTCAGTAACTCCGTGATGAGGCCAGCCGTATCGGGAGGGCTAAACCCTACCCGGATTATTCTTGAAGTTCGGTTTGACAGTCAGGAGGGCAGGGCCGCTTTTTCAAAATTGGGCCGTGCCGTTAAACGGCGCCTTAAATTTCCTTGTCTTGCCGGCTGAGCGGATCGTTATAACAATCCGCTCATCCGGCAAGACAAAGGGAATAGAACGATGCAAGCTTTCGGCGGGGTTAAAACCCCGCCCTCCTAACCATTCATGAATAATCCAGGCCAATCACGCTACGCATCATACCATACCACGCAGGACCCCCTTTTCCCGCGATGCGGCGGCGCAACACGCTGCGTCAGCCGCCGGTCCGAAAATCGATCTGCTGAATATCGCTGAGCGGCATGGAGAAATCGTAGACCTGGCTGCTGGCAGGTTTGTATTGGTCCGTAATACCCATGAGGTGTACGACGGCGGGCTGCTGCGTGGGCATGAGGAATTTACCGGATTCCACCTTGCCGTTCGACAAGGTCGCGGTCAGATGGCCGCCCTGGTTGCGAATGCTCGTGATCTGGTCGAAATCGACCTGGTCCGCGCCCCCACTATCGAGAAGGAGAGGTAAGTTGGTGCGCGCGGGGACCGTTTGCAGAAAAGCGCCGAGGCCACCCGGCGCCGGGAAAAAATCGAAATAGGCGTCGTAAATCTGCGTTTTCTTCCCCACCTGAGTTACCACCGTCGCCGTGTAACCGAACTTCTTCCAGAGGTTGACGATTTGGGCGTGCTGCGCAGCGCTGCTCACGACCACCTGGTAGGGCAGGCTGCCTTGATCGAGGTGATCCTCCACCACGCGGCGCTGCTTAAGGTCAAAGTGCTTGTAGATGACCGCGTCTGAGTTATTCTGGATGACGATCGCAGCCGATTGGATAACGCGGGTCTCGCCTTGCGCATTGGTCTGGGTAATCGTGTCCGCGCGAACCGGC
>JBOGJT010000352.1:0-2427 GCA_050745065.1 Terriglobia bacterium
TCGAAGGCGGCTACATTTATCGCGGGCGCCGTCCGGTCTATTGGTGCATCTATGACAAGACGGCGCTGGCTGAGGCCGAGGTGGAGTACGAAAACCACCGCAGCCGGTCGATTTACGTGAAGTACGCGCTCCTGTCAGACCCCGCGCGGCTTGAGGCGAATCTCGCCGGGCGCAAAGTCTGGGTGCTGATCTGGACCACGACTCCGTGGACGCTTCCCGCCAGCATGGCGGTGGCGTTCCATCCCGATTTCGAATACGTGGCCGCTGCGGACGAGGCCGGGGACGCGTATTTGCTGGAAAGCCGCCGTTACGGTCCCGCCCTGGCGGAAGTGGGCATTATAGCGCCGGAGATACTCGCGCGTATTCCCGGGCGCAAGCTTGAGGGCATTGAGATGCAGCACCCGTTTCTCGAACGCAAGGTCCCGGGCGTTCTCGCGGATTACGTTACCGCCGAAGACGGCACAGGCGCGGTGCACACTGCCCCGGGCCACGGGCGCGAGGACTATCAGACGGGGGTGAAATACGGTCTGGAGATTTATAGCCCGGTGGGTGACGGCGGCGAATTCACAGAGGGACCGTTCAAGGGCCAGAGGGTGTTTGATGCCAACGAATCGGTCATCAAACTGCTTGCCGAGCGAGGGACGCTGGCGGGCTCCGCCGGATGGATCGAGCATTCCTACCCGCACTGCTGGCGCTGCCACAACCCGGTCATTTTCCGCGCCACCGAGCAATGGTTTGTGAACATGGACCATGACGCGCTCCGCCAGCGAGCGCTCGATCAAATCAAGCAAGTGCGCTGGTCTCCCGCGTGGGGTGAGGAGCGCATCTCCAACATGATTGCCACGCGCCCCGACTGGTGCATCTCGCGCCAGCGAGTGTGGGGCGTGCCCATCACGGTTTTTCACTGCGAGGCATGCGGCGCGCCGCTGATGGATGCGAAGATTGCCCGGCCTGCCGTCGAGCTTTTCCGCACGGAGGGTGCAGACGCGTGGTATACGCACCCTGTGGAGGACCTCGTCGAGCCGGGCGCGCGCTGCCCCGCTTGCGGGAACAGCAAGCTGAAAAAGGAAATGGATATCCTGGACGTATGGTTTGATTCGGGGTCGAGCCACTTCGCAGTGTTGGGGCAGCGCCCGGACATGCCGTGGCCGGCGGATGTTTACCTTGAGGGCGGCGACCAATACCGCGGTTGGTTTCACAGCTCGCTTCTCGTGGCGCTGGTCACACATCGTGCCGCGCCTTACCGCCAGGTGCTCACGAACGGCTGGGTGCTCGATTCTGAGGGCCGCGCCATGTCGAAATCGCTGGGCACGGGTGTGCAGCCGGAGGAGGTCATCAAGACGCACGGCGCGGAAATTCTGCGGCTTTGGGCGGCGTCTGTGGATTTTCGTGAGGACGTAGTGATTTCGCCCGAAATTCTGGCGCGTCTTTCCGACGCTTACCGCAAGCTGCGCAACACGTTCCGCTATTGCCTGGCAAACCTGTTTGATTTCGATCCCGAAAGAGATTGCGTTGCGCCGGGTGATTTAGAAGAGATTGACGCTTGGGCGCTCGATCGCGCCGCCGGGGCGCTCGAACAGGTCGAAGCCGGGTACGAGAAATTCGAATTCCATCGCGTTTACCGCGCGCTCGCGGATTTTTCAGCGGTTGATCTGAGTGCCTTCTATTTTGACGTTCTGAAGGACCGGCTTTACACCGCCGCCGCCCGGTCCCGCCGCCGGCGGTCCGGCCAGACCGCGCTTTACCGCATGCTGGACGCGCTGCTGCGCGCGGCAGCGCCGCTGCTATCATTTACCACCGATGAAGCGTGGCAACACATGCCGGCGCCGCACCTCCGCGAAGCCAGCGTACACCTCGCCGGCTTTGTCCGCGCCGCGGAGTTGCGCGAGTCGCTGCCCCCGGCCCTCGCCCGCAACTTGGAGAAGTGGGACCGCCTCATGGGGGTTCGCAACGACGTGCTGAAAGCGCTCGAGTGCGCGCGAAAAGCGAAGGTGATTGGAAGCGGCCTGGAGGCAAAGGTCTACCTTGATCCCCAGGATGGCCTGAAACCGGTGATCGAGGAATATCGCGCCTTTCTTCCCACCCTCTTCATTGTTTCGCAAGTTGAGCTGGGATCTGTCTGGCCCGCGGATGCCGCGACGAGCGCGCTTCCGGGGATCAGGATTGGTATTGCGCACGCCACGGGCACGAAGTGCGAGCGTTGCTGGAATTATTCCAGCCACGTCGGCGAGGACGCCGCGTATCCCACGGTCTGCGACCGCTGCTCGCAAGCACTCAGGGAAACAGGCAATCACGCGTAGCTCAGCAAGCCCTTGAATTGTTTGCGAGCGTCCGGCGGAGTTGAGGACGGCGTCGCCCTGGTTATGACCGGAGCGGACCACCAACCCATGACCACTTCCAATCAAGAAGCGGTGGGCGCGCGCGCCC
>JBOGJT010000353.1:0-4083 GCA_050745065.1 Terriglobia bacterium
AAATCTGGAGTTCGGTTCCGATTCGGCCGGCGGCCACGATTCCCCCGTTACGGGTGGCTGCGTAGCCGTTCACGCCGCCAGAGAACTTGGCGGCCCAGCGTGTGATCCGGCCGTTTGAGACATTCACGCGATAGGCGCGAGGCTGCACGTCTTCGTAAGGCCCTTCGACCGATCCCATTTCGACGGCGAAGAAGAGCCGCTGGCCATCGGGCGACCATTCGATGTTTTCCGGGATGCACTGCCGGTGCACCAGCACGCGCGGTGCTGAACCCGCGGGCGCAGTAAGCCCGGTGAGATCAATGCCGTAGGGCTTCAGGTCATCGATGCGGCGCGACGGCGGCCCTGTAACCAACGCCAGCCAGCGGCCGTCCGGCGACGCGGCCATGTGCTCCACGTAGTAGGGCGTCCGGACCAATTCTGTTGCGTGTGGCGCGGGAGCAACGCCGCTTTGCACGCCTGGGGCGGGAAGCCGTACACGCCGGATCAGATCGCCGCGCTCAGACTTGCGATACTGAATCACGTCGTGCCACTCCTTCTTGTATGCAGCCTTTTGCTGCTTCGTCCACGGCACGCGCGTGGCATAAAAAATCTCGCGGCTATCCGCGGACCACGCAAACGAATGCACGCCTTCCGAGCCTCCCGTCAAACGGATGGCTTCCCCACCATCCGCGCGGATCACGTAGACCTGCGCCACGCGTGCGGGCGCGTGCGAGCTTCCCGGCGCCGCCGGCTCCTTCTGCCGCGTCGAAAGAAACGCAATCCAGCGGCCGTCCGGGGACCACCGCGGGTCGAAGTCGCGCTCCGATTGGGTTAGCGGAATGAGCCCGGCGCCGGCGCGGTAGAGCCACAGATCCCTTCGAAAAATGCTCTTCGCCCAGTCAGCCCGCCGGGTCTCAACGACCACGCTGCGGCCATCCGGCGAGATTTGCACTGGCCCAATCGACGCAGCGGAAAAGAACTGCGTGAGTGTGAGCGACGGCTTCACGGCGGGAGCTGCGGCGGCTGCGGGAAGCGCCGCCGCGAAGAGAACAAATACGCCGCAAAGGCTGATTCGAGAGGCGAGCATGAAATCCCTCAAGCGGAAGGATGTGATGGATCCAAAATAGCGTTTCACTCTATCACGAAATGCCAGCCGATAAACCGCGTCCACGGTTCATTCGCGGTTGGCACTAACCTCGACGGCGGCCAACCTGTGAACACTACCGCCGAATAAGCGCCGAATAGGCGGTTGACGTTTAGATGGAACGGTGATAAAAGTGGCTGGTATTTGGTTGTGGCGGGTAACGACGCGGACCACTCTTTAGCGGCGGCCTCAGGCCGCCGACGTACCGGCGCTCAGTGAGAGCCGCAACATTAGATGCCCATCGCTGGCTTGGGGCGCTCCGCATGACGAGGGTTTTTGGCCGTGTGCTAAACGGTTATTTAACGCGGTGTGAGCAAGATGAATAGGAGGGCGTAAATCATGAAGGCATACATAAGATCAACGGGATTCGTTATTGCTCTGGCAGCAGCTTTCTCGGCGGTAGCCTGGGGCCAAGCCACCACGTCGCTGCGCGGTACGGTCACGGACCCCTCGGGGGCGGTGATCCCTGGAGCGAGCGTGACCCTGACGAACGCTGCCACCAACCTTTCCCGCGCAACGGAGACCGAGGCCAACGGGGAGTACTACTACGCTGCGGTGCTGCCGGGCGCGTACAATCTGACGGTCGGCGCGCGTGGCTTCCATACCTTCGTGCAGAAGGGGCTGCAACTATTCGTGAATCTGCCCGCTACGGCGAACGTGCGCCTTCAGGTGGGCGCCGTCTCGCAGACGGTTGAAGTGACCAGCGCGCCGCCCGTCCTGAACACGACGGATGCGAGCGTAGGCCACACCATGAGCGCCTTGGCCATCAGCCAGCTGCCGCTTCGAGCGGAGAACATGCCCTTACTTCTCAGTTTCCAGGCCGGCGTGGTTTACAACGGTGACAAGCTGCTCGAGGACAGTTACGACACGCGCGCGGGCTCTGTGAATGGAGAGCGGAGTGACCAGAACAATATCACGCTGGACGGCGTGAGCGTCAACAACGAGTTCGCCGGGTACGCTTTCAACGGAGTGTTGCCCACCACTCAATTCTCCGTGCAGGAATTCCGTGTGACTACGTCGAATTACGGCGCGACGCAAGGGCGCTCGGCCGGCGCGCAGATTGCCATGGTGACCAAGGGCGGCACCAACCAGTTTCACGGCTCGCTCTACGAATTCAACCGCAGCGATGCAGGCGAAGCCAACGATTATTTCCTGAAGTTGTCGCAACTGGCTAACGGCCAACCCAACGTTCCGGAAAAGTTGACGCGGAACGTGTTCGGGGGAACCTTCGGCGGACCGATTCTGAAGAATCGCTTCTTCTTCTTTGTGAACTACGAGGGGCACCGGCAAGCGTCCTCGACGAGTGTCCTGCGGACCATTCCGAGCGCGACGCTACGCCAAGGGATTATTGAATATGCCTGCGCCACGCCGAGCCAATGCCCGGGCGGAACCGTTGCAGGCGCGACTGGCCAAGGTTACCCCATCCAACCCGGTTATTACGCGCTGGGACCGGCGCAGCTTAAGCAAATGGACCCGCTGGGCATAGGCCCCAGCCAGGTGGCGCTCAACTATTTCAACACCTATCCGCTGCCGAACGACTTCTCGACAATCGACGTGCCGAATTACGCGGGCTACCGCTTCGGCGCGCCAACCCTCAACAGTGATAACTACTACATCGGCCGGCTCGATTACAAACTGACCGAAAGTGGCAACCAGACCCTTTTCTTCCGCTGGACGAGCGTGGACGATCCTTTCAGCGATGTTCCCTTCCTCCCCGGCAGACCACCCCAGGACGTTTCGCTCGACCTGAGCAAAGGTTTCGTCGCCGGGTACACCGCAATCCTCAGCCCGCGATGGGTCAACAACTTTCGCTACGGCCTGACGCGGCAAAGCGTAGGTGTAAGCGGTACTTCTTCCCTCCCTTGGATCGGCATGCGGGACCTCGACCAGGGCATTACCCGCCCGTACGGTGACGTTGATCCGGTCCACGATATTGTGGACACGATGAGCGGCGTGATGGGATCGCACAACTTCCAATTCGGCGGCGACCTTCTGCTGATCCGCCGGCACAGCTACACTACCGGCAATTCCTTCAGCGATGCGCTCACCAACGCCGACTGGCTCATCTCGGGCGGCTTCGCCAATACCAATGACCCCCTGAACCCTGCTTATGGCTGCGCGCACTCCGGGCCCTGCTTCCCGGCTGTCGCTACGGATTTCAACCACTCGTACGATTTTCCGCTTGCCGCCATGATGGGCATCGCCAGTGAAGTTGACGCGCAGTACAACTATAGCGTGGTAAACGAAACCACCGCTTCGCCGCTCGCCCAGGGTGCGCCCGTGGTTCGTAATTGGGCCACCGACTCGTACAATTTGTTTGCGGAGGACACGTGGCGGGTGCGGCACAACCTCTCGATCAGCTACGGCTTGAACTATCAGTTGATGACCCCCCTCACGGAGACTTCAGGCCAGGAAGTGACGCCTTCGGTGAATATGGGCGCATGGTTCAACCAGCGGGCGGCGAACATGGAGAAAGGCATCGGTTCCAACCAGGATGCGCTTATCCAGTTCTCCCCCGCTGGCGCCTTCTATGGAAAACCCGGACTGTATTCGGCGCAACTGCTGAATTTCGCGCCGCGCGTCGGGGTTGCCTGGGCGCCTGATCCAAGCTCGGGATGGTTGAAGCGGCTCACCGGGGACCACAAGACTTCCATTCGAGCTGGCTTCGGCAGATACGATGACAACTTTGGACCCGCGCTCGGATTGAGCTACGACGCGTCGGGATCCGTCGGTCTGACGACCTCGCTTTCGAGCCCAGCTCATACGCAGACGGTTGCCAGCGCGCCGCGAATCACCAACATGAATGTGATCCCAACGACAGACAACAATGGCGCTACAATTATGCCGGCGGCGCCGCCGTCCACCTACCCGTTCACGTACCCGGTAGGTTCTGAGGGCATCGCATACGGCATCGACCAATCTTTCCAAACGCCATATTCCTACGCGGCGGATTTTTCCAT
>JBOGJT010000354.1:0-12651 GCA_050745065.1 Terriglobia bacterium
TATTACCCCGTGCGGTTTTTCAACTACATTGATAACCGCTGGATGCCCGGGCTGCTCACAGCCAGCGTTGAAGTTCCGGACGGAAACTATGCGCCGCTGGCCGGCTTGTCCTACGCGCAGGTGGCAGGCATCGGCATGGGCTTTCAGAAATCGCAGTTCGGCGGTCCCTTCCTCGTGCTGGCAGGACCTTCGCGCAGGGGTTATCATCGCTTCGGTTCGCGCGTCGCGGCGGCAGACCGGGAAAGCTCCTTCTTCGCGGGCATTGATACATCGCTGCTGGGAATTGCGGATCTGGCCCAAGGCCAGGATACCGCCTTTCTTAAGCGCGGCTTGGCAAAACTCAACTCGGACGTTGACGAGGCCATGCAGCGCTTCTCGGCGCAGCGCCCGGAGGAAGTCGCCCCGCTCCTGTCCGAGGGCTTAAAGACTACGAGCTCTCTAATCACCGCGGTACGAAACAGTCAACTCACACCCGCGGCCCAGTACAACGTGACGCACGAGCTCGAGGTGAAAGAGGCCCAATTCGACACCGCGCTCGTCGAGGCGCTGGGTCTTGAGATGCAGGCTACCGTCGCGCCGCCAGAGCCTGCCGGGGGCCGCGCGGCGCGGCGCGGCAGAACGCCCCCAAGCTTCCAGGTAGCGATTCCTGGGCAATCGTTCTGGGTGAGGGTGCATGTAGCCAATCAAAGTCCCGTGCCCGTCGCGATCACCCGCGTTTGGCTTGCTGCATCGAAGGGTGAAGACTGGACCACAAAAGCGGAAAACGGCGGCGGTCCCAATGATGGGGCTAGAACTCTCGCAGGCGAGCAGGACCGGAGCGTCCGCTTCAAGATCACCGTGCCCGAAAACGCGCGCTATACGAAGCCCTACTTCAGCCGCCCCAACATCGAGCAACCCTATTACGACATTCTGAACCCAAGATACCTTAACCTCTCGCTCGCTCCTTACCCGCTGGCGGCTTGGGTGGAATTCGCATACGACGGCGCGGCCATCAAGCTGGGCGAAGTCGTGCAGAGCGTCAAGCGGGTGACGGGTCCGGGAACCGTGCTTAACCCGCTGGTGGTGGGTCCGGCGATTTCTGTCGCCGTCGCTCCACGCGTGGGTATCGTGCCGCTTGGGGCGAAGTCCTTCAAGTTACATGTGTTGATTCACAGCAACGTGAAAGGCCCCGCTCAAGGCGCGGTGGAACTCCGTTTACCGCCAGGCTGGAGGTCGGAGCCAGCCACCGCGCAATTCTCGATGGCGCGCGATGGTGAAGACGAGCCGCTCTCCTTCAGAGTAATTCTCTCGCAGCTTACCGCGAAGCATTACGCGCTTGCGGCCGTGGCAACTTACCGGGGGCGCGAGTATAAGGAGGGATACCGGACGGTAGGATACGAAGGCTTGCGGCCGTATTTCCTCTATCGGCCGGCGATCTATCAGACGCAGGGCGTCGACGTGAAGATCGCACCGGGATTGAACGTGGGGTACGTGGTGGGTACGGGCGATAGCGTTCCGCAATCGCTTGAGAGCCTGGGCATTCACGTTCATTTTCTGGCGTCCAGCGACCTCGCAGGGGGCAATCTTGAAAAGTTTGACGTGATCGTGATTGGCGAGCGCGCCTATTCGGTGCGAGACGACCTGCGCGCATATAACCGGCGGCTGCTTGATTACGTTAAAAATGGCGGTGAGGCGATCGTGCAGTATCAAGCGCCCGACTATAACCACGATTACGGGCCGTATCCCTATAGTCTGTCGGATAACCCTGAGGTGGTGATGGACGTGCATTCGCCGATGACGCTGCTCGATCCCGCAAGCCGCGTGATGACTTGGCCGAATGCGATCACCGCCGGGGATTTTGACGGCTGGGTGGAAGAGCGGGGCCACGGATTCATGAGCACCTGGGACCCGCGATATAAGGCCCTGCTCTCGACGCATGATCCCGGCCAGGCCCCCCAGAAAGGCGGCCTGCTGGTGGCGCGCTACGGCAAGGGCGCCTACGTTTATTGCGCCTATGCGTTCTACCGTGAGCTGCCCGAAGGCGTGCCTGGCGCATACCGGCTGTTCGCCAATCTGCTGAGCCTGGCGAAAAGCGGCGGCGAGTGAGGTACGATGAGTCATTAAGTGAAACGCCATTAACATCGGCTGACCTACCCGGAGTGTCGCTGAGGTTGCCGAATTGATGAAAGATTGACATCGCCAGGGTAGGTTTCGCCACTACACTGGTTCCATGTCCAAGTCACACGTCCCTGGTCTTCTGAGGGCGCGCGAATGAAAATCGCCAGCGTGGCCAGTGCGTTTCCCAAGCAGTATTACAGCCAGGACGTCCTGATTGAGGCGCTGAAGGCGCGATGGGGACAGCGGCTGAAGAATCCCCAACTTCTCGACCGTCTCCGCGCGCGCGCTTGGGTTGAGGGCCGCCACCTCGCGCTTCCCATCGACGCCTATGACCACATCCGCGACTGGGGAGAGGCCAATTCGCTTTGGATCGAACACGGGCTGGAGCTGGGCCAGCAAGCACTTGCCGGCGCACTCGCCCGCGCCGGAGCCTCTCCTGCGGATCTCAGCGCCCTCTTCGTGGTATCGATCACGGGCATTGCCAACCCGTCGCTTGGCGCGCGCCTGATCAATCGAATGGGTCTTTCGCCCAATCTCAAACGTGTTCCTATTTTCGGCCTCGGCTGCGTCGCCGGAGCGGCGGGCCTTGCGCGCGCGGCCGATTACGTGAAGGCGTACCCCGGCGAAATCGCCGCAGTGCTTTCGGTTGAGTTGTGCTCGCTGACGATCCAGCTGAAAGACGTGTCTGTGGCCAACGCCATTTCCGCCGTGCTCTTTGGGGATGGCGCAGCAGCCGCTCTCGTCGCAGGCGCTGAACGCAACGCCGACGGGAGCGCAGAAGGTCCGAAAGTATTGGCCACGCGGTCTGTGTTTTATCCCAACTCGGAGTATGTTATGGGTTGGGACATCTGCGGCGAGGGATTCAAAATCGTTCTCTCTCCCGACGTGCCGCTGATGGTCGAACGCCATCTGGCCGCTGACGTCGATTCGTTTCTCCACGACCAGGGACTCGACCGGTCGTGCGTCGGGACGTGGATTCTGCATACGGGCGGCCCCAAGGTGCTTGAGGCGACCACCGCGGCGCTAGGCCTGCCGGCGAGTGCCCTCGACGCTTCATGGGATTGTCTGCGGAGGGTAGGCAACCTGTCGTCCGCGTCTGTTCTTGTCGTTCTGGAGGAGGTCATGGAGCATCGCCGCCCGCCGCCTGGGACGCTGAGCGTACTCGCGGCCATGGGACCTGGCTTCTGTTCAGAGCTGGTTCTGTTGCGGTGGTAGGCAGGATGATTGGCTTCCTGACCGCGACCTCGATCCTTGGGACTACGCCGCCCGAACTGCGAATGAGCGGCCGGGCCTCTACGTGGCGACCGCTGCTACGTGTATGCCGTTGTCCCCTGCAAAGCTGACAGCCGTCGTGGATATCCATGCGCTCAGACCGGAGGTGTTGATTGTTGGAGGCGGACCGGCCGGGCTTGCCGCAGCGATCGCGGCGCGCCAAAAAGGTTTTCGGGTCACTGTCGCCGATTGCGCGCAGCCTCCGATAGATAAAGCGTGTGGAGAAGGTTTAATGCCGGGCGGCGTCCGCGCCTTGGGCCAGTTGGGTGTGGACGTGGTAGCGCTCGACTCGTTCCCTTTTCGCGGTATCCGCTTTATCGGCGACGGGACCTCTTCAGAAGCCCAATTTCCGCGGGACCACGGCTCCGGCGTGCGGCGAACCACGCTGCATCGCGCATTGGCGGCTCGCGCCGCGGAATTGGGCGTGGCGATATTGTGGGGCGCGCGGGTGCGCGGCGGCGCCAGCCAGCCCGTTTCGGTGAACGGGCGCCTCGCGCGCTACGATTGGCTCGTCGGCGCCGACGGGCTGAGAGGCCAAGTGCGTCGCTGGGCCGGCTTGGAGCACGGTCGCGGGTCTTTCCGGCGTTTTGGTTTTCGCCAGCATTTTCGGGTGAGGCCGTGGTCTGATTTCGTTGAAGTTCACTGGGCCGAGCGCTGCCAGCTTTTCGTGACGCCCGTCGGCGAACAAGAAGTATGCGTTGCGTTGCTCTCGCGGTATTCGCACCCTCGACTCGCGGAGGTCCTTCCCTCGTTTCCTGACGTCGCCCGCCGCCTGAGCCAGGCGCGGGCCACCTCCACGG
Source organism: Terriglobia bacterium (assembly GCA_050745065.1). GTDB lineage: Bacteria > Acidobacteriota > Terriglobia > UBA7540 > UBA7540 > RH2-MAG17b. The sequence continues at coordinate 4,170 of JBOGJT010000354.1, forward strand.
AGAAAGGCGCCCTGTGCACTAATCGCACCTTCCACCGAGTGGTTCGGGACCGGCTGGCACTGGTGGGAGACGCTTCCGGTTCCGTGGACGCGATAACGGGCGACGGCATCTCAATCGCGTTCCAACAGGCTATGGCGCTCGCCGAGGCGATGGAAGCGGGTGATCTGGCGCTTTACCAGACTGCGCACCGCCGCATCATCAGGACGCCCCACCTGATGGGAAGGTTGTTGGTAATGATGGACCGGCACGCCTTCGTACGGCGGCGGGCGCTCTGTGGCCTTGCTGCCGAACCCGGTGCGCTGACCCGCCTGCTTGATGCCCATCTGGGCGAGCGGGCGGCGCCGTTCGGCGCGCTACAAGCCGCAACACTAGCCTGGCAATTATTGATACTGTAGCAGGTTACCGGCAAACTCCGTAAGCGTGCCATTCTCAGGAGCCGAAGCGGTCCCGAGTGAAGCGAAGGAAGAATGTCGCAAGTCGTCGATTCAACACAAAAGCAGATTCTTCGCTGCGCTCACTCTGTCATGTCGCTTCGCGACACCCTGAAGGATGAAAATAAGGTGTAGGGGCGCTGTTTGCCGCGCCCACCGTCCAAAAGGGCGCAGGGGAAGCAGTGCTTCCCGTCAGCTGCGCCCCTACGGTGAACGTCGCAAGCCATTTGTTTTCAATGTTGCCTTTCCCCATTTTCAGGAAAGAAAGACAGTCGAATAGCGTTTGCTGCAACCCGCAAACCAAGGAGGGCGCCGATGAAGGCACTCGTGAAGAGCAAGCGCGAGCCGGGGTTATGGATGGAAGACGTTGGGGCGCCGCAACTCGGTATCAACGACGTCCTGATCCGGGTTCGCCGCGCCGGCATCTGCGGCACGGACCTGCACATTTACGGCTGGGATGAGTGGGCGCAAAAAACGATTCCTGTTCCCCTTGTGATCGGGCACGAGTTCGTGGGCGAGATCGTAGCCGTAGGATCGAACGTCGCAGACTTTTATCCGGGAGACATCGTCAGCGGGGAAGGCCACGTGGTTTGCGGGCGGTGCCGCAATTGCCTCGCGGGGCGCCGCCATCTTTGCGCCCATACGCAGGGCGTCGGCGTAAACCGCGCCGGAGCGTTCGCCGAACTGATCGCGCTTCCCATGACGAATATCTGGCGGCATCACGCCTCGGTGGATGAGGACATAGCAGCCATCTTTGATCCCTTCGGAAATGCCGTGCACACGGCGCTATCTTTCCCCGTCCTCGGTGAAGACGTGCTGATTACCGGCGCGGGGCCGATCGGGTTGATGGCGGCCGCCGTGGCGCACCACGCGGGCGCGCGCTACGTCGTGATTACGGACGTCAACCCGCACCGGCTCGACCTCGCGCTAAAGATGGGTGTAACCCTGGCGCTCGACGCCGGCAAGGAAACGCTTCAGGAGGCGCAGCAGAGGCTTGGCATGACGGAGGGCTTTGACGTAGGCCTGGAGATGTCGGGCAATGGCGCGGCGCTCCGCGACATGCTGCAGAACATGAGCCACGGCGCGAAGATCGCCATGCTGGGCATCCCTTCCGCTGAGACGTCGATCGACTGGCGGACCGTGATTTTCAACATGCTCACGCTGAAGGGCATCTATGGCCGCGAGATGTACGAGACGTGGTACAAGATGACCGTCATGCTTCAGTCCGGCCTGGATATCCACCCCGTCATTACGCACCGTTTCCATTTCCGCGAGTTCAAGAGCGCCTTTGAAGTCATGCGGCGGGGCGAGGCATGTAAAGTCATTCTGCACTGGGATTAGCGGGACGGGGGGTCAGCGTCTGTCATTCGAGCCGCGGTCTTCGATCAGCACGGTGCCAGAAATGTGATCGTGCCACGCCATGCCGTCGCTATCCATTGCCGCCCACAGAAAGCCGAGCATGAGCGCCACGATGGAAACGATGTATCCGAAAGCGCGCAGCAACGCTTCCGGGTGTGTGGGTGGGCCCCCGTCGAGATTCCGCACACTTAGTCCCATGGCAGCCTGACCCGGCGTATGCAGCGCGAAAGCAGTGAAAAGGTCGACATAGAAAAAAATCCAGAAGAGCGCGATAAATCCCAAAACGGCAATATCCAGAGAACGAGGTTCAAGTCGTCCGCGCGCCGCCGTGACGAGTCCACCAAACAAGCACGCCGCGGCCACAAGGATGAGAACGTCGATCCCGGCCGCCAGGAATCGTTTGCCAAGTGGCGCCGCGGGAATCTCATCTGGCTCGGCTTGCGCGCCCGGCGCACTCAGTGGAACCTTGGCGAATTCCATCACGATGGGCTGCGGATGCGGATCGACGAAATGGTCCGGTCGTCTCCGACTGACGGGGACCGCCGCCCGATCCAAGCCCGTCGACACGGGCCGGTCGAGCGGGATGGATTCGAGATCAGGCTTAGCGCCGCGCAAGGTACGGTCCGCAAAAGCGCGGTCCAGAATATTCCCAGACGCTCCGCCGGTTCCCTGCCGGCTTGAGGGGCCCGAAGTGGAAATCCGCGGGTTCAGACCTCCGGCAGGAAAGCCCTCCGCGACGTCTGTAGGCTGCCGTGCGTCGCGCGGAGATGGATCCGAACGCCGCCGCTCGCTGGGCGGAAATAGCGAAGGCGCGGCATCGTGCGATTCGGGGGTGGATGGGGAGACCGGCGAACGGGGGCCTGGAGCCTCGCCGGCTTGAGCAAAATGGTGTCCACACTTCCTACATTGGCGGATGCCAGAGAAGCTAACGTAACCGCATTCGGGACATTTCACGTTGCGCTGGCACCGTCCGTCAGGTAGTGGTTACAAAATATCTAGCGCCGCGCGGCCTTCGGCCGCAGCCACCGGCCGTTCCCAGCCATTCCCGCGAAAGCGAGAATCCAGTTAAACAATGGACTTCCGCTTCAGCGGGATGACACCTGTCGCGGCGGCCGCGCGCATCCAAAATGCTTGATCAAAAAACCGAAATTACGCCTTCGCAATAAAGACAGTCAGAAGACGTTATGGTTTGGGCAGCAAACCCCGGCTGCGCCGTGCGCTCTACGGCAGCATCATAACAAATGGCTTGGTCAAAACAAAGCCCCGTCAGGTAAAATGGCAGCTTACCCATGCCGACTGTTTCCAGCGCCTTTCCTGTCCGCCCTGCGCGCCGGGGTCGAGGGATTTTTGCTCTCCTGCCGGTCGTGCTTTTAAACGCGTCGCTTGCCGGAATGGCGCAGCAAGGTTGTGTGGTCCCTCCGGAGTATCGCAATCCACAAACCACGCTCACGCTGCGGGCGGATGCACAGAAGTGGGCAAATAAGCGGTATACGGGCCGCGGGCACGTTGTGCTGACTTACCGTGAAATGCGCATCGCAGCCGACCGCGTGACCTATGACGACGCCAGTGGCTTGATTGAGGCGCGCGGCCACGTGGTATTTGACGACGCGCGGGGACACCTCGAAGCGCAGGAAGCGCAGTACAACGTCCGCACCGGCAGCGGATGGTTTTCCAAGGTTCACGGGTATCTCCGGTATGCATCCTCGCAACCGGGGCAGCCCGCGACATCACTCTTTGTGCGGGCGGAAAAAATTACGCGCGTAGATCAAGACACCTACACCATCGAGGAGGCGCGACTCAGCTCCTGCGAGAACCCCAATCGTGGCTTGGCGTTCGGCCTCCGCCGCGCGAAGGTCGAGGTGGGCCACAACGTCACCGCGCACGAGGCGTTGTTCCGTTTTGTGGGCGTTCCCGTCTTCTACCTGCCATACGTGGTAGTGTCCGCGGCACGCAAACCTCGCCAGACGGGTTTTCTCGTGCCCGAGATTGGTGAGAGCACGCAAAAGGGCTTCGTGGCCGGCGACGGCTTTTTCTGGGCCATCAACCGCAGCGCGGATCTGCTGCTGGGTCTACAAGATTTCAGCCGCCGTGGCGCGGCATTTTCCGGACGCTTCCGCGCAACGCCCAGCTCGACCAGCAAAATTACCGCGGACGTATTTGGGATTGATGACCGCGCCAGCGGATCGCTTAGAAATATCCGGGCCCCTGGGGCGAGCTTCAACGTCGTAGGCGAATCGGATGACCTGGGGGATGGATTTCGCGGGGTAGTCAACGTGGGTTACGTCAACTCACTCGCGTTTCGCACCACGTGGTCAAACACCTTCAACACTGCCGTCTTCTCCGAGGCCACTCAGTCCGGATTTGCCTCCAAGAATTTTGACGCTTACAGCATCAATCTCTTCGCGTCACGATATCAGGACTTTCTTTCCGCGGCGCCAACCCACGAGCAGTCCATCATCATTCGCCGCGCTCCCAGCGTTTCTTTTTCGGGCGTCGATCAGCAAATCCTTCACACGCCCTTCTTCTTCGGGTTCGAGTCCTCCTTGGGCGGTGTGGGGCGCTCGGACCCGGGGTTTTCCACGCCCACGATCAGTGAGCGCATGGATTTATTTCCACATATCACGCTGCGCTCGCGCCCGTTCTGGGGCTTTCACCTGACGCCTACGGCCGGTGTGCGCGAGACGTACTATGGAACCAGCCTGCGGCCTGACCACGCTCCGTTGAACCGCTTCCTTGGCGAATTCTCCGTTGACCTGCGGCCGCCGTCGTTTGAAAAGGTCTTCTCGAAATCCTTCTTTGGTATGCGCCTTAAACACGTGATCGAGCCGGACATCAAGTATCAGTTGGTGAAAGCCACGGACCCTCAGAACATGTTTGACATCGTGCGGTTCGATACCACGGACATCCTGACGGATGACAACGAAATCGAATACTCGCTCACCACCGCAATTCTCGGCCGGAAAGATCATCCGGCCGGGCAAACTCAAAATACTCAGTCCCGCGACTTGATTTCGTGGACGTTGACGCAGAAATACTTCTTCGACCCCACCTTCGGAGGCGCCGTCGCGCCGGGCAACGAAGCGGCCATCGCCCCCACGCTCTCGCTGACCGGCTTCGCGTTTCCTGAGGGACGGCGGTGGTCGCCGATTGACTCCGTGTTGCGCGTATCACCCGTCGCGGGAATTGACGCAGAGCTCCGTGCGGACGTCGATCCGGCGGGCGGAGGCCTGCTGAACGCCGGCATTACTTCGCGCTTGCACAGCCATGCCGTGGACGTGGCGCTCACGGATTTCTTCGTCAGCCATACCGTTCTGCTGCCCGCCCCTATCGCGCCCAACGTGCCGCTGACGGCGCTGCCCACTTTCAACCTGCTGGATATGATGGCGAGCCACGGCGACCCCAGCCGTAAAGGCCTAACCGAAGCGTTTCGCGTTGACGATAACCTGTCGCAGGGCATCGTGGAAGATTTTATCGGCCAGGCGAGTTACAATTTTGGTTGCTTCAGCTTGAACGCCCAGTACGAGCGCTTCAACCTGGGTGCGATTCGTAACGAAAATATGTTCAGACTCTCCGTGACTCTTGGCAATATCGGCACCTTCGGGAGTCTGAAGCCCGGCGAGTTCCTGCAGCGGCAATTGAGGCAGATTCCGTAAAGGCTTCCGCGCTGCGGAGGAACCCCATGCCCTTTCCCATCCATCGTCCGCGCCGCCTTCGCCGCACGCCCGCCTTGCGCGACCTCGTCGCGGAGACCGCGTTGGCTCGCTCTTCGCTCATTTACCCGCTGTTCGTCTGCCCAGGATCGGGCGTGAAAAACGAAATCCACTCCATGCCGGGAAATTTCCGCTGGTCGGTGGATCTCGTCGTCGAGGAGTGCAAAGCCGTTGCCGGACTGGGGATTCCCGGCGTGATCTTTTTCGGCATTCCGGAAGGCAAAGATGCTGTGGGCTCCGGCGCCTACAATCCCGATGGAATCGTCCAGCGCGCGGTACGAACGGTGAAGAAGGCCGTGCCGCATCTGTTGGTCATTTGCGATGTGTGCCTGGACGAATACACCGACCACGGCCATTGCGGCCTCGTGAAAAACGGCGAGGTTGACAACGACTCCACGCTGGAGTTACTGGCCCGGATCGCCCTAACGCAGGCGGAGGCCGGCGCCGACATGGTTGCGCCCTCGGATATGATGGACGGCCGCGTGGGACGCATTCGCGCCGCACTCGACCACGGCGGGTTCGAGCAAATTCCTATTCTTGCGTATTCGGCGAAGTACGCTTCGGCGTTCTACGCCCCGTTCCGCGAGGCGGCGGATTCAGCGCCACAGTCCGGCGACCGCAAAGCATACCAGATGGATCCCGCCAATCAGCGCGAAGCACTGCGCGAGATTGCGCTGGATATCGAAGAGGGAGCGGACATCATCATGGTAAAGCCCGCCATGCCCTATCTGGATGTCCTCGCGCTCGCCCGGCGCGAGTTCGATGTGCCGCTGGCCGCCTATCAGGTGAGCGGTGAATTTTCTCTGATCGCCGCCGCGGCACAGTTGGGATGGGTGGCGCGGGAGCGGGTCATGATGGAAAGCCTCATCTCCATCAAGCGGGCGGGCGCCGATATCATTCTCACCTACTTCGCCAAGGACGCTGCCCGGCTGCTCCGGCCATAGGCAGGTTTGGAATTTGGAATCCGAGATCCGCAATCTGGAATCGTTAATTCCGAGCCCGTCAAGTAGGCGCTGTCTGCCATGCCCATTTCACCCGCCCGCGAGGCGGCCCTCTTCATCCTGCAGCGCGTTGACGCCGGCCGCGGTTTCGCCGTCGAGCTGCTTCAATCTCCGCGTATCTCCGGCCTGAGTGACGCTGACCGGCGCCTTACAACAGCGTTGGTTATGGGGGTGCTGCGCTGGCGCGGCGATCTCGATTTCCAGATCGAGAACCTCTCGTCCAAACCGATGTCCTACTTCGACAGCGAGGTGGTTGCCATCCTGCGGCTGGGCATTTATCAACTCCGCCATCTCGAGAATGTTCCGGCGCACGCCGCGGTCCACGAATCCGTCGAGATGGTGAAGATCGCGCGCAAGCGGTCTGCGGCGGGACTGGTTAACGCCGTATTGCGGAAGTGTAAGCGCCTGCCGCTCAAGAGCGCCGAGGACGGAGAGTATCTTGAGATCTCGCGCCGCTCGGTTCCCGGCTGGATGCGTGAGCGCTGGCGGCAAAACTTTGGCGGCGCGGCAACGGACTCTATCGTTCTGGCCAGCCAATCCGTTCCCCACACCTGCCTGCGCCTAACGGGTTCGGCTGCTTCGCGGGAGGACCTGCAGCGGGAGTTGCGCGACGATGGCGTCGACACGGAACCGGGAACGGTGGCGCGGCGCGCGCTGTGGGTGACTTCAGGAAATGTGCTTTCCTCGACGGCATGGCGCGAAGGGCGCGTGGTGATTCAAGACGAGGCGTCGCAGCGGGTGGCCGAGCTCGTTAGCCCTTTGCCGGGGCAGACCGTGCTCGACCTATGCGCCGCGCCGGGCATCAAAGCTGGCCAGATCGCAGATGACCTGCGCGCCGGAACTTACGTCGCCTGCGACCGGAGCCAGCGGCGGCTGCGGACCATGGAGTGCCTCCTGCGCGCCCAGTGGCCGGCGGACGTTAGGCGATATGCCGTTATCGCCGACGCGGCCGAGCCGCTGCCTTTCGCCTTGCGCTTTGACCGGGTGCTCGTGGACGCGCCATGCTCAGGCACGGGCACGCTCTCACGTAACCCCGAGATCAAGTGGCGGCTGCGGCGCGAGGACATCTTGCGGCTCGCCGCCGCGCAGTGCCGCATGCTTCAGAATGGCTTGACGGCTCTTACTCCCGGCGGCAGACTAGTCTACGCCACCTGCTCGCTCGAGCCCGAGGAGAACGAACACGTCGTGGCGAAGGCCGTGGCATCGTGCCCCGGGTATCGCCAATTGCGCCGCGGTGAGTTGCGCCTTCCGGCGCCGCGCATCGCTCCCGCTGATATGCCGGATGAGCTATTTGATGACGCGGGATCGTTCCGCACCCGTCCGGGAATGCAACAACTCGACGGTTTTTTCGCCGCCGTTCTTGTGCGCGTGTAACGAGACAACCGGATGATTCATGAAATTCTTCCCGTGGGTCCACTGGCCTGCAATTGCTCGATCCTGGGCGATGAAGCCAGCGGCGAAGCACTGGTGATCGATCCCGGCGCCGAAATCGATCGAGTGCAGGAAGTCCTGAACCGCCACCACTTGACGGTGAAAGCGATCGTCGCCACGCACGCGCACATCGATCACGTGGGCGGTATTGAAAAGCTCCATCGAGCTACCGGCGCGCCGGTGTTGATGCATCAGGCCGACTTGTTTCTTTACGAAAACCTTGCGGCTCAAGCCTCGTGGCTGGGCGTTGACACACCGGGCACCGTCACGGTCGACAAGTTTTTGACAGAGGGTGACGCGGTGCGTGCCGGGTCTTTAAGCCTCGACGTGCTTTGGACGCCCGGCCACTCACCGGGCAGCCTCTCGCTCTACCTGCCGGGCGAGGCGGCGCGGCTCTTCAGCGGTGACACACTGTTCAAAGAAAGCGTCGGCCGGACCGACCTCTGGGGCGGCGACTCGCGGCAAATTCTGCGCTCGATCGAAGATACGCTCTTCCGCCTTCCCGACGCCACACCCGTCTTCCCCGGTCACGGCCCTTCCACCACGATTG
>JBOGJT010000355.1:0-3691 GCA_050745065.1 Terriglobia bacterium
GGATGGGCCAGAAAGCCGTCCCAATTTTGCCAGGATTCGCTTTTCGAAGACCTCCAGGCTCACGGGTACGCCAGCCGTTAGTCCCTCGACTGAATCCTCTAGTGTGGTGAATTGAACCGCATCTCGAACCAGCCGATAACGTCCTTCCGCAATCGCTTCGTACCTCACGACGAACCAAGCGACATCACAGTTGGTGATATGGGGCACCGTTCGCATCTTCCCCATTGCGAAAAAGAAACTGTGATCCACAACAACCGCCATCTTCTTACCCCATCTTCTCAGGGTCGGAACCTTGATCTGAAGCTGGGGCATGAGCCGCTTCTGGCCGATCTGAAGCTCCACGGCCCGCACCGGCTATGCGGTTTGCATTGAAACGCGCCTTCTAGGTATGCTGGTAGTCGGTCAAGGAGGATGTCCATGGAGTCAACGCGTTCACGAAGAGATTTTTTTAAATGGGGAGGAGGCGCGCTCGCGCTCAGCGGCCTTGCGGGCGCCGGCGCGCCGTTGCTGGCCAGGGAGCGTATGGATGGAGGCGGAGGGCACGGCGTGGATTATTACGATAAGCTGGGGGTCACCAAGATTATCAACGCCGCCGGAACCTATACGATCCTCACGGCTTCCATCATGCCGCCTTCGGTGCAGGCGGCGGTGGCCGTCGCGGCAAAGCATCCTGTCCGGCTGATCGAGCTGCAGCAAAAGGCGGGAGAGTATCTCGCCCGGCGCTTGCAATGCCAGGCCGCCTTAGTCTCCGCCGGCGCTGCTTCGGCGCTAACGCTGGGAACGGCAGCGTGCGTGACCCTCGGAAACAAGCAGGCGGTTCAGAACATCCCTACCGATATGTCGGGCCTTAAAAATGAGGTGATCGTTCAGAAGGCGCACCGGTACGATTACGACCACGCGCTGCGGAATTGCGGCATCAAGTTTGTGGAAGTCGTCACCATGGACGACTACCAGAAGGCGTTCACGGACAAGACCGTGATGTGCCATTTCTTTAACGCCGCCGAGGGCGGCCAGATTAGCCGCGAAGACTGGATCCGCGTGGCCCACCAGCACGGCGTGCCGTGCTTCAACGATGCCGCGGCAGACGTTCCGCCCATCTCCAACCTCTGGAACTACACGAAAATGGGATTCGACCTCGTCACGTTCTCCGGCGGCAAGGGACTACGCGGCCCTCAGAACGCGGGCCTGCTGCTGGGGCGAAAGGATCTTATCGATGCCGCCGCGCCCAACAATAATCCCTTCTCGGATACGGTCGGCCGCGGGATGAAGGTGGCCAAAGAACAAATCGTAGGCATGGTCGCGGCGGTTGACTGGTATCTGAGCCAAACCGACGAGGGTATGGAGAAGGAATTCCGGCAGCGGGCCGATTTGATTGCCAACGAACTGAAAGGCGTCCCGACCGTCGAATGCACGGTGTACGTGCCGCCGGTGGCGAATCACGTTCCGCACTTGCTGATCACCTACGATCAGGCTCGCATTAAGATGACGGCCCGGCAGGTGGCCGAGGCGCTCCGGCAGGGCACGCCGAGCATCGAGCTGAATCCGGCCACCGGCAGCGACGACGTCAGCGCGGGTCTCCCGAGCAACGGCAAAACGATTGTCGTGGGCGTGTGGATGTTACAGCCCGGAGAGGACCGGATCGTCGGCCAGCACCTGCGCCGCGTGCTCGAGCAGGCCAGCCGCGCTTAGCGCTCAACCCAGCGCTTCAGGGAAACGTGCGGAGTCAGACCCACAGTGCCTCGATTTCCTCGAGGGTCTTGCCTTTTGTTTCCGGCAGACGGCGCTTGATGAAGAGAAACCCCGCGACGCAAATGGATGCGTACACCCAGAAAGTTCCCGCCGACCCAAGGCGATTGTCCAGCATGGGGAATGTGTAAGTCAGGATGAAGGAGGCAATCCACAGCGAGGTGACGGCAGCGGACATCGCCTCGCCCCGGACGCGGTTGGGGAAGATTTCGGAGATCACAACCCAGGTGACCGGAGCGAGAGACATCGCATAGCACGCGATGGCGGCGACCACCAGGAGGAGCATCGGCAAGCCCTGGCTTCCGGCGCGATAACCGGCGCCGAGCAGTATATAGATCACCGCCAAACCCGCCGCGCCGCCGAGCATCAACTTCCGGCGGCCCGTTTTATCAACCAGCGCGATGGCCACGAAGGTGAAGAGAAGGTTCACCACGCCCGTGACCACGATATTAAACAGAATGGCTGACACGTTATAGCCTGCCGCTGCGAACACTTCTTCCGCGTAATTGAATATGACGTTAATACCGCACCATTGCTGAAACACGGCGAGTGCCACCCCCAATGTAAGGGCCCTAAACACGTTGGGCCGAAGGAGGGCTGTAAGGCCGGCCTTTTCTGCATCGTGCCCGATGCTCGATTCGATTTCACTGAGAGCCAGATTTGCGTACGCGCTGCCGCCAATTCTTTCCAGCACACGGCGCGCGGCGCCGGATTTCCCCTTTGTTGCCAACCACCTCGGACTTTCCGGCACGGCGAACATCCCGGCGAAGAACAACAACGCGGGCACGGCCGTGACGCAGAACATCCACCTCCATCCGGCCTGGCCGTTCCACGAATTGAGAATATCGAGCGCCGTGGCGTTGGCTGGCACCGGCTTCGCAATCAGCCAATTTATGCACTGGGCCAGCAGGATGCCGATGACGATGGTCAGTTGATTCATGGACACAAGCTTGCCCCGCAGGTGCGCGGGCGCAACCTCGGCAATGTACATCGGCGAGAGCGACGACGCTAATCCAATAGCCACTCCGCCGGCAATTCTCCAAGCGACAAAGGTGGTGAAAGCGTCCGCCAACCCCGTGCCCAGGGACGACACGGCAAAGAGCATCGCCGCGGCAATCAGCAATCGCTTGCGCCCGTACCGCTCTGTAAGGCCGCCTGAGGCGAGTGCGCCGATCAAGCAGCCTACAAGCGCGCAACTCATGGCCCAACCCTGCTGGCTGGGATCGCTCAAATGAAAAAATTGTTCGTAAAACGGCTTCGCCCCACCGATCACGACCCAGTCGTAGCCGAATAGCAGGCCGCCCAGCGCCGCGACGAGAGAAATGGCCCATACGTATGCGCGATTGTAGCCGGCGCTGAGATGGGAGGTGGCCGCCCTTGTACCGGGAGTCATGATTTATCTGAAGATCTTGGCTATAGCTGCGGGTAGCGCAGCGCAGCCACAGCGGTAACAAAGGGATCTGTCATACTGAGCAAAGCGAAGTAACTGCTTGCGATGAGTCAGCCTCGGGGAAAGCAGATTCTTCGCTCCGCTCAGAATGACATATTCTTAAATCGTGCGGAAACAATAAGAACTTACGACGTTGCATTACAGGGGTGGGAACCCTCCAGGTTCATCTTCCAATGTGTCCACAGACCGCTGCAATCGGGTTGCAGGGCGCGAACGCCTACCAATCCAGAATGGCGCCGTCTCGAGCCCGGATCGTAGCGGGGTGCATCACTTCCTGCTGAAAAGGGTGCTTGGCCGCCTCGCTTTCGTTCACTTCCACGCCGAGGCCGGGCAACTCGGATTTTTGCCAGTAGCCGTTGTGCGTTTCGAGCGAATGGCGTACCACGTCCCAGCGCCAAGGCACGTCAGTGAGCATGTCTTCCTGGATCAGGAAGTTCGGCGTGGACATCGCAAAATGCAGCGCCGCGGCGTTCGCCACTGGCCCCAGCGGATTAT
>JBOGJT010000356.1:0-1962 GCA_050745065.1 Terriglobia bacterium
CCAGTATCCCATTCCATGGAGAAGTAGCCGCGGTAGTTGCTGGCCCTGGCAATCGCGAAGAGCTTGGCCACGTCGATTTTATAGACCTTATCACCGCTCCCCTTCAGCGCGTCTTTCACGTGCGACATGTTGAACACGTGCTTGAACATCTGGGCAACCGCGCGCTGGTTGTACGCCTGATTTTCTCCGCGAATGGAGTTGCCAAAGTCCGGCAGCGCGCGCAGGTACGGATTCCCCACCTTCTCAATCACCTTCACAATGAAAAACGGGTTCTCGTTCACCGGGCTATCGTTTTCCAGATTGACCACCAAATTTTTCCTTGCACCGTAATCCGCCAGGCGCCCGAGGTTTTTTGCAGCCAAGTCAACGTTCGGCTGCGTGCCGTGAGATCCGCGCAGGTGCTGGCGCACGCTTGGCGACCCGAGAACCCCGGCAATATCAATCCACTTCTTGCCGTAGGCCACGGCAGCCTCGCACTTGGCGGGGTCCGGATCCCAGAACGGAGCTCCTCCGAGACCCAGACCCACAAGGTGAGAGCTGGCCTTTGCCACCGCCGCGCGGAATTCATCCAGGTAAGACGGCGTGGTTGAGCTGAGATGATTGCTCAATGGGTTGATATTGTGCACATCGAATTTCTCCGCCACCATGGCGGCAAAGTCCTTCAGGTCGATGCCCGGCTTGCTCTTGTCACGCGCCGGGTTGGTGGAACTCTCGATAAAGGCGCGAAAAGGGTAGGAAGTGACGGCCAGGCGATCCCTCCGCCCCAACGGAAATTGCAGATGAGGATCGCCCGCCAGCAGCGTTCCCGCCCGGGTTGCAGCAGCCGCGACTAATGCGAAAGCCGCGGACCTTTCCAGAAATTCACGGCGTGAGCATTGCTTGTTCATATTTGCTCCTTGAGTCAATTCACGGCTGCCCATCGGAGCGATGGAGAATGCGCCACATGGTACCGCTGAAAATCATTTCCTGAGCGCTCTTGGGAACGTCACAGGCGTCCAGCATTTTATGGTAGCGGGCGACTTCTCGATCAAATTCCGCCAGATCCCCGCCAAAAACATCGGAGCCGAAAACCAGTTTCTCAAACGCGCTCACGCCGGACGGAGGCGTATGCGGGCTTACCACGCCGGACCACCAGAAGATGGACTTAAAGAACGTATAGTCACCCGCCTTTTTGATGAGCGACGAGCCAGAAAGGTCAAAGTAGAGGTTGGGATTCCAGCGCGCAATCTCTGCGGCCTCCGCGTAATCGGGGTTGCCCAGATGCGCCCCAATCACGGTGAGCGTGGGGAAGCGCCTCGCGATCAGGTCGAGCCGCGTCGCGCGCATGCGGTCAAAGCTGACGTTCTCGGGCACCTGCGGGGTCTCGCGGTTTACGATCCCGGTGTGGAACAGGAGGATCATGTGGTATTTTACGGCGCGCTGGTAGACGGGCCAATAGCTGCGGTCGTCGTAATTGTGTAATGGCGACGACATCTCGCCGATACCGCGGAAGCCCGCCGCATGAAAACGGTCAACTTCCTCGAGCGCGCCGGGCGCGTCCAACCTAATGTCCCCAAACCCGATCAGGCGGTTCGGATGCGCCTTGATGACTGGAACGGCCTCGTTAAAAGCTCGCGGCGTAACGAGTAGAAAGACAAGCCCGTCCACCGAGTCCAGCTTGGCCAGGAGCTTGGGGAGGAATCCCGGCTCCCCGTTGTAGTGCACGTGAACGTCAATGATCTTGGGCTCATGCTCTTGGGCGATGAGCAATCCTGGCATCATGAGTAGCAACAAAGCAGCCAGTGCTCCCCATCTTTGCATCATGATCGTACTCCTCTACCGTACACGTTAAGCCCTAACCGGCAAGTGAATAACTCCGAAAGCGTGCCATTCTGGGGAGTTGTCATGTCGCTCTGCGGCGCCCGCGACGCATGAAAATACGGCGTAGGGGCGCTGCTTGCTGCGCCCGGCATTGGCGGGCGC
>JBOGJT010000357.1:0-15616 GCA_050745065.1 Terriglobia bacterium
GGGAGTCCAGGTTCTTTCGGAACGGTCTAGACCCCGACTTCGCGGCGCCGCAAGCCCAGCAAGTCATTCAGAGCGTCGCGGCGTTCAGAATTTAAACTTCAGCGAAAGCTGAATAATCCTCGGGAAATTGTCCTGGAACAGCCTCACGGTACCGTATCCCCTTAAGTCGCCGTTCGACAAGCGCACCGGAGGGCCGTCGTTCGGGTTCGTGTCCGGTCCGCCGAAGAGGGGCGAGTTCATGAAGTTGAAAGCATCGGCGCGCAATTCGAGCGTCTTGCTTTCGGTAATCCGGAAGTCCTTGATCAGGCTCATGTCCAGATCCGGAACAGAATATTGCCGGACGTAAGAGATCCGGTCAGGCTGATTTCCTTGAGAAAACGAAGGCGTCGATGGGAGGCAGTTGAGCGGAACGCCGCCGCAGTTGTTGATCCACTGCGTGAAGGTTGAGCCACCCGGTGGGATGTAGCTGTAACCCTGAGCTACCGCGTGGTCGAGGGGAGGTTGATACGTGCTCCCAGCGACAGGCCACCTGCCCGCGATTCCGTCGGGCGTACCAGACTCGAGGCTGAAAACCCCGCTCAGCCTCCAACCGCTGATGATCTGGTTGAGCACCGGACCGGGATTTGTCAGCAGGTATTTCGCTCCGCGGCCCATCGGCAAATCCCACACCGAGGTCCATGAAAAGACATTGGTGCGGTCGTCGCCCGTGATTTCGTAAATCTGCTTCGCGTCCTGCCACGGCCAGCCGTTGCGCCAGCCATCGTACTGCATGTTCTTGGAATAAGTGTAGGCCAGTTGAAAACTCAAGCCGCGCCTCGAGCCGTAAAGCCGCTTGTCGAGCTTCACCTGGAGCGAATCATACCAGACCTTGCCGAGCGGCATGGTGTAATCACCTACCAGGTTGAATTCAGCATATGGCACAAGCAGCCGCGCCGCCTGAATCGTGGACGAAGAGCCGTAATTCGAGCTCGCCGGAACGACGCCGTAAAACGGGTTCGGAACCTGGTTGCCGTAAAAGTCCGCAACATTGGACTGGTAATTATTCTCCTGCAACTGCGGATAGCCAAGATTGCCAGGCATCGGACCGCCGCTGAGCGGCAGCGAACCGTTCACCCAGACGTGGTCACGCAGGTTTCTGGTGTAGTTGCCCGCATATTTCACATCGAGCAGCATGTGGCCGGGCAATTGGCGCTGCACGCCGATCGACATGATCTGGATGCGCGGAATGCGCCGGCCGGGGAAATCCAGGTTCGCCCCGTTGCCCACGCTGGTGAGTCCGCCGAGCGAAGTGCCAACTGGCACGTCAAGGCCATTGGGAAACGGCGCGCCATTGCGAAAATAATCGGTAGGAGTGATTCCGCCGTTCAGAGAGCCTACATAGCCGGTTCCCTGGCTGAATCCATCCGATGTGCCGCCTTCGATTCCATAGGAGTACATCCAGCCAAAACCACCGCGCACCACGGTCTTGTCGTTAACCATGTATGCAAAACCAAAGCGAGGGCCGATGTTGCTCCAGTCGGTGTTGTAAGCGTCGCGCGTCTGGCCGTTCACGCCCGGGAACTGGATCGTGCCGTAAAGGGTCGAAAGATTGGCAACGTCCTGCGGGCTGAAGCCGTACGCCAGCCACGCCGGCGTATCCGCCACAAGATTCGCCTGGTAGGTGGCGTTGTTCGTGATCGGGTTGACGCAGGTCACACAAATGCCGCGATTTAGGCGGTTATAACGGTCGCGCAGACCACGCTGCACGTCATAACGCAAGCCGATCTGAATCGTGAGCCGATGCGTCAGGCGAATGTTGTCCTGACCATAGATATCCCACATTGGTGTGTCTTCCATCTCGCTAGTGTTCCAATCCACGCCGCCGCTGTCGGGATATCCAAGCAACAGGTCGGCGATGTTGTTACCATCGTTAATTCCTGATAGCACGTTCCGCTGCGTTGGGTTGTACTGGGTGTCATCCGTTCCGAACTCAAAATCGCCGTTCGGGCTGCCGCCGGGCGCGGAGGCAAAATTGTATTCGCCCCACTCGCCGCCAAACTCGATCGTATGGCGCCCGTGTGTCTTGGTGAAATCGGCGTCAAAAACTGTATTGGTGTAAATGTCGTCTGATGTCTGGTTGCCGACAATCTGAGGGTAAATCTCGTTGAACGTGATCTGCGGGAGGAGGTTCTGATCGACCACGCTTCCGGCAAACGGGTACGTGAGACCCAGCGTCCCGATGCCCTTCTGCGCAGAGAGGTTTCCGTTAAATTCTGGCTCGGCGAAACGCGCGAAGGAAACCTTGAAGTCGCCGACCATGGAGGCGGAAAAGATGTGGGTCATGTCGCCTGACGCCACCATGTTGTTGCGGCTGTGATCGATGTTGCCATTCTCCGCCGCTCCCGGGAATCCGCTCGAATTGCGGAATTCGTGACCGTGCTGCCATTCGTAAGTGGTGTACCAGCGCGTTTTGTCGCTCGTAGTGTAATCGCCGCGCAGCATCCATTGATCGTAACGGTACTTATCAGGCGCAGAAGCGATGTAATTATTCTGGTCGGAAGTGATGTTGGTATTCGGCATGGGAAACAGGTTGACCAGCGCCTGCCCGGCCTTGTTTATATCTGCTGTTGGAATCTGGTCGCTGGTGAAAGCCGTTCGGGAATAATGGTTGCCCGCGCAATCGCCGAGCGTCCCGCCGGCCGAGTTGCAGACGGTGGTTGAAGGATCGTAGATCGTATATGGAGTTCCGGAAAAATCTCCGGTCCGTTCAGCGGCGGTCGGCACGCTCGCTACGGTGACGAACGGGATTGACTCGCGGTAGCCTTCGTAGCTGCCAAAGAAGAAAATTTTGTTGTGGACGATCGGTCCGCCGAAAGTGCCGCCAAATTGGTTCTGAATCGTCTTCTGGGTGGGTAGGCCGTTGAGGTATTCTCAAAGACGTTGGCGTCCAGTGCGCCGTTTTCCAGATAGTCGTACAAGTCACCATGGAACTGATTGGTTCCAGCCTTGGTGACCATGTTCACCACACCGCCGCCCGTACGCCCGTAACGCGCGTTATAAATCTGGTCCATGATGTTCACCGACTGAAGAGCATCCACGTTGGGCGCAGTCATCCATGTGCCTTGCTCGCCGAAGCCGGTCATGATGGTCATGTTGCTTCCGTTGAGCGTAAAATTATTGAAGTTGCCGGCCTGCGCGGAACTGCCGCCAATCGAATAACTGTTGGTCACGTCCCAGCCGCGCGTGCCTGAAAACCCGCTCGCGCCGAATTGCGTCTGGAGGAACTTTGAGCCGGGCGTCGTGCCGACCAGCATGTAAATCTGGCGGCCATTCAGAGGCAGGTTCGCCACCTGCCTGGCCTGGAGCACTGTTCCGCCGCTGCCGCTCGATGTTTCGATGAGTGGTGGGGTCGCGCTAACCGTGACGGACTGCTGAACCGCGCCTACCTGCAGCTTGAAATTCACCGCGCGGGCCTGCGCGGAAAGGATGAGCACGTTTTCCTGAACCGCCGTCTTGAATCCGTGCGCGCTGACATGAATCGTGTACGTGCCGGGCAGAACATAATTGATGAAATAATCGCCGGCGCCTGTGGTCTTGGCTGTGTAAGTCTGATGCGTGCTGCTCATCACCGCTGTTACGGTAGCGTTTGGAATCACGGCGCCCGACGGGTCCGTCACCTGGCCGCTGAGGCTCGACCGGAAGTCCTGCGCGGGTAATTGCCTCGGCGCGATGGCCAATCCAGCGATCAATATTCCGAGAGTCGACATTAAAACAGTTAAATATTTGTTCATTAACTCACCTCCACAATAAAATAATGCGAATAAGCCTTCCGCTCGATCTTGAAAACGCTTTCTGGCTGTCACACCGCCCTTAAAAGTTGCCAATGTCACCCCCCGCGAAGGCGGGGGAGTCAATATGGATTCTTGCTTTCGCGGGAATGACGGTAGCCGGACTTTTCATGCTTTGCGGGCGTCGCAAAGCGAAATGAAACACTGAGTGCAGAGAAGAATCGGCGTTTGGATTAAAACAACCGCCGGCGGGATTCTTCCTTGGCTTCACTGAGGGCCGTTTTCGATTCGTTACCATGCCACGCTCGCAGATTTTTGCAGAAACTTGCTTGCAAGTTATCGCTCGATCCTGCTTGCGGCGCCCCGGGGAGGCGTCAAAGGGTTCTGTGCGCTTCAACGCCCACTGTACTCCTCAGAGAAACCCGCGTCAACCCAAACCCATTTATATTGTTGTGTGATATTTGCAGTGCCATCGACTGAAGCCAGCGCGCGGCCCAGCGCCGCGGAGCCGCAACTGAACCTCATTTCCAGTGATTCCCGCGAATGCGGGAATCCAGTTAACCCATGGACCCCCGCTTCCGCGCGGGTGACACTGATGGCTGCGCTTGCGGGCATGCAAGAAGCAAGCACGTAGCGCGGACTTTCGTTTTTCCGGTCCGCGGAGGGGCTGGGCCTTGTTTCGTAAGTCGCGCCGATTCAGCGTGCAATATAAGCCCGGCTTTAGCCGCTGCTGCTCTCGCGCTGCTTCAGCAGGGGCTAAAAGCCCGTTCCCTTTCGACGGCTCTATGGCATGGCTGAAGCCGTGCCGTCACACAAAACGGCTGGGTCGGAGCGACCGGCCCGAGCGGAGGGATCCACATCTTAGGGCGGGCGAACCCACGCCAATGGTAACCGCAGTTTGCGCGGCGCGGCCTTCGACCTCAATCAAAGGCTATTTACAGTCATTCCAGCGAAAGCGCGAATCCAGCCAATTAATACACCCCCGCTTCCGCGAAGGCGACACCGATGGCAATGGCCTCAGGCATCCAAAATGTTTGCGAGAAGGAACGTCGTAAGTCAGCGATGGGCATCTGCTGTAGCGGCACTCGGAGCCTGTCCTGACGAAGGAACGGAGCGCAGAAAAAGCGGCGGCCAGAGGCTGCCGCTACAGAGTCGAACGGCGTCGATTTATGCCATCCGTAGGGAAGAACAACAATTTACGTTCTCGCCATGCAGGATCAGCGAAAGATGACCCGCCTCGCCTCCTCGCAGATCGCGACGACCGCGGGGTTCTTGATTTTCCTCTCCACTGAAATCGCATAAAAGCGCGACCGAACGGCATCCGTGGCGCCGATTCGAACGAAACCATACTCGCGCCGCATCTCCGTGTCCACGACCCGCGGCGCCGCAAGTAGGCCTCGCCCTGCGGATGCGAACATCCGCAGCAAAGAGAAATCATCGAACGTGCCGACTCGCGCGGGTCGAATGCCGCTGGATTCGAACCATGCGTCCAACTCCTTGCGGAGCGTGGCGCTCTCCGTGGGTAGGAGCATCGGCGCTCCGTCGAGGGACTTAGGGAAACCCTTTTTGAGCTTCGCCGCGAGTTTGGTTTTCGCGTAGAAAGCAATCCCGCATTCGCCGAGCAAATGATTAAAGGCCCGGATGTTGATCCCCGGCCCGATCGGCGCGTCGGAGAGTACCAGGTCCAGCTGCTGGACGGCTAGCAAGGCCAGCATCCGGTCCGGTGGGTCCTCGCGGCACACAATTTGAACCGGCGTCGGCAAATGAAAGGCCGGCTCGATCAAGCGATAGACGATCGCTTTCGGTAATACGTCCGCGACGCCTACCAGTAACTGCACCGGCCGCCCTGTAGGGCGGCCTTTGAGCGTGTCGGTCAGCTCCCGTCCCAGGGAAAAGATCTCCTCTGCGTAACCGAACACCACCTGCCCCACATCCGTGAGAACCAGGCGCCGGCCGGTTCGCTTGAAAAGCTTTTCTCCGAGGTTTTCCTCCAGCTTCGAAACCTGCGCGCTGATGGTCGGCGGCGCCAGCAGAAGTTCTTCTGAAGCTTTCACAATGCTGCCCTTGCGCGCCACCATCCAGAAGTACAAAAGGTGATGATAGTTCAGCCATTCCATGGGTTTCATCATAGTTAGACAACACCCGTTTGTCACGAACGAAGTGTCTGCCGGATTAAATATGATGGCGGCTGTTTTCGCTGTAGTGCCGCTGTCTTAGCGCCGAACCGCCGGCGGCGCACGCCCGAGAATCTGTGGTTGAGCGAGCCGTCATGGTTTTATAAAACAACATGATATCTTAAATACTTTCTACTTTCCTAATGTGCCTGGTCAATGCTATTTCTATAGTCGTAAGGCCGGTGCGCGGAAGCGAAGAGGCAGGCCGCCTCCATTTCGCAAATTAAAGCTGCGCACCGGCGCCAGTAAAAAGAGACAAGGAGAAATCGTCATGACCACTTCCGTCTATCGGAGAATTCTCTACGTGTCCATCGCGGCGTTTGTTTTAGGCTGGGCACTCTGTGCGCCGGTGGCCCGGGGCTCACCTGTTCGGAACGCTGCCACGTATCCGGCGGCCCTTCAGGCCGAATCAGTCGATCTGCCCGCGGAGTCCTACACCTGGGACTTCCAGGCGGAGGCATCGGAACTGCTGGGTGAGATTCAAGGCCTGGCCGGAAAGCTGCACAACGATGCGGACCTGCTCCAATCGCACGCCCGCCGCAACCTTTCTCGTGAAAGCCAAGCGGCTCAGTTGACCGTAATGCGGGAGCACATCAACACCATGGGTACCCGTTTGACACGGCTGCAGGAGATCAAACACGTCACCGCGCCTTGGCAGCAACAGGCGATGAACCGTATTCACCCATTCGCGGTCGAAGTGGCTGCCAACACTGAGGCTGCCATTACCCACTTGAATGAAAACGGCAGCTACCTGTTCGCGCCGTCATACCAGGAGCACGTGACCGCCGTCGTCGATCAAGCGGCCGAACTGAACAACAACGTTGGGAATTTCCTGGCGTACGCCAACGCGCAGCAGCAGCTTGACCGCTTGCAAACGGTGATTGAGGCGGATTGAATCTAACCTTTGACTTGACTTACCCGTCGGGGGGAACCATCACGCCACGTTGCTATTCCGGTCGCGGATAGGGTCGCGGCGGCAGCCACAGTTGAAAGGCTCGCATGCACCGTAGGGTGATCGAGTGAATGGCGGTTTCCCCCACTTTCCTTAGGTGGATTTGGCTGGAATCGGGCCAAATCAGGTAAAACGAACGTAGTCGAAATTGCGAGTCTGGCGCCGTGGCGATCCGCCCGGTAGGAACGACCAAAAAATTAGGATGGGTGCGTTGTGAAACAAAGAATCCTGAAGCAGCACGTAGCCGAAGAGTTTCTGATTGCTCCGCTATGCAAAGTGTTGGTAGTGGACAGCGATGAGCCGGACCTCCAATATCACAGTCAAATCCTCCAAGCACAAGGCCATCAAGCCTTCGCGTGCCCTTCGTATTCGTTGGGAGGGCGCCTCGCCGGGAGCGATGACTTTGATCTGGTTGTGGTCTGCCAGGGCGGCCCCGCGTTTGAGGGGAAGATCGTCATAGAGAAACTGAGGGAGCGCAATCCCGCCGCGCCCTTCGTGGTGCTCGCACGCTCGAAGGAGATGGTCTGCTACCTTGAGGCCATGCAGCTCGGGGCGGTGGACTACCTCGAAAAGCCCGTGCACCCGGCGGAGATGAGGCGCGTGCTGCGACGTTCTCTCCAGCCCGCCCTCACGTGAGAACTCGGCCATAGCCTGAACTGATTCTAAAAGGCTTGGTCGAAATCTAATATTTTTACTGACGGACTTGGGTTAGGAGGGGTCCAAAAGAGATAAGTGATCGTTTTCTACGCATGCGCGATATGCTGTGCGTATCGAAGCATTTCGGTATTTCACCGCTGGAGCCCTTCGCTCGCCTTTAGAGCCCGCGGCCGGCGAAGTTTAATGAAAGTAGATTCGAACCGGCCGCTTCGCGTCACCGCATGAATTTAGTCATACCGCAGAGCTGCCGAAAGAAAACGGACGTTAGCCCTTGATGAAGCCGCACGAGAACATCGGCGGCCAGAGCCGGGCTTTTGTTGCGCTGAATCGGCACGACTAAAATCATGCCCTGACGGGCGGCCCTCATACGCCGCCGATATTGTGAGCCTTTATTTGTCCGAGCACGCTACCGAGCGCCCGGACCAGGAGCGGCCGGGTGATGAGTTCGGAATCGACGTCCCACCGCTGGCACTCGATTGGTACGCCGCTTCCACGAGCGCCATGGTCTTGATTGCGTCCTCGACCGCGGTGGGTGCGGGTCCATCGGAGCCTTCGGCCCAGCGCATCACGCTCGCCATTGTTCCGATAAAAGCGTCGGGAAACCAGCTCCCGTGCAGCGGCACGGACTCCCAGTTCGGCCGTCCCGTTCCATCGAGCAGGCAGACATCGAGTTCATCCGGTTCCCCTCGCGGATAGTCGAGCGAGACACCCATTTTGGCAACCATCGCGCCCCGCGTCGTTTCCCACCGGATGAAGCTCTCCTGATACCGGCGGCCGAAAACGTGCCCGTGGGTCGCCGAAATACATGCGTGGACGGATTCGCCGTAATCCAGAATCAGGCACGACCGCGTCGCAGCCAGATCCGGCGCCTGCGGGTGGCGCGTGGTCTTGGCATATACGCCCAGCGGCTCGCCGAGAAAGGAGCGCACGAGATCAAGATAATGGATGCTGTGGTAAAGGATTTCAACGCGCGGATTGTTCTTCAGAAAGCTCCACAACTCCCACGGTGTGTGCACTGCAACGCGCACCTCAAGGCTGTGCAACCCGCCCGCGAGCCCCTGCTCAATCAGGCTGCGCACCGCGACGACGTAAGGCGCGTAACGGAGTTGGAAATTAACCGCGGCTTTGAGGTTCTTACGCCGGCACGTCGCCACGATTTCGCGGGCCTGGGCGAGATTCTCTCCTAGCGGCTTTTGAATCAACACCGCGCATCCGTCAGGCAGATGCGGCAGAACATCCAAAATCGCGGGCGCCGGGACGGCAACGTCAAACACGGCGCCCGGCGGCGCTTCGCCAATTGCCTGATCGAGCGAAGACGGCACGCGCCCGGCGCCGAATTCGTGCGCCAGTGACGTAGCTCGCGCTTGATTTACGTCGTAGAGGCTTTCCACCCGAAAGCCGGCCTTGCGGTAAGCGGGCAAATGCGCGTCGCGCACGATGCTCCCCGCACCAATAATCACAATTGGACGGATCGTCTGTGGAAGCCGCGGTGTTTGCTGAAAATCGATCGGCAATTGTACACCTCTCTTTTCTGCCAGCGCGCCGAGGATCATTCGCGAAGCTTGGATCCGGCGCCGGGCTGCTGAGGGAGAAGGTAAACACCATTGCGCACTTCCGCCGGGACGGCGAATTGGTCGCGCAGATGGGGAATGTATTCGAGAAACCGCTTTTCGTGCCCTAACGCGACGTGGTTGAAAAGCACCAGGTGCTGATGAATCTGGCCCATATCTCCGGCGTGAGGGATGACGGGCAGGCGGAATTTCCGCGCCATCAGACTGACAGCCATGAACTCGCTCACGCCCGCCACGCGCGTGCAATCGACCTGCACGACTCCGACCGCGCCAGCTTGCATAAAGTTTTTAAAGAGCACGCGATTGGGCACGTGTTCCCCCAGCGCCACGGGCGCCGGCGCAATCGCCGCGGCGAGCGCTCGATGCGCATCAACGTCGTCCGGATGAGTGGGTTCTTCGATCCAGGCTGGCTCGACAGAGGCCAGCCGTTCGCAGATACGCACCGCTCGGGGCAACGACCATTGCTGGTTTGCGTCGAGCATGATAGCCGGCTCCGGCCCAAGCAACTCGCGCAGCAAGAAAGCTCGCCGCACGTCACGATCTTCGTCCGCAGAACCCACCTTGAGCTTAAACGCCCGAAAGCCGCGATCGCGCGCTCTAAGCACGTTTTCCTTTACCCGCTCGTCCTCGTACTGGAACCATCCGGCCGATGTGTCATAGGCAGGGTAACCCTCGGAGAGCGATCTCTCGCGCTTCGATCTCCCCGGCGCGTGCTCGTGAAGCACTGCGTACACGTCTTCCGGAGTCAGCACGTCCTCAAGATAAGAGAGATCGAGAAGTTGGACGATCTGCTCCGGGCTTAGATCGAGGAGCAATCGCCAGAGCGGCACGCCTCGCACCGTAGCCCACAAATCGAAGCACGCGTTCGTAATCGAAGCGAGCGCGAGATGCACCACCCCTTTGTGAGGTCCGAGCCAGCGCAACTGGGGATGATCGGAGAGGCGTTTCGAAACACTGCCAAAGCCCGCCATCAGCTCTTCAATCTCCATCCCAACCAGCGGAGCCGCGAGCAGGCGGATGGCCTCGCAAACCAATTCATTACCCGTTCCGAGGGTTAGTGCGATGCCCGTGCCGCGGGCGCCTGCGTCGCTTGAAAGCTCAGTCACCGCAAAGGCGTATTCTGCAGCGGAGTGGATCGCGTCCGTGCCCGCCGAGTGGGGCAGCGGAAATCTTCGGTCGCATGTGTCAATGCGGCAGATGGTATGTGATGCCATGTTCATCCTCTGGCTTGCGGCTGGGCGGAGCTTGCGAGATGGTCCCTTCACATCAACCGGCGAACGGGCTGCCCAATTCTTATTCAAATGGATAGCACCGGCGGGTTTGTTTTGAATCCAAAAGCGCGAATTCTCCAGGCCCCGGTCCGTCGCGCCCGTTATCCTCTTATCGAGAAGCTGGTTGGGGCGGACCGGGTTCGTTTTCTTTCGCCGAGAGTGAAACCGCCGCGTCGATGGCATCCAAAAGCTCTCTGATCTTGATTGGCTTCGATACATAACCGTCCATACCCGCTTTGAGGCATCTTTCACGATCTCCCTTTATGGCGTGCGCCGTCATCGCAATAATGGGGATGTGAGCGCCCGTGGCTTTTTCCCGCTCACGGATTGCTGCCGTTGCTTCAAAACCTCCCATCACCGGCATCTGCACGTCCATCAGGACAAGATGGAAACTCTCTTTTTCGAGCGCGGCGAGCGCCTCAGGACCGTTGCCGGCCACCCGCACACGATGTCCGTGCTTCTCAAGAAGCTTGACCGCGAGCCGCTGATTGACGGGATGATCCTCCGCCAGCAGGATGTGGAAACCCGGCCGGCTCTCGCGCAGCGTGTGGCGTGTGACGAGAGCATCGGAAGTGCCCTTACGGAGCGCGCCGGAAAGGACAGTCGTCACGGATTCGCGCAACTCCTTCTGTCCCACCGGTTTCACCAGGTAGGCTGCGATCTGTAATTGGCGGCACCGCAGTGCGTCTCCCCGCATCCCGGCCGAGCTCAGCATCATAATCGTGATTTGTTCCAAATCCCGGTACTCTCTGATTTGTTTCACAAAGTCAAACCCATCCATGCCGGGCATGCACACGTCGAGCAGGATTAACTTAAACGGGTCCTGCAATTCCTGGGCCTGACGTAGGTTGGAGAGCGCCGCCGGACCGCTACCCGCCAAACTGACCCGCATGCCCCAATGGCCGAGAATCTTCTCCAGAATGGTCCGGTTGGTTCTGTTATCGTCAACCACCAGCACGGGCACGCCCCGCAACTCGACCGAATCCGTGCGAATTCGAGTCTGGCTCGCTTCCGTGTTTCCGATACCAAAATTCGCTGTGAAGTGAAAGGAGCTACCTTTTCCGAGGGTGCTTTCCAACCAGATGTGTCCGCCCATCAACTCCACTAATTGCCGCGAAATGGCGAGACCCAATCCGGTGCCGCCGTACTTCCGCGTTGTCGAGCCGTCTGCCTGGGTAAACGCATCAAAAATAGCCAACTGCTTTTCGTCAGCGATGCCGATACCGGTATCGCTCACGGTGAAGTGGAGCGTCAGGAGTCCATCTACCCTGGACTCCTCCCAGACCCTCACAACAACTTCGCCTTGTTCGGTAAACTTGATCGCATTGCCCACAAGATTCACCATAATCTGCCGTAGACGCCCCGCATCACCTACTAAAACGTCCGGCAAGCCAGGATGAATATCGCAACTCAATTCGAGGCCCTTTTGATCCGCGCGGACTCCCAGCGCCTTGAGGGTTTCCCAGAAGGCATCGCGAAGATCAAAATCGACGTGGTCCAACCCCAGCTTTCCAGCCTCAATTTTTGAGAAATCCAGGATGTCATTGATGACGCTGAGAAGAGCTTCGGCGGAGCTCCGCACGGCCGTCAGATAGCTTCGCTGCTCCTCATTTAAATCGGTCTCAAGCGTCAGCTCCGTCATCCCGATTACGCCGTTCATTGGCGTCCGAATCTCGTGGCTCATATTGGCCAGGAATTCACTTTTGGCGCGATTGGCTGCCTCGGCGGCTTCTTTCGCCTCCCGCAGTTCAGCGGTCCGTTCGTTCACGCGCTGCTCGAGATCCTCATGCGATCTCCGGAACGATTCTTCCGCCTGCCTGCGCCCGGCAATATTGCGGATAAAAGCGCTGAATTGCCAGCGGCCGCGCGCTTGCTGCGCGCAGATGGCCAGTTCAATCGGGAACTCGTGACCGTCCCGGTGCGAGGCCGTAATCTCGATGCGTTGACTTAATACCGGTCCTTCACCGGTCTCAAGAAACCGGCGCAGTCCGTTCTCGTGCGCTTCCCGGTGTTGTAGTGGGATAATGGTTTCAGACATTCGCCGGCCCAGGGCTTCTTCACGGGACCAGCCGAACGTTCTCTCCGCCTCCGGATTCCAGCCCGTGATCACTCCCACCGCATCCATCGTGACCACCGCGTCGAGGGCCGTTTTGACGATCAGCAGGGTTCGCTCCTCACTCTGCCGCAACGCCATCTCCGCGCGCTTTCGTTCCATGAATTGCCCAACCTGGCTTCCAATCGCGGCCAGCATTTGCAGCAAGTCTTCATCCGGCTGATGAATCTGCCGGCTGAAAAACTCCATCACTCCCAGCATTTCCGTGGCGTTAAAAATTGGAAATGCCAGCGCGGCGTGTAAGCCAGAGACCGTTGCCAGCGCGATGCGGGGAAAGTTGTCATCTTGGGTTACGTCTTGAATCCAGACCGGCCGCTGGGTTTCCCATACCCGGCCCGGTAACCCACTGCCCTTTCTCAGGTTCGATTGGTGGCTAGCCTCTTCAAACTGCCGGTTGGTAATGCCAGGTGATTGCCAGGTGTTGACACACCGTAGCGTTTCAGCGCGTTCATCGGCATCCCATAGCGCAGCCCACTCCCACTCCAGGCCTTCGCAAATAGCTTTGAGCAGCCGCGGCGTGGCCTCCGCAAGCGTCGCAGATTCGGCCAGAACGCGCGTGGCGTTATACTGCGTCTGCAAGCGCATTTCCGCCCGCTTGCGGTCCGTGATGTCGATGAGTATTCCTTCCATAACGGGTGGCGTTCCGTCCATAATCCTCGCGCTTTCGAGCGCCGATACGTGGCGTCCATCCGTTCTGCGATAGTGAATTTCGAAATTGGTGAGGCTGCCCTGGGCTGTCAGCAGCTCGATGAATTTTTGCCGGACGGACGGATCGTAATATCCTTCCAGCGCATCGGCCCTCAACATCTCCTCCCGTGAACTATACCCCAGGATGTGAGCGCAAGCTTCGTTGCAGTCCAGGATGCGGCCATCCAGGCTGCTACGATATACGCCAGTCGAGCTCCAATTCAAAAAGCTGTGAAGCGCGCTGACGTTCTCCTCCTGTAATGCCTTCTTTGGGCTTTCTTTTCGCAATCTTTTCATCCACCTTTCGGCCGGCGGTATTGGACTAGAATGAGGTCACGTCGATTGCCTGTTGTTGTCCGTTTCTGATGGACAGTCGTAGTCGAATCAGACTTTCAACGGCAAGAAGCAACGATCGGGAGAACTGGAGGCTCGTCCCCACCCGTATTTATCTCAATGATAGTATAGCGCAAGTACACAACACGTAGCTTTCCACGGTTAAATTTCCGCTGGAGTAACGGCCGCGCGTGGCGAACAATTCACCTACGCTTGCTTTCACAAAAACCAGGATGCTTCCCGCAGTTAACCCGAGCAAGATAAGGAAATTCGCCGGTGCGCCCCCAAAAGGCGTAGGCTCGCGGCGCCGAGTCTAAAGCCCCTTTCGGCGTTTCCGGTACACGGCGATAGTAGTCTGGCTGCGCAATATAAACAGAAAGCGATCGGCTTGATCGAACGCATGTGCAGACGCTTGAGTAAAGAGCCGCCTGAAGGTCATGCCGCGATGGGCGGAACCGTTATCTGCGGGGGGCGCTGTGAGTACACTCAAAACTCCGGTCAAAAACAACTTGACAATTGTCGCGGCGCCGTATTATACCTTCGGCATCATTTCCTTTTTGCATTGAGAGTTCATCGCTTACAGAGTGGAAATTTTAGGGGATCGCCGTGGCAAGGAACACCAGAATGATGAGTAGATCTGAACGGTTATTAATCGCCTTCTTGAGCGGGTTCGCCGCCCTCGTGTGGCTGGCGGCGCCTGCGAGCGCGCAAGCTGCGCATTACGACTTGGTTCTCAAGGGCGGGCACGTCATTGATCTCGCCAATCACATTGACGGAATCATGGACGTTGCCGTCGCCAACCACAGGATCGCGGCCGTGGCGAAGGATATTCCCGCGAGTGAGGCAGACAAGGTGGTGGACGTCAGCGGCTATTATGTGACCCCTGGCCTGATCGACATCCACATCCACGAGTCCAATGGCGGAACGCCGCTGGACTGGTTTACCCCATCCTCCCGCCATCGCGAGGTGCCCGAGGGCATCATGACGGACATCCCACTCAGGGCTGGCGTCACGACGATGGTGGACGCAGGCACCTCCGGCGCGAACGACTTCATCCAGGAGATGATGGAGGTCACGGATCACTCCCAGGTGCGCGTTCTCTCGTGGCTGAACATCGTCGAAAACGGCATGTTCAGCGGCCTCGAGCAGGACCCCGATAACATGAGTCCCACCCGCTGCGCCCAGATTATCAATGAATTTCCGAACCTGATTGTGGGGATCAAAACCGCCCACTATGGCGCGGGTTTCAACCTGAACAGTCCGCCCACGCCGTGGGCCGGCATCGACGACGCGATCGCTTGCGGCAACCTGACCCACCGTCCCATCATGGTCGATACGTCCCCGGTGCCCGGGCGTTCCTACGCGGACATCATTACCAAGCGGCTGCGCCCCGGCGACATTCACACCCACGTCTTCGCCCAGCAGTTCCCGATCATTCTGCCGGACGGAAAAGTGAACCCGATCATGTGGGAGGCGCGCAAGCGGGGTGTTATCTTTGACGTTGGCTACGGCTCGGCGAGCTTTTGGTGGCGCAACGCGGCCCCGGCGGTCCAACAGGGCTTCCTACCCGATTCGATTTCCACCGACCTGCACCTGGGTAACGTGCCCGAGATGAGCCTGACCAGAGTTATGTCCGAGTTTCTGGTGATGGGCGAGACACTGAACCAGGTGATCCGGCAAACCACCGTAAACCCGGCGCATGAGATTCATCATCCCGAATTAGGAACACTGACCCCCGGCGATGACGCCGACATTGCCGTGCTGCAGCTTCTGCACGGCAAATTCTGCTATCACGACGATGGCTATGCGCGGATGTGTGGCAACGCCAAAATCAAAGACGTCATGACCGTTCGGGACGGTGCCATCCTCTACGATCCCTCCGGCCTGAGCATGGTGGATTGGCAGCAGGCCCGGCCGCAGTACTTCGGGCATTGCCCCTCAACCGCACGGATGTTCCACGGCCGCCGCCGCTGTCCCTCCATGGCCGACAGCTTCGCCCGCCACGTCACCAACTACGAGAATCTCGCTCCGCCATTCCCAGCCCAGCCCTGGCTGCAAGTGCCTGGCAACCTGGGAAACAATCCTCGTGGA
>JBOGJT010000358.1:0-4883 GCA_050745065.1 Terriglobia bacterium
TCTCTGAGCGCCGCAATGACGGCGGCCAGAGGCCGCCGCTACGGAATCACCGGGCAAGGGGCAAATTGAAACACCGCAGGGAGAGGAGACCTTCAATGGGCAAACGGCTTTTGTTGCTTACGGTACTCATTGTTTCAACGTCAGCGCTGGTGTTCAGCCAGGCGAGTACAGGGACCCTGAGTGGTACTGTCACCGATCCCAACGGGGCGGCGATTGCAGGCGCGTCGGTTTCCGCAAAGAACCTTGCGACAGCGCTTGTGGTGACCGGTGGGTCGACGGCCGCGGGACTCTATGTGATCCCAAGCCTCCCGCCCGGTTCTTACGACGTGACGGCGACGATGCAGGGGTTCAAGAAGTTTCACCAGACAGGCGTGACCATCCAGGTTGCAACCACGACGAACCTGAACATCCCGATGACGCTCGGTCAAGTGTCTCAAACCGTCACGGTGCATGGCGGCGCCCCGCTGTTGCAGACGTCCACTTCCGAAATCGGCACGGTGATTTCGAACGCCTTGGTGGATTCGCTGCCGCTCGAAGTTTCAGGGACGATGCGCAACCCGGTGCAATTCATCGCCTTGGTGCCGGGTTTTGTAGGGAACTTGGGCAACAACCCCGGCTCGAACAGTACTGACGATTACAAGCTGAACGGCGGTCAGATCACCGGAGCGGACATCCTTGTGGATGGCGTTTCCATCTCGCTGGTTTCGCCGGATATCCAGGAGAATAAAGGCATCTCGCCCGAAGCCGTGCAGGAGTTCAAGGCGCTGCAGAATAACTTCCCGGCGCAGTACGGGTTCACCGGCGATGCCATTATCAGCTTGACGATGAAATCCGGCACGAACCAATTGCACGGATCGGCCTATGACTTCCTCCGCAACGCGGCACTCGATGCGAACAGTTGGGTGAACAATACCGCCGGCCAGAGGAAGTCAGCCGATACCCAGAATGACTTCGGATTCTCAATCGGGGGCCCCGTCGTGCTGCCCAAAATCTACAACGGAACTAACCGCACGTTCTTTTTCGGCGATTATGAGGGGTTCCGGTTCAATACGGGTGGAACATCAGTAGCCACCTTCCCTTCAGAGACCTTCCGGCAAGGGGATTTCTCCTCCCTGTTGCCTACTGTACAACTCTATGATCCCACCACGCACCAGCCGATTCCAGGCAACATTCTTTCCAATGATCCGAACTATAAGGCCAGCGCCGTGATGAGCAAGGTGTTCGGGCTGCTACCCGCGACCAATGGGGCCCCATCAAACAATACGCTGGTGAATTCCGTTTCGTTCACCAGAGACAATCTATTTGACGTGAAGATCGATCAGGCGATTTCCGATAAACAGAGGATTTCCGCCAGCTTTGATTATGACAACACCAATACCGGCGGCACAGAGTCCATCGGACCCTTTTTTGGTCAGCAAACTCCGCAGAATACGCGCTACGCGCGCTTCGCCGACGATTACACTCTCACGCCCAACGTCTTCAACCAGTTTCTCGTCGGCTTTACGCGGCGTTTTCGGGGTGAGTTTTCGAACAGCATTGGCGGAAACTACCCGCAAACGCTGGGTATCACCGGCGTGCAGAATACAACGTTCCCCTGCATTGATTTTCAGAGCGACCCCGTGGGGCAGGCGCTCAGTAACTGTGGCGATTCGCAGTATGCGGACAACACCTTCCAGTTTGACGACGCCGTGACCTGGATTCATGGCCGCCACAACTTCATGTTCGGCGGGGAAACCCGCCTGATGCAATTTAACGTCAGGCGCCTGACCAATTCGTCAGGCAGTTTTACCTTCGCACCCGATGAGACGGGTCTTCCGGGCGTTGCGAACACAGGGGATGCGATTGCGAGCGCGCTGTTCGGGATTGTACATTCGAGCGAGCTGGACTACGGCGCCTTCAGTGGAATCCGTTACAAGAACAACGCCGTCTACGCGCAAGACTCGTTCAAAGTAAGACCAAAGCTGACACTCAATTATGGCCTGCGCTATGACTTTGATGTGCCGGCCACAGAAGCGTTCAACCGCTTTTCCGCCGTTGATCCCACACTTCCCAATCCCGGCGCCGGAAACATTCCCGGCGCCTACACTTATTTCGGCGTTGGCCCTGGTCGCAACGGCCAAACGCGGCCGCAGAACATGTACACCAAGGATTTCGCGCCGCGCGTAGGATTCGCGTACGCGTTCAATGACAAGACCGTGGTCCGGGGCGGTTATGGCATTTACTATGAGCCGCTGAAGGAAGGTTCTTTTGCCGATCAGGACAGCCTCGGTTTCTTTAACACTGAAACTTTAGAGACCGGCAACGGCGCGCCGTTCCAGATTGATGACGGCATGCCGCATCTCATTCCTCCGACGGGACCGTTAACGCCGGAGGGACAGAACGGAAACAGCGGCGTGATCATGGTGCCGCCGGACGTGAAGCCCGCACAGATTCAGAACTGGAACCTGGACGTGCAGCGGCAGATTACCAAAAATCTTCTGGTCAGCGTGGCCTACGTCGGCTCCAAGGGAACATTCCTACCCGCGCTCAATATCATTCCAAACCAGGTGAACCCTTCCTACCTTTCGCTGGGCAACGATCTCACGATGAACGTCAGTTGCCTCACCAACGGCTCCTGCCCGGCGGCGATAGCGGCTGGAATCCAATCACCGTACTCCGGATTTACCGGAACGCTCGCGCAGGCGCTGCGGCCTTTTCCGCAATACGGCGACTTCAATCAGGAGGACAACTCATTCACGCCGGACCGGACCGGCAGCTCGGCTTACAACGCCATGCAATTGAGCGTCACCAAGCGGATATCTCAAGGGTTGAGCTTCCTCGTTTCCTACACCATTTCCAAAGACATCACGAACGCGGAGTCGATGGGGCAGGGCGCGGGTGGATTTATCGGTGACAACTCCTATATCGGGCAGAATTCCTATGACCGGGCAGCCGAAAAATCTCTCAGTGAGCTCGATACCCCGCAGTCCCTTACGTATAGCTTCGTTTACCAACTGCCGCTCGGTAGCGGCCAGCGCTACCTGAATCATCTCGGCCACGCCGACCGCCTCGCCAAGGGCTGGTACGTTGCGGGCATCGGCAGCTACTCTTCCGGCAATCCTCTGGTGGTTTACACTTCCTGCAGCGGGACAGCCGGGCAGATCCTTTTCGCCGGCTGCGAATTCACGGGCGCGGCACGAGTGAACCTGGTTCCCGGAGTACCCGAAACAAACAAGGGCTCAAATTTCCAACCCGCCTCGACTCCCTTCTACAACATAAACGCATTCAGCCTTCCGGCCCCCTTCACCTTCGGCAATGAGGGCCGGACGCTGCCTCACGCCAGGGGCTTCACCGCACTGAACGAAAATTTCACCCTCGGCAAGAAGACCTTTATTTACGGCGAACGAGTAGGTGTCGACTTCAGAGCCGAGTTTTTTAACATTTTCAACCGCCATATCTATCAGGCGCCCGTCGGCGCGCCTGTCGGCGGAACCCCGTTCACCGTACCGTTTGAGGCGGCGGAGTCTCCTGGTTGTCCGAGCCGATTCGCGTGTGGCTTCGGCGCTGTCACCAGCGCGAGTGGGCCGCGAAACATCCAATTCAGCCTGCGGATTACGTTTTAGTCCGAGCGCTTGACGAAGACCGGGCTGCGACCGTCATGCCGGAAGCTCCGAATGGTGCGCTATCTTGGCGACGAAGGGCAAGCACTGCTTGCCTCGCCGTCAGGATGATTGCAAAAGACCGCACAGCGGGCGAGACGCTGTCGGTTTTTCCATAATTTCGGCGGCGCGGAAGCCGCCGCGACCCGAAACCTGCTGATCTCTCCGTCTGGCCGCCCGAGAGTCTGCGGCGGCTTATAACGCATATGGCAAAAATTCCAGTTCGCATATGCTTTTGGGCCGCGTTGGCGTGCCCGTTGCTCATCGCGGTCCTGGCGTCCTCAGCGCCCTCATTCCAACTGCCGTTCGGCCCCTGGAAGCGGCTCTCGCAAGCGCCTATCGTCTCACCACGTGGAGACGGCTTCGAGTCCGCGGGTACGTTTAATCCCGCCGTCGTAAATGATGGCGGTACGTTCGTCATGCTTTACCGCGCGCAGGACCACCACGGTACTTCCAGGCTGGGCTACGCTACTAGCGAGGACGGAATTCATTTCAAGCGGCGCTCGAAGCCGGTGCTGTGGCCCGAAGCGCCTTACGAGAAGGGCGGCGGGGTTGAGGACCCGAGGCTGGTGCAATTCGGCAAGACATATTATTTGACCTACACGGGCTACAACAATGTCGACGGCAAGGGTCCGGGCGGAAGGGACGCACAGCTTTGCCTGGCCACGTCCACCGACCTGATACATTGGCGCCGCCACGGTGTTATCATGCCGGCGTATAAAGGAACATGGAACGTGGGATGGACGAAGTCCGGGGCGATTGTGCCCGAGAAAATCAACGGCAAGTATTGGATGTACTACCTGGGCGACGCATCCGACTCTGCGGGTGAAATGGGGCTTGCCTACTCCACCGACCTCCTGCACTGGAAAGATGCGCTCGACCACCCAGTCGCTTCCACGCGATCGGGTCGCTTTGATTCCAAGGTGGTTGAACCCGGCCCGTCTCCCGTGATCACGAAGGATGGAATTTTCCTGATTTACAACGGAGCGGACGACCGCCTGGTATACTCCACGGGATGGATTTTATTCGACCGGAAAAATCCAGCGAGGGTGTTGGCCCGCGCCGGGACGCCGGTGTTCTCTCCACGGCTGCGATGGGAAAAAGCCGGCCAGACGCCGAATGTGGTATTTGTGGAGGGGCTTGTCCGCACCGGGCAACGCTGGCTCTTCTATTATGGCGGCGCAGATAAATACGTCGGTGTAGCCTCCGCCCATTCGCGTTAGGGGGAGTGGTTGGCGCGGGCCT
>JBOGJT010000359.1:0-5226 GCA_050745065.1 Terriglobia bacterium
GGGACTTCCTGGTCCTTATACTGAAGCTGATACAGCTTGAAATAGAGGCCGCGTTTTTCGAGCAGCTCCCGGTGCGTGCCCGCTTCGCGGACGCGGCCCTTGTGCATCACGATAATCTTGCTGGCGTTCTGGATGGTTGACAGGCGATGCGCGATGACGAGTGACGTGCGGTCGCGCAGCATGCCGCGCAGCGCGTCGCGGATGAGGCTTTCGGTTTCCGGATCGACGCTGGACGTGGCCTCGTCAAGGATCAGAATCTTCGGGTTGTGGGCCAGCGCGCGGGCAAATGACAAGAGCTGTTTCTGCCCGGTTGATAGCGTTACGCCCCGCTCCTTCACCGGCTCGTCAAACCCACCGGGCTGGCTCTCAATGAAGTTGAGAAGGTTCACCTGCTTTGCCGCCTCGCGCACCTGCCCGTCCGTGATCCATTCCGTGCCCATGCGGATGTTGCTGGCGATCGTTCCGGAGAACAGGAACGGGTCCTGCAGCACGATGCCGAAGTTTCGCCGCAGATCGCTCATGCGGAGCCTGCGGACGTCCACCCCGTCAAGCAGCACCTGCCCCCCCACGACGTCATAGAAGCGCAGCAGCAGGTTGGTGAGCGTGGTCTTGCCCGCGCCGGTGTGCCCCACCACCGCGACCGTTTCGCCGGGCTCGATCGAGAGCGAAACGTCTTCGGTGACCATGTTGTGATCCTGGTAGGCAAAGTCCACATGGCGAAATTCCACGCGCCCTTTCGCCTCAGGTAGCGGCAGCGGGTCTGCAGGATCCTGAATTGTAACCGGCGTATCCAGCAGCTTAAAGATGCGCTCCGAGCTCGCCATGGCCGACTGCAGGATGTTGTACTTGTCGCTGAGATCCTGAATAGGTCTGAAGAAGCGCTGTGAATATTGGATAAACGCCATCGCCGTGCCCACGCTGACCATCCCGTGCAGGCTCATCACGCCGCCACGAAAGATGATAATCGCTACCGCGACCACGCCCAGGAATTCAACCGCGGGATAGAACAGTCCATAGGCCAGGATAGAGTCCTTATAGGCCTTCATGTGGTCGTGGTTGATCGCTTCGAATTCCTCGAAGCTGCGCTCTTCGTGGCCAAAAAGCTGGAGCGTGGCGACGCCCGTCAGGTGCTCCTGCAGATACGAATTGATTCGCGCGATGGCCAGCCGGATGCGCCGGTAGGAGTTGCGCACCGCCTTGCGAAACGCCATGGTGGTGAGGATGATGAACGGCAGCACCGAAAACGTGAGCAAGGCCAGCTTCCAGTTCAGCTCCAGCATCACCACCAGGATGCTGAGCAGGGTAAAGAAATCGCCGAAGATTGCGACCACGCCGGAGGCGAACATGTCATTCAGTACGTCTACGTCCGTAGTGACCCGCGTCACCATCCGGCCCACCGGGTTGCGGTCAAAGTAGCTCACTTGCAGGCGCTGCAAATGGCTGAAGACCTGGTTGCGCAGGTCATACATCACCTTCTGCCCGATCAACTGCATGGCAAAATCCTGGGCAAACTCCAGCAGGAAGGCCAGCACGATGCAAGGCAGGAGCAGGATTAAGGCAATTTGCAGGATGCCGGTGAGAGGATTGGTGCTGAGAACGTGAAGCAGGAAATGCGGCATCTGGTGGTGGCGGGTGGGATCGAGATACTGGTCGACTTCAAGCTTCATCAAGTAAGGCGGCACCGACTGCAAGATGCCGTAGAAAAAGATGGCGATGAAGGCCAGCGCGACCACGGCGCGATACGGGCGCAAGTATTGCAGGAGCCGGCGCATCAAACGCGAGTCGTACGCCTTACCCAGTATTTCTTCTTCCTGGAAAACTTCAGCCATTGGAAACCTTGCGGGTTGTTTGTGGTCCCTTCTGCGCGGCTGCGGACCGCGGACTAATCACAAAGGACGATTTTCTCACCCTTCCATCTCCAGCTCTTCTTCGATTAATTGGCGGCTATAAAGCTCCGCGTAATATCCCCGATGGGCGAGTAATTGCTCGTGCGTGCCGCGCTCGACAATGCCGCCCTCGTGAAGCACCACAATTTCATCCGCGTTGCGGACGGTCGAGACGCGGTGCGAGATCATCAGCGTGGTGCGCCCCGCCATGATCCCCGTAAGCTGCCCCAGTATCTTCTCCTCCGTGCCGGTGTCAACGCTCGAAAGCGCGTCATCAAGGATCAGGATGCGCGGGTTCCGGATCACCGCGCGCGATATCGCTGCGCGCTGCTTCTGGCCGCCGGAGAGCGTGATGCCGCGCTCGCCGACCAGCGTGCTAAATCCCTTGGGAAAGCCTCGAATCTCGGGCAGGATGTTCGAAACATCCGCGGCCCTCACGACGTCGTCCTCGGAAGCCAGCGGCGAGCCGAACTTGACGTTTTCGCTCAGCGTATCGCTGAAGAGAAACGTTTCCTGCGGGACGAAGCCAATATGCTGGCGCAGCGTCTTCAGCGGAATGTGGCGCACGGGCACGCCGTCGATCAGTAGGCTGCCATCCGGCGCGTCGTAAAGCCGCGGGATCAGGCTCACGAGCGTCGTCTTGCCCGCTCCGGTTTCGCCCACAATAGCCACCGACCGGCCCGCGGGGATGTGAAGAGAGACGTCCCTCAGCACAGGCTTCCCGTTGTAAGAAAACGTGAGATGGCGGAACTCCACCTCGCCACGCAACTGGGTTACGGGATCAGGTGGAACTTCACGGTCATCGATTTCCGGCCGCGCGGCGAAGATCTGCCACAGGCGCTCCTGCGACGCCAGGCCGCGCTGCACCAGGTTGGTGACGTAGCCCAGGGCAATCATGGGCCAGATGAGGTACATCATGTACACGTTAAAGGCCATGAAGGTGCCGAGCGTAATCCGTCCGGAGAGGACGTGCCGGCCGCCAAAAACCAGGATTAGAAGAAATGAGATTCCGAAGACCGCAGCGAGCGACGGCCAAAGAAAACTCGTAATCCAGATCAGGCGTTTATTCTTCTCCACGTAGCGGCGGTTCATGCGCTCAAACAGGGCCTTTTCGGCATCTTCCTGGCAGAATGCCCGCACCACGCGCACGCCCGCCAGGCTCTCGCGCACGCGCTCGGTAAGGTCCGAATAGACGCCCTGCACGATTTCAAACTGATCGTGAATCTGCTGGCCGAAGTGGCGGACGGTGTAGGAGACGATGGGCATGGGCGCGATCGAAATCAGCGTCAGCTCCCAATCGAGGTGGAACATGAGGGCGAGCGCGGCGATGCCCACCACGATGGTGTTGGCGGAATACATAATCCCGGGACCGACGAGGTTGCGCACCGCGCTCAAGTCATTCGTCAGTTTTGACATCAGGTCGCCGGTGCGCGTTTCGTTATAAAAGCGCTGCGAGAGGCGGCAAAGATGCGCGAAGAGGTCGTTGCGAAGGTCGTACTCAATATCGCGCGAGACACCGATCAGAATCCAGCGCATCCAGAACTGAAACACTGCCTTGGTCAGAGCGATAGCGAGGATCACGCCCGCCAGGAAAAGCAGCTCGCCTCCGCGCGCGTGATGAGTCATGGCGTCGATTCCCGCCTTAATGATGAGGGGAATGACGATGCCCACCAGGTTGGTGATGATGAGGGCCGTGAAACCTGCGATGTACCGCCCCTTGTAGCGTGCCAGATAGGGCATTAAAGGGCGTAGGCGTCGGAGCATAGGGAAATTTTTGCGCAGGGCGGTGGTTGAATTTAACCCGAAAGGTATTATAGCCAACGCAGCTAAATTCGCGCAATGTTCGCTCCGTCAGAACTGCACCTTTGGCGCTCGCCGCCGCCGCGAAAATTCTATGAGGATTACCTCTTCAGCGCCAGCGGCCCCCCTGGGCGCCGAAAACGGGCGGCCGGCGGCCGCCGATCCAACATTTGGTGTCACGGCAATCTATCACCCTCATTAGCGCCGACCCGGACCTGCTCATATTCATACCCGTAGAGAACTCCGGTCTGCTGTGCGGTTTGCGTCAATTGACAATGCGGCCAATCGCCCTCTATAGTTGCTCCCAGACCATGGCCGCCCGCGCCTTCACAGTCGCCAATCAAATTACGATGCTGAGGCTGATCTTCGCGCCGCTGTTCGCCATCCTGGTGATCGATGGGCGGTACGACGGCGCCTTGGGCGTATTGGTGCTGGCGGCGGCTTCGGACGTGATTGACGGGACGGTGGCCCGGCTGTTTCATCAGCGATCTTCGCTGGGTATTGCGCTCGACCCGATCGCCGATAAGATCCTGATGACCACTGCGTACTTGGTGCTTTCTTTTCGCGGAGCGCTGCCGTGGTGGCTTACCTGCCTCGTCCTTTGCCGCGATGCCGGGATCGTCGTGGCGGCGGCGCTCGTCAACCTGATCTCAGGTTACCGCCCTTTTCCGCCCACGCTGATCGGCAAAGCAAGCACAGCGAGCCAGATTGCCGCGGTGCTCGCGGCGGTTTGTTACCGCGCGCAAGTCGGGTTCGTGTCCAAGCCGCTGGTTGAGTTCTTCATCTATCTCGCGGGCGCCTTGACGGTGATATCCGGAATTCACTATCTTATAATCGGGCGGCAGAGGTTTGAGGCGCGTCCCGAAGACCCGTCTTTGTAAGCAGAAATCATGTTAGCCTGGATTCGTCACGAACACCGGTTTGAAGGGAGCCAGGCGGGTCCCCCCCCTCCTAAACCTTGGCCCCGATGAAAGATCGGGTGGGGGGGCGTACAGGAGGTAAATTCCCATGAACTCGCAGAAGATGGGCGGCAATTTCCGCCGCAGCGCGTTTCGTGGGGCGGTCGTGGTAGCCCTGACGGTGCTGGCCGCGCTGGTTCTGGCCGCGGCAAAGCAGGGCTCGGCGCCGGCGCCTTATGGCGCCCAATCGCCGGTACCGCCGCACCAATTCCCTCAAAGCCTGTCGTCCAGCCCTTCACTTCCAGTTGCTCCCCCGCTCAATAACCCGCTCACGCTGAAGCAGAAGAGTGCTATTGTCAACGCCAATTTTAGGTCCACAAAGCACGACGTTGAGAAGCTGTCTAAGTTGGTCCAGACCCTGGACGATGAGTTGAAGAAATCCAATCCGGACGTGCTTTCGCTCAGCATCGTGAAGCAGACGGATAAGATCGCGAAGCTGGCACGGAAAATCAAGAACGAGGCGAAAAGTTACTGATCTCGCCGCAGGATCCGCGGATTATACGGGGGGACATAAGTCCACGGCCATCCTATGCTGTAGCGGCGGCCTCTGGCCGCCGGTTTTTAATCGTAAAGACCGGCGG
>JBOGJT010000360.1:0-3827 GCA_050745065.1 Terriglobia bacterium
GGCAAGATTCGTCAGCTTCCTTCGATCAGCGACGTGTACATCCCGCAGGACATGGATTATCCCGCCTTGCAGATCAACGTCAACCGCACGCGGGTGGCGGAGTTGGGCCTCACGCCCAAAGGCGTGATTGACAACGTGATTACCGCCCTTACGTCGAACCAGATGATCGCACCCGGCTACTGGATCGATCCCGTATCCGGAAACCAGT
This sequence comes from Terriglobia bacterium, assembly GCA_050745065.1. Classification (GTDB taxonomy): domain Bacteria; phylum Acidobacteriota; class Terriglobia; order UBA7540; family UBA7540; genus RH2-MAG17b. The sequence goes on from JBOGJT010000360.1 coordinate 209, forward strand.
ATTTCGTCTCCGTCCAGTATCCCCAGGGTACGGTGGTTTCCCTGGATGGCTTGGACACGATTCCCCTTCATGATCCCAAGCTCGATGCGACCACTTATCTAGGGCAACTGGCCTCCATCAAGCGGATTCTTGCTCCCACCGAAGTGGACCATTATAAACTCGAGCGCGATATCGACATCTACGTTAAACCCAGGGGCGAAGACCTGTCACGGCCGCTCAAAGCTGTCCAGCACATCGTTGCGCACACGCCGCTGCCCAGCCAGAACTTCCGGGTGAGCGTTCATGGCTTGGTCGTCACCATGGAAACCTCCTTCCACAGTTTTGCCACCGGTCTGTTTTTGGCGATTCTGCTCGTCTATCTGATTCTAGTGTGGCAGTTCAGGTCCTTCGTTGATCCTTTTCTCATCCTTTTGGCTGTGCCCCCGGGCATTACCGGCGTGCTGCTCATTCTTCTTCTGACCGGAACAACGGTGAACATTCAATCGTTGATGGGGGTATTGATGATGACCGGCGTCGTCGTTTCGAACACGATACTCATCGTAGACCTTGCAAAGCACCTTCAAGTTGATGAGCAGCGCCCTGTGCGCGAAGCCGTGGCCGTCGCCTGCCGGGTCCGGATGCGGCCCATTCTAATGACCTCGCTGGCTACCATCGTAGGGCTTTTGCCCATGGCATTTAAGCTGGAACCGGGCAGCGAGGCTTATGCGCCGCTCGCCGTGGCGATCATCGGCGGCGTAACCGTATCCGTCATCCTTAGCATTTTCGTGATTCCCGCCGCGTACCTCCTGGCGCATGGAGAGCATGAACGGAGCGAACAGCATTTGTAGCGGCGATCTCTGGCCGCCGGTTGTCAAATGACCAAAGACCGGCGGGGACGCCGCTGCTACAGAAACACCGTGGAGATGAATCGATGACAAAAAGCCGTCTTGGTATTCTCAGCGTGTGTGCGGCGCTGTTTGCGTGCGCCAGCTTGAGCGCGCAGACGCCACCCACGCTTACGCTGCGGGAAGCCGAGCAGATCGCCTTGAAGAACCACCCCGCCGTCCTCGCGGCGCGCTACAACGCGCTCGCTTCAAACCAGATCGTCCGCGAGGCCCGCTCGGCCTACTTTCCCGATGTCTCGGCGGACGTCACCGGCTCGGCAGCGAACAAGAACTCGCGCATCGGTGCGGGCTTCCTCACGGATTCCCGCCTTTTCAACCGGTTTGGCCAGGGGATCACCGTCGACCAGTTGATTACCGATTTGGGCCGCACCAAAAATCTGGTGGCCAGCTCGCGCCTTGACGCCAGCGCCGCGAGCGAGAACTCACAGGCTACGCGCTACGACGTTCTGCTTTCCGTCGATCAAGACTACTTCGAAGTCTTGCGCGCACAGGCTTTGGTGAAGGTTGCCGCGGAGACGGTGAAGGAGAGGGAAACGGTGATGGATCAGGTTTCGGCGATGGTGCGCAACAAGCTGAAGTCCGATCTGGACCTAAGCTTTGCCAACGTCAATCTGGCGCAGGCAAAGCTGCTTGAAATTCAGGCGCAAAACGGCTTGAAAATCGCCACGGCGGATCTTGCCCGCGCCATGGGATCGAGCACTCCGCGCCCCTATACGCTGGTCGCCGTGCCTTTGCCGTCTGCGCCCCCCGCTTCAGCCGAGAGCCTTGTGACGGAGGCACTGCAAAACCGGCCCGAGATTATGGGCCTTCGATTTCGCCGCAACGCCGCAATCAAATTTCAGCGCGCGGAGAGAGACCTCGCTCTCCCTACGCTCTCCGCCGTGGGCGTCGCGGGTTACATTCCCTCGATCGAGCAGGTAAGCCTGCCGCACGTCATTCCTGACCACTATGAGGGCGCGGCGCTAAACCTCGAGGTTCCGGTCATCAACGGCCACCTCTTTGCTGCGCGCAGAGAGGCGGCAAAGCTCGAAGCGGGCGCGGCAGGCGAAGGCTTGACGAACGAGCAGCAGATCGTCGCGCGCGACGTGCGGGTGGCGTGGGCCAACGCTTCGACCGCCTACCAAGGCATCAGCGTCACCGCAACGTTGCTCGCCGAAGCCCGGCAGGCGCTCAGTCTCGCACAGGGACGTTACAATCTGGGTCTCGGATCGATTGTGGAGCTTTCGCAGGCGCAGTTAAACGAAACCCAGGCCGAAATCCAGGCCGTCAACGCGCGATACGGCTTCCAAAGCCAAAACGCCGCCCTGCAGTATCAGGTGGGGTTGCTGCGGTAGCGGGGTTTGAGCAGCGGATCGTGGCTGACGCCTAACCCAGCACGAAAGCTATACATAACGTCGTAAGTCTACGACGTTCGACTCTGTAGTGGCGGCCTCTGGCCGCCGGCATTTCGGCGCTCAGAGAGCGCCGCTATAGCAAATGCCCGTCGCTGACTTATGACGCTTCGTATAACCGTGCGTTTATCCGCGATGAAAAAGCCCGCCGGTGGAAAAGCGCCAACTGCGGCCTCCCACCCCGCGTTTTTTCATGATGACCGCGAGGAAACCACCCCCTAATAACAATAGGACAATGGAGCTCGGCTCCGGCGTGTCAGTTGGCGGGGGATCCGCCGGCGTGTCGGCGAGATCGATGCTCGCGTTAAGAGACGCGCTTCCGTCGGTATTTTCTTGCTGAAGGAGGCGGATCGAGCCCGTACCGCAACTGCCCGCGGCGCATTGCACCGTGCTGCCGAAGAATGCGGGGTCCACATACGTCACAGTGAACTGGCCGTTAAAAAATTCCGTCGGCGCCGGGTTGTTGTCACCCATAGGAGTGGGTATATTACCGTTTTGGAAGCTGCCGAGCGTTGCCGCCAGGAGAGTAGCCACATCGCCGTCCGTCACAGTCAGGGTCCCGCCCGGGTACGTGTTCACGGTGGCATAATCACCAGGGTACAGAGCATAGGGTCCCAAGCCATCGACGCTCACATCATCGCCAGTATAGTAGGCGACAGATGGTGTTCCGGTGGGGACAATCGTCGCGGTCAGCAAGCCCCCGCCCAGCAGGTCGCCGGAAGAACCAATGGTGGCGAACTGAAACACGGCGCCAGACTCGCCTCCGCATGTATTTTCGTCGCAGGACAGCGTTACGTCCTCCGTATTACCAAACGCCGGCATACACATCGTCGCAACCGCAAGCACCACCACCGATAAACATAGCAAGCGCACCTTTCTCATAGCATTCCCCCTGAAGTAAATTTCTAATGCCTGGCTGACCCCCTCCGGGGCGCAGCGCAATCTCAATCCGCTTCGTCGCAGCCATGGCACCGAGTGCACGGCGCGGCAAGGCAAATCTTCGACCGCTAAAGGTTCGCACGCGCCCGTAGCAAATGTAAGTACCTTCATTGTCAATAACTTATGGTTACAGTCATTGGAACATTAATACACACCAATTTAACTAGCGGAATCGGGTGCGGGCGCCGGGACGTCGCGAGTTTTACCGTTGACAGCGGCCGGGCCGCATCCGGTATAAATGGACATGCAAAATATCGAAATAAAGTCGAGGGAGCAGGCTGCCGCGACCATCGCTGAATGGCGGAAAATTGACAGAGGATTTATCAGGAGCTACCAAGCCGTTATCATCACAGCCGTTGTGGTGATCTCGGCTATTTTGGGGTGGTGGATCGTGCTTGCGGCTTT
>JBOGJT010000361.1:0-3072 GCA_050745065.1 Terriglobia bacterium
CGTCTTCTCGAAGAGGCAAAGCCGCACCATTGTGTGCGTGAGGCTGTTTTTCCGCATCCTTGTCACCATTGATTCGCTTTTGAAATTCCTCCTCCGCCTTACCCAAGTCGTGCAGTAGACCGGCGAGTCGCCCGTGTTCGGCGGACCCGAAGAACGAAGCGAACCCTTCGGCCCGTTCGGCCACTTGTCTTAAGTGCACTGCCAACGGCTGACCCGTGTGCGCGTAGAGTGTCATGACGGATCTCGATTGATGCCTCTTGCGGCGCTGAAGGTTGGCGCGACATACGACACCGGGTTCGGCATGGTGTCCGGGCGGCTCCACAGTGCAACTGGCCCGGAAATTTCGAGTTGAACGAGGTAGTCAGTCATAGTCATTCAGCAGCCATTATTAAAGTTCCATTCGGAAGGTGTCCTGATTTCCGTTGGAGGTTGAGCGACGGTTCTCCAGCCCGATTCGGATAGAATCGGGTTGGAAGAAATCTCAAAAAGGAGAACCGTCGTGGAAAAACCATATCACATCGTGGGGGAAGAGAACACCGAGGAGTTGAGGAGGTTTCTGGTCAAGAACGGGCAGCGGCTTCTGCCGATGGTGGAGTTGATCGATCAATCGAAGCTGGCGGTGGATGAGTTAATCGACGTCTTGGGCCGTGCGCAGATCGAGGCGGTCTTGCGACTCTCGGCGCGGACTCTTCTCAAGACCGCGAGTGGAGGAAGCCAGGCTCAACGGATATTCACCGGAACTCGCGCAGTGTCGCGAGCGTTCTTTTTCTCGTGACCCTTCTTGTGGCGGCTGTCGATACGGGCCGCTTGTGCTGGACTGAACTTTTGAGCGGGACGGCCCAACTGATCGGGTTGGCTGTTCTGATTGTGGCGGCCGGTTTCCAGGTCTGGGCGATGACAGCGAAGCCGTTCTTTTCCACCGCCATTCGCATTCAAAATGAGCGAGGCCATCAGTTAATTTTCCGCGGTCCCTACCGCTTCGTCCGCCATCGTCGCGGGATGGCCGCCCGTAAGAACCCATTCTCTTTCCCCGCACTTCACGATCGCGGCAAATCCACCAGGATCTGGGTTCCCCACGGCAGACCCGTCGCACACCAGAACTACGTCGTACATAATTTCCCCCTCTTTTCGTTGGGAATAGGCGCGTACTCCGCCGAATATCCGAATAAAGCTGTGGCCGAACATCCAAGAACATCGCGCTTGCCGCAGCGTCCATAGTGCAGAGAACCCCGGCTGCATTTCCCCGGACAAAAGAGATCTTCCCCCGGTTTGAGTCCGGCGGGCACTGCCCTCACGTGTTGAGAAAACTCATTCGTCCCATCCCCACCAACTTCCCACTTGACATTAGACCCGTATCAACCCATTATGTCCTAGACGGCTAGGAGGCTTTATGGGATATGACAAGTTGCAAGGGGCGCTCGATCTGTTGGTGCTCAAGGTTCTGGCGCGCGGGCCGGAGCACGGCTACGGCATCACCCTGCGGGTGAAGCAGTTATCAGAAGACGCACTACGCGTAGAGGAAGGCTCGCTCTACCCGGCGCTTCATCGGATGGAGCAAGATGGCTGGATCAAGCCGGAATGGAAAGCCTCGGAAAACAACCGGCGCGCGAAATACTATCACCTAACGCCGAAGGGCAGAAAGCGTCTGGCACAGGAGCAGGAGAACTGGGCGCGAGTCGCCAAAGGCGTGGCCAAAGTGCTGCGTTATGCGTGAGGTCTCTATGGGATTGGCGAATCGTCTCAAAGCGCTGTTCAGGCCAAGCCGTTTGGTGCACGACTTGGCCGAAGAGTTGCAGCATCACATCGAGCTGAAGACGCAGGAGAACGTCGAGGCCGGAATGCCTCCCGATGAAGCCCGATATGCGGCGCTGCGTGCCTTCGGCGGAGTGGAACAGAAGAAGGAGCAATGCCGCGATGCCGACCGGCTGCGCCGCAGCCAGGATTCCTGCACGGCGTCGTCCGCGTCATTCGTCGACCCGAGCATCCGGTAGGCCACAGCTCGCAGGCGGCTCCGGTTCTCCTCGAATTTTTCCGCCAGCCAATTGTGTTCGTCCATAGTCGGCGTTAACCCCACGGGGCGTATAAGGCAGCGCCTACGTCCGTTGCCCGGCGCGAAAAAGAGCCCCGAGCGTGCGGCTCGGAGGCCGGAGTGCCCATGAAGCGACCGCAAGAAGCGCCAAGATGAGGGGTACAGTGAGATTGCTCCCTTTGTCGCCGCATGCCGACCATGATGCAGCCGCACCCGTCATTTCGAAGATAATGCCGGCATACGCCCATTCCTTCAGCCGCTGGAAGCCCGGAACAAGCAAAGCTATGGCTCCAAGTAGCTTCCACAATCCGAGGATCGTTAGCAGATACGTCGGGTAGCCAAGCTGGGCCAATGCGCTGACCACAGACGGACCCGCTACGAGCAATGCTGGCCCACGTGCCAGGTCCGTCGCGCCGCCGGCAACAAGCTCTAAGACGATAATAATGGTCGTCGCCCAGTACCCGATCACTCTTATTCTCATCGTTACACCCTGCGCATCAGTCACATTCCCTCGCCGCGTTCCGTCATAGTGATGACGAACAAAACTCAACCGTTGTGACAAGGAGGAATCATGCAAGCACGAATGAAAAGCCCAGTGACGATCATCCCTGAAAGTATGCAGGCCCTGCAAGCCGTTGCCAAGGCTGCGGAGAAGGCCGGCGTGCCGGCGAAGACGTTTGGCCTGATTGAGTTGCGCGCCAGCCAGATCAACGGCTGCGGCGTTTGCGTGGATATGCACGCGCGCTTCCTGAAGAAGGAGGGTGAAACCGACGAGCGCCTCTTCGCCGTTGCCGCCTGGCGGGATGCGCCCTACTTCGCGGAGGCCGAACGCGCCGCGCTCGCCCTTGCCGAGGCTGTCACGCGCCTCAGCGATCGCCCGGATCCCGTGCCCGATGAAGTCTGGAGCGAGGCCGCGCGGCACTACGACGAGCAGCAGCTCTCGGCTCTGCTTCTCAGGATCGCGCTCATCAATGTGTGGAACCGGCTCAACGTCCCCACGCGCCAGGTGGCGGGCGAGTGGATGAGGTCGGCCGAGGCCAGGA
>JBOGJT010000362.1:0-3554 GCA_050745065.1 Terriglobia bacterium
ATCGTGACCAGGCGGTCTATGGCCACATTGAAATTGAGCGAAGGGATTCCCGGAATGGTGTCTCGTCCGGCGTCGCCGTATTCTCCGGGAGCGGGTAGCGTGAAAGCCAGAGTGTTGAAATAGGCGAGGGTGGTTTGTGCGGCTCCTGGGAGCGAAACGGGAAGCCCCGTCGCTTGCGCGCGCAAACCGCCAAACGGCGCGGAACCCTCGACATTGTTGCTAAGGTTGCCGGAAAGCATGGCCGTAAACGGCGTCCCCGAGCTGTATGACGTCACGTCGCTGAGGGACCAGTTGCCAAGGACTTTCGCCAGCGTTCCGCCATGATTGAGGAAATGTTTACGCTCGCCAAACGGCAATTGGTAGCGCGTGAATGCCCGCAAGCTGTGGGTAGGGTTAAAGTTCGAAAGCGCCCACTCCGCGCGCAGATTGAACGGATCCTGCACCGGCAAGCCACCAGCGCCGCCCACGCTCGACGCGTCATCCATGGATTTTGAATAGGTGTAATTCAGAAAGAATGAGAAATCATGACGGGAAAAATGCCGCAGGCTAACCCGAACGCCGTTGTAAGTGGATTCGGCGCCCGAGGTGTCATACTCAAACGGCTGCGCGTTGGCGATGAGCGTCCCGCCGCCAGCGGCTGGTGAGGCAACATTGGGCGCAAGGAGCAAGTTCAGGTGCGTTCCCCGCGTGCCGATGTATGCCATGGAAAATATATACGTCGGGCTCAGATCCTGTTCGAGCATCAGGTTCCAGCTCTGCGCGTAAGGAGTTAGGAAGGCGGGATCCACCGCAAACGTGTTGTGCGCAATTCCGGCGCCGATGGCAGGAAACCCGTTTTGAAGCGTGAGAACCTGCGTGGGACTCGTCACCAGCGTACTCGTGGTGGCGAACGGCGCTTGATTCACCAGATTGTTCACCAGCCCCTGATAGACCGACTCGTCGTAGAAAATGCCGTAGCCGGCCCGGACCACAAAGCTGTGAGAAATCCAGGGGCGATAAGCGATGCCGATGCGCGGCGCCACGTTGTCCGCGTGACCGTGGAGCAGCGATGACGGCAGCGATCCGGGATTTTGTCCGGTGACCACTCCCACCGTAGAGAATCCCGGGCCCAGGTCGAGATCAGCGAGGCGGCCGTAGTTCTCGGTGAAGGGCGCCGCGTATTCCCAACGGCCGCCCAGGTCGAGCGTCAGGTGGTTCGTGGCCCTCCAGTCGTCAGTCCCGAAAAGGTCGTAGCGGGAAGATCGGAGGTAGTTGGCGCTTGATCCGAACCGCTCCGAAGTGGTTTGCGGAAGCCCCAGCAAGAAATCCGCGAAGTCGTAGCCCGTTCCCGCAATGGGGGCGCCTTGCGCGCTGAATCCGCTTGTGCTGTAACCGGTGAAAGAAAAACTGCCCGCCGCCTCCGGATTGGTCAGCGTGTTCACCTGAATCTTGGAGACGTCGCCGCCCAGGTGCAGGTTGTGCTTGCCGCGATTAATGATCACGAAGTCAGAAAACCGGAGCGTCTGATTGCGCGTGAGGGACGGAGCCACGTCGCTGAGGCCGGTGAAATTGGTGAAGCCAATCGAGGGAAGGCCCCAATCCATCGGATCTTGTGAAACGCCCGAGATGCCCAGCTCGCCCGCGATATTTTGTTTGAACGAAAACGGGTTTGTCGAATCGAAGCGCGAACGGTTGAAATTGGCCGAAAACATATTCACGGTGTGCGAGCTGAATGTGTGCGATTCCGAAACGCTCAAGCTCTGGTTTCGCGTGGTGCTCTCGGAAGTAATGGCAGGAAAATTCGTGACGCCGCGCGTATCGGATGAATTATAGAAGTAGAACGCCGACAGATTGTCCTTCGTCGAGAACTGCTGGCCAATACGGCCCATGATCATCTGGTTGGCCAGAGGAAGTGATTCCTGCACGTGGTAGTTTTGTGTTTGCCCAGGAAGGTTAGGCGGCGGAATATACGCGAGCAGCCCGGCGGCGGCAGAGTTGATCATTGCAGAGGGAATCGCGTTGCCCGGAAATGGCGTCCGCGGACCGGGCGAATTTGCGGGCTCAAAAATAGTCGGAACCTTTCCCGCCGAGGGACCGGACGTCATCAGCGTGTTCGAGAAATCGCCATCGCGCTCCGCAAGTGTAGGCACGGAATTAAACAGGTTGTAGACGCTCCGGGCGCGAGTCGTGTTGAAATGGACGAAAAAGCTGGTTTTATTGGCGCCATTATAAATCTTCGGAATCACGAGCGGGCCGCCCAGAGAGAACCCAACCTGCTCGCGGTACGACGCCAATTTAGGCTGTGGTGGCGCGTTCAGGGCAAATGGCCGCGCATCAAAGGCTGAGTTGGTGTAATTGTCGAAGAAATTTCCGCGCACGCGGTTGACGCGAGGGCGCCCCCCCATGCTTAAGAAGAAAACATTGCCGCCTCCGCCCCCGCCGCCAAAGGGTGAGCCGGCCGGCCCGCCACCCCCGAAGCGGACGAAACGCCGGCCGCCGCCGCGATGCATCGCCGGAGCCGTAGCGTCCACGACGTTCCCGGTTAGCAGGAAGGAATTGCCCGCGCCGGCCGAGCCCTCAAGGCTCGCCGACTCGCCCGCCGCTCCCGCTTGGTCTCCAGTTTGCGCTGCGCCTCCGCCGGATGTGTCAGCCTGGGAAAACTGCAAGCCGCCACTTGCCTGGCCTCCAGACCCCGTTGCGGCTCCCATGATGCTGTTTAATTCTTGCTCGCTCGATTGGGTTGCAGCGCCAGCCGGAAGGGAAGAGACTTGACCCCCGCTTCGGGCCTGACCCGCGCCTCGCGCCTGTCCTCCGCCGCCAATTTGGCTGAATCGCCCGCCTGTGCTGCCCGAGCCGCGACGGTTGCCAAGCGTCGAGGCCTCTCCGGGCTGGGCGATCTCCAGCGTTGTATTCAGTTGCAGGGATTTGGAGAGATCGATGGGGCCCAATAGCGTGGGCCGGAAGCCAACCAGCATCACGACCACGCGGTACTCGCCCGGCGGGACTCCCGCAAACGTGTACTCCCCCGTGGAGTCAGTCCAAGTTTCTTTCCGCGACCGCGTCCGCGTGTTGAACAGGATCACCGTGGCGCCGGGCACTGCAACGTTGCCCGGTCCTGACACATGCCCTCTCAGCGTTCCACCTGCCGCGGACGGTGGTAGCACGCCCGATTGTGCCTGAGCCAACGGGCACGCAAGGATGCAGAGAACGGCGGCTGTTAGAACAAGGAGTTTTACTTCGCGCTGTGGCTTTGTGCAAACCATGAATATCGAAATCCCTCCAGAATTGCGACGCAACCAGACGGGCGCCGCCCCTTGTTCATTATGACGAAATCGGAAGCGCGGCCGTTACGGATTATCCTGTAGATGCGGCAGTGTCCTGATTGACGAAAGCTGCGCTGTGCGCGCCGGGTCATCATTGTCAGACCATCAGCTCGCGTAGTAGAAAGGAAGAGATGCGAAACGGGCACCGAGGCGCCGCCAAAGCGCGGGGCTATATAGACTGTGTGATAACTTCGGCTGTAGCGGCGGCCTCTGGCCGCCGGTCTTTACGACATAAAGGCCGGCGGCCAGAGG
>JBOGJT010000363.1:0-5889 GCA_050745065.1 Terriglobia bacterium
GGCGGCCAGAGGCCGCCGCTACAAGACCGGGCGTCTCGGACTTATGTCCGTCTGTGTAGATCCCGCTGACGCAAGCGCTAGAAATATAGCTTCAACGCGAACTGCATCACGCGGGGATCACCGGTAAGCGAGGTGATCCGGCCAATGGTGCCCGCGCTTGAGGCGTCGGCGGACGGGAGCCCAAAGAGTGGTGTGTTGGCAACGTTGAAGGCCTCCCAGCGAAACTCAAGGCGGCGCTTCTCTCCTAATGGAAAGCTTCTGAGCACGCCGATATCCAGCGTGGTGAGCGTGGGTCCGGTTAGGATGTTGCTGCCTTCGTCGCCGAGCGCGAATGGAATGGGAACCACAAAGCAGGCGGGGTTGAACCACTCGTTGACCGTGCGCTGACCAGCAGGAAGAGCGCCGTTGCAGATGCGATTGGGATAAGCGGAAGCCTGCTGGCCGACAAACGGGTTATTCTTGCTGGCCGCCACCGTGAACGGGCGTCCCGTATGATAGGTAAAGACGCCGCTCGTTTGCCAGTTGGCGAGGATGTGCGAAAGCACGCCGCCGTGCGAAAGCATCCTCTGGCCCGGTCCGAACGGAAGGTTGTAATCATAAGCCATGGTAAAGCGCTGGCTACTGTTAAAATTCAGAAGGCCGTATAGCGCTTCGATATCGCGCGAATCCTGAACGCTCAACCCACCGCCACCCGCAAGGGGATCTCCCGGCACATCGCCGAGCGTCTTCGACCACGTATAGGCCGCGTCCACCGAAAGCCCGCGGCTTAGCCGCTTGTTGAGAGACGCTTCGAGGCCGCTGTAATTCGAGTTTCCGCCGTCGTTGGTGTATTCGATGTAGCCCACGGCGGGGTAGGGAACGAGGTTGGTTCCAATCGGAAGGTACTGGTTGAGATTCGACAGGTAGGTCAAGTGCGTCGCCTTGGTTCCTACGTAGTCCACGGTAAGCGTAGCATCAAACGGCAGAAGGCGCTGTACGCCGGCGTTCCACTGATCCACGCTCGAATGCACCGCGTCCATATTTTCCGCGCGCAAATGAGCGGTTTCGAGATTGAACGTTGAGGGGTTGCGCCAGGACGTTGGAAACCCATCCTGGACGAAGAAAATGGGTACGGTTTTGCTGGTCGTCGAAGGCGACGTTTGTAGCAGGAACGGCGGGTTGAGCGCCAGTTGGTTTTCACTTCCGAAGCGGTCAAACAATTCGTAGAAGCGGCCGTAGCCGGCGCGGACGACCGTGTTCGGCGTGACTTGGTAGACCAGCCCGACGCGCGGGGCGATATCGTGGTTGTCGGGATGGACGAGCTGCCTCTGGAAGCCGGAGCCAGCCGCTCCGTCCACCAACTGGCCGGTGGCGGGATCGAAGTTCGCCATCTCGTTGCCGGCCTCATAGGGCCACGTGGCGTGGTCGTAGCGCAGGCCCAAATTCAGCGTGAGCCGTTTGGTGGCTTTCCAGTTGTCCTCAATCCAGGGCATCAGCATCACATCGCGCTGGTCCACGCGGTGCAGGACGGTTTCGTCGGCCGCGCCCACGTAGCCGAGCAGGAAGTCGGCAAGCGGATTGCCCGTGAACTGGCCGGTGAACGTCATCGAGCCGCGCATGGCCTGGTTATCCACGTAAATGTTGCGGAAATATTCACCCTGGAATCCAAAGCGAAGCTGGTGGCTTCCCACCATCTTGTTGAGCGTGTCGGAAAAGGAAAAGGAGTTGGTAAATTGCGATTTGGGGAGGTAATCCGGCGAGCCCAGGTATGGCATGTTCTGGCCGCCGCCACCCGAGAAATTCAGCCCGGAGACGCCGCCGTTGTAATAAGGATTAGACGGGATGCCGAGAATACCCTCGTCGGCCAGCGTATTTTGACCATAGGGAGTCTGCTTGCCGAGAGAATAATCGCGGAACCATCCCAAGCGGAACTCGTTCACCAAAGTGGACGCAATCGATGACGTCCAGCCAAACGCGTCGCCCTCCGAATTCATGCCCAGGTTGCCCCACGCTGAGGTGCTGGTTCCGTCCACGATCGCGCTGCCAAAGTTTCCGGGCGTAAAGCGCAGCCGGTGGGTGTTCTCAAAGCGGTTGAAGAACGTATTGCGGGGGCTTAGTTGGTAATCCAGCCGGCCCAGATAGTCATTCGTGTTATCCGATAGCTTCGGGTTGATGAGCCAGTTCTCCCGGTTTTGCGGGCCAGGCGGCGGCGTGATGTTTGCGCTGGGAACCAGGGCCAGGAGACGAACGGACTCGGGGTCAAGCATGCCCTGGGGGATCTTGTTGCCGGGAAACGGCAGGCCCGTGGCGGGGTCAACGATCGTTGAATACGTAACGTTCGCGGCCGCTCCTGCGGCGGGAGAAAAGTCTCCGATCCGCTCGTTGGCCAGCGGAACGTTGGTGAGCCGGGTGACGCCCTGCGTGATGCGCGTGCCCTCGTAATTGAACATGAAAAACAGCTTGTTCTTGATGATCGGGCCGCCGATCACGCCGCCGAACTGGTTCTGCGTGAGACCCGGTTTCGTCGCCCCCGCCCGGTTGGTAAAGAAATCTGTCGCGTCCGTCGCTGAGGTTCGGTTGAATTCCCACACGTCGCCGTGGAACTGATTGGTGCCGCTCTTGGTTACGACCACAATCGCGCCGCCCGGGCTGCGGCCGTATTCCGCGTCGTACGGGTCCGTGACCATGCGGAATTCCGAGATGGCGTCCACCGACGGCCGTACGGCTTCCGTGGAAAGCTCCTGAACGTTCTCCGAAACCGTGTTGTTGTCGACTCCATCCAGAATGAAATTGTTTTGCAGCGAGCGCACGCCGTGGATATTCAGCCCTCCGTAACGTCCCGAATTGGTAGCGCCGGACTGGTTGGTGTAGCGATCCATGCTGACGCCCGGCGCGAGGCCCATCAGGTCATCCCAATTCCGGGTACTCAGCGGAAGGTCCTGGACGTACCGATTTACCACCACCAGGCCCGGCGATGCCGACTCCGTTTGGAGAGCAGGGAGGGTGGACGTGACCTGGACGGTTTGCACAGTATTCCCTACCGACAGCGTGAAGTTCACGGCCTGGCGCTGGCCGACCTCGACCGGAACGTGGGTTCTCACTTCACTCTTGAAGCCCGGCACTTGGACCGATAACGTGTAGAGGCCGATCGGCAGGCCGGGAAACGTGTATTGGCCCGATGAAGTTGTGGTGGCCATGTAGTGGGTTCCCGTGGCTTCGTTGAGCGCCTTGACGGTGGCGTGCGGAAGCACGGCTCCGGTCTCGTCCGTCAACGTTCCTGTCACCGCACCGTTCTGGACCTGCGCCAGCGCGACTCCCGCCATCAAAGCGGTTAGCACGATCAGGAATACCATTCTTGACTTATAGCGCATGGATTATCTTTCTCCGGATCATGGGATGTGGGCCGCGGCGCTGGTTGTTCCCCATCGCGGCGTGCGTTGCCAGACACCAAGCTTAGCTGCTGGTGACGACATCCCGATTAAGATAAAGATAACAAAATGTGAAGGGAATGCAAGACGTACTTCGCGCGTCGGCTACCGGTGAGGCCGGCAGAAAGCGGTGAGCTGCGCAGCACAGGCCGTTGCGCCAATCAAAGGCCATTTGCAGTCATTCCCGCGGAAGCGGGAATGCGGTGGATTTAGGGACCGCCGCGTCCGCGAGGGTGAAGCAGATGGCCGTGGCCGCAGGCATCCAAAATGTTTGCGATACATGACGTCAAAAGTCAGCGACGTACGGGTTCGTAGCAGCGGCCTCTCGCCGCCATCGTTCCGGCGCTCCCATCCTTCGTCAGGGCAGGCTCAGGGCGTCGCAGGAGCAAATGCCCGTCGTGGACTTATGATGTGCCGTATAGAAAAATCTACGAGGATCTCGGGGGCTTCACGGGCGCAGCCGCGCGCCTGTTCTCTTTTGCGAACTCGCTCCGGTGGCGGCTGTATTTGAAGTAGATGACGAGGCCGATGAGCAGCCAGATAACGAAGCGCAGCCACGTCTCGACCGGGAGGCTGGCCATCAGGATGACGCAGCAAACGATGGCGGCGATCGGAATGAACGGAACCCAGGGAACTCGGAAGCCCCGGCGGCGCTCGGGCTGCTTGCTACGCAGAACTAGGACGCCCGCGGCGACCAGGCTGAAGGCAAAGAGCGTTCCGATGTTGGACAGGTCCGCCAGAGTGCTGACGTCAAATACACCCGCGGGAATGGCTACAAAAAAGCCCGCCACCCAGGTGCTCACGTGAGGCGTCCGGTATTTTGGGTGAACGCGCGCGAAGGCGGGCGGTAGCAGGCCGTCGCGCGACATCGAAAACCAGATGCGCGCCTGGCCGAGCTGATAAACCAGCAGCGAGCTGGTCATGCCGATCAGCGCTCCGACCACCACCCAGCGCTCCACGGAGACGAGTCCGATGGCGTGCAAGGCGTTGGCCACGGGAGCGGCGTTCATGAGTTCGGGCCATTTCTGGATGCCGGTCAGCACAACGGCGACGGCGATGTAGAGGACGGCGCAGGCAATCAGCGAGGCCATGATGCCAAACGGCACGTCTTTTTGTGGATGCTCGCACTCTTCGGCGGCGGTCGAAACCGAATCGAAGCCGATATAGGTGAAGAAGACGAGTGCGCCGCCCGTGAGCACGCCCTGCCATCCGTTGGGCATGAATGGCTTCCAGTTAGCCACCTTCACATGCGGCGCCGCGGCGGCCACGAAAATGATGATGGCGAGAATTTTGATGGCGACCATCACGTTATTCGCACTGGCGCTCTCGCGGATTCCGATCACGAGCACCACGGTGAGAATCATGACAATGAGGAAGCCGGGAAGGTCGAAATAAGACCCCGACCATTTCCCGCCCACAATAATCGGTTCCATCAATTCGCGGGGAAGGGTGATGCCGAAGCTTTGCAGCAGACTGTCAACGTAAGCGGAATAGCCCACGGCCACCGTCATGTTGCTGACGGCATATTCGAGGATCAAATCCCAGCCGATGATCCACGCCACAAGCTCGCCCAGCGTGGCGTAAGTGTAAGTGTAGGCGCTTCCCGCGATGGGGATCATCGAAGAAAGCTCGGCGTAGCAAAGGCCGGCGAGGCCGCATACGATGGCGACGATAAGGAACGAGAGCGCAATCGCGGGTCCCGCTCCCGGCCGCCCGGCCACGCCGAGCGCGTGCTCCCCGTGCATCAAAGCCGCGAGCAGGGGCGCATTCAATATGGTGTGGAATTCGAGCTTCTCACCCGCCGCTGCCGTACCGGTGAGGACAAAGATGCCCGCGCCGACAATCGCTCCGATGCCGAGCGCCGTGAGTGACCAGGGCCCGAGCGTTTTGCGAAGCCGGTGCTCAGGCTTCTGCGACTCCGCCAGCAGCCGGTCGATGCTCTTCGTGCGGAAGTATTGGCTAGGCAAAGAAGGTTCCAGGAAAGCAGGTGTCAGGTTTCAGGTGCCGGGTGTCAGGAAAAGACCGTCAGTCGCTCGTTGTCCGTTGTCGCGAGATCGGGCAACTGTTTGAGATGAAATCAAACCGTCCTTGCCAGGCCAGGTTCCGACTGAGGATGGACAACGGTCAATCCACAGCCCTTCCCTGGTACCCGAAACCTGAAACCTACCTTTCTACTTCCGCCTTGTCGTGGTCGACGCTTTCTTCTTGACCTTTGGTTTGTGAGAGCCGCGCGGGTCCGTCCGCTTGGCCTTTGCCGGGCGCTTGGCGCGCGCCGCGCGTTTCAGTTTCTTCCGTTCGGCTTTATCCTTGGTGGCTTTGGTATCCATAGTTTCGGTTTGTCTGCTCCTCTGATGCGTTTAATTTGTCCCGGTTCACGTTCAGTTCCACGTTATACCGGGGGGAAATAAGTCCACGGCCATCCTATACTGTAGCGGCGGCCTCTGGCTGCCGGTTTTTAGTAGTAAAGGCCGGCGGCCAGAGG
>JBOGJT010000364.1:0-4845 GCA_050745065.1 Terriglobia bacterium
ACGTTGAGCACGGTGATAAATTGCGGCTGCAAGTTCCCCGCCGTGTCCTCCACAGCAAAATACTTCTGGTGGTCGCGCATTACTGTCACCAGCACTTCACGCGGCAGAGCCAGGTAGCGAGGATCAAAGCTGCCGATCAGCGGCGCAGGCCACTCGGTCGAGTTCACTACCCAGGTATCAAGCCACTCATCCACCACCGGCTTAGATTCGCTGCCCTCAAGTAATGCTTTAATTTCTTCTTGCGCGCGCTTCCGCCGGGCGGGGCCGTGAACGGCGACTAGATGTTTTTCGAGTAGAATATCGAGGTTCAAATCGGTCACGGCCACCGGCTCGCTCCCCTGCAAGCGATGGCCGTAGGTAAAACTCCCCGTCTTGACTCCGGCAAACTCGAAGGGGACGACCTCGAAATCGCTCCCGTCTCCAAGCAGCGCCAGTATCCAACGGACCGGGCGCACAAAGTACGGACCCGCCTTTGCCGTCCAATACATATTTTTTGGAAACGACATGCCCCCGAGGACTATGGGCAAAATCTCAACCAATACTTGAATTGCGCTTCGCCCCGGCTCAGAAACATTAAGCGCCAGATATTCACCCTTTTCGTTGGTCGTCCGCTTTAGATCAGAGACGTTCGCGTTATTTTTGGCGGCAAAGCTTTCTGCCGCGCGGGTTGGCTTCCCTTCCTTATCGAACGCCGCTTTGACGGGAGGCCCCATGACCTTCGTCACGCGGCCCGGCTGCTGGCGTAGCAGAGCCGGCGCATAGACCAGTAGGCGCCGGGGCGTCGAAGCCGTTTTCACCACCGGCACGGCGTCTTGCGGAAGCAGCCGAGCCCCGCGCAGCGCCAAGCCGAGCCGCTCGCCAAGCTGCCGCTCCGCGCCTTCGAGAAAGCGCGCCGGAATCTCTTCGCAGCCAATTTCAAGCACTAAGGCTGAGGTCTCGGGGGCGCTCACGCGGTCGCCACCTCCAAGGTCCGGGCTTTGCGCTCGACGTCAATCGCGGCCACGCGGCAGGCAAGCTTGCGCACGCGGCCGATCAAGGCCACGCGCTCCGTCACGCTGACGGCGCCCCGCGCGTCGAGGATGTTGAACAGGTGGGAACACTTGAGGCACAACTCGTAAACTTTGCGCAGAGGGAACCGGTTGAGCGTCGTATCGTTCTTCAGCCCGCCATATTCACCCAACAGACGCGTGGCTTCCGCCTCGTTCAGGTCAAACATCTGGCGGCAAACGTCCGAGTCAGCCGCTTCAAAATCGTAAACAGAAAGTTCAAGTTCTTCTTGGAGTCTGAGCGCACCGTATTTCTGGTGGCTGTCCCACATCACGTCGTAAACATTGTTCACGTTCTGCAGGAAA
Organism: Terriglobia bacterium; assembly: GCA_050745065.1. Classification (GTDB taxonomy): domain Bacteria; phylum Acidobacteriota; class Terriglobia; order UBA7540; family UBA7540; genus RH2-MAG17b. The sequence continues at coordinate 1,353 of JBOGJT010000364.1, forward strand.
GCGGCAATGCGTTCCAGGCCGTAGGTGATTTCAACGCTGATCGGCTCAAGGTCAATGCCCCCGCACTGCTGAAAGTAGGTGAACTGGGTAATCTCGAGGCCGTCCAGCATCACTTGCCAGCCCACGCCCCAGGCGCCGAGCGTGGGCGACTCCCAGTTATCCTCTTCAAAGCGCACGTCGTGATCCCGCAGGTCGATGCCGAGGCTGGTGAGGCTATCAAGGTACATGTCTTGAATATCCCCTGGGGGCGGCTTGAGTATCACCTGCATCTGGGTGTGCTTGATCAGCCGGTTAGGGTTCTCTCCGTAGCGCCCATCGGCTGGCCGGCGCGACGGCTGAACATAGGCCACGCGCCAAGGCTCGGGGCCGAGCACGCGAAAGAACGTTTCCGGGCACATGGTTCCCGCGCCCACTTCCATGTCGTAGGGAAGCGCCAACACGCAACCCCGGCCGGCCCAGTACTGGCTGAGGCGGATCATCATGTCCTGGAAGGTCAAACCAGGAAGTTGGCTCGACGTTTCGCTCATTGCCATGAGTTTTCTTAAGCGGCGACGCCACACGTGAGCGGCGTCCAATCCTGCAGGGGGCGGCCTCTGGCCGGCCGGTTTTACTATCAAAAGCCGGCGCCCAGAGGCCGCCGCTACAGCAAACAACCGTGGCCCGCTCATGCCGCTCCACAAAACCAGGTATGGGTTACCGCAGCCACCCATTCCCCATCCACGCCTCCGAACTCATTCAAGCCGGCGTTCTTCCTGCGCCAGCAATTCGCGCGTCACCAGCTTCTTTTCCGCCGCCGCCTCGACCCACGCCTCAAAGAGCAGCCTGGCCGCGTGTACCGCGTCAGGCGGCGCCGGATTCGCCATCCACTTCTCGAGCGGCAGACGGCGAATGCTCTCCCCCAGCGCCAAGGCATCGAGAGCCACCGCGCGGCTGGCGGCAGCGCTTCGGCACCGGGAGCACAGCAAGCCCAAAGCGCCGTCGCGGTAATACGCGGCTTCATCGCCAAACGCGCGTCCACAGACTGAACAGCGGTCGAGCTGGGGTAAGAATCCCCCCAGCCGGAGAAGCCAATAGTTGAAATACGCGAGAGGAGCGTCAATAGAATCCGGCTCACCGTGCGACTCCTGCAATCCTTGCACCCGGCCTCCCGCCTTGAGGCCGCGCAGCACGGCTAGCAGAAGGCGAAATACTCGCTCATTGGCTTCGCGCTCCGGGAGCAAGCGGTCCGACGCTTCAGCCACGTATTGGGCGGCCAGATGAACCGCGTATGCGCCCTGCATGACGAAAAAGGACTCCAGCAGCTCCGCCGAGTTGATCCGCAGCAGGTCCCGGTTTTCCCGCTCAAAGAGCCACAGGCGGATATACGTCAGCGGCTCGAGAACGCCGCCGTAGCGGCTTTTGGTCCTTTGCGCTCCAGACGCCACCGCCCGCAGGCGGCCTGCCTGCCGTGAGAAAAGCGATACAATTTTGTCGGCTTCGCCCAGGCGGTAGCTCCTGAGGACAATCGCTTCCGTTTCGAGAAGTGGCATTGAGGGTGGCGCAATGTCGGCGCGCCGACAACCCATAAAGTTAACACAATCGGCCGCCCGGCGGAAGGCAAAAGAGGCGCAGGTGACGCAGCCTCGGTCTGTGGGCCGCAGACATAGCGGACGGCTCACCCCGCCCCGCCCCGCCCCTTCGCGGCATTAAGGCGCCTCTACGCGCCTTAGACTGAGACGCTGTGAAAATATTCCAATCTGTCATGCCGAGCCCTTCGCTCGTCATTCTGAGCGCAGCGAAGAATCTCATTATTTCCGCTCAGGATAAACTCCGCGAAGCATCTGCTTTTGGTTGAAAATAAAAGGGCGGGATTCCTCGCTTTGCTCGGAATGACATCGCTGGCCGATTTTTTCGCAGCTTCTGAGAAGACGCGAAGGAATTAACAGCCCCTCGCCAAGGCGCTGCGGGCGAATCTGGCGAACAGGGTTTACACCAGGACGGCTTCCCCGGCGAACCCCGCACAAGATCGCCTGCGACGAGAAACGCGACCCGCGCCAGGCTTTGGTTTAATGCTTTACTTTAACTTTCCCCGCTGAATTCCAAACCTATCTCACGGCGCGCCCGCGAACGTCACAGCGCGGTCGCCAATTTCCCCTGTTGAAAACCTGCTTGTGGCGGTGGAAATTAATTATGTTAACTGCTGACATCCACTACAAAAATTATCAGACATGCCTGTGCAAGGATTCCCTGCCCTGGTGGCGCGCGCCCTCCACCTTCCGACGCTGCCTTCCGGAAAATAGTGGAGACTGTAATTCTCGCCTGACCGCTGCGACGTGAGCCGCTGAAGGCGCGCCCGGCCGCAGGTCAATCGCGCCGCGTTAAATTCGTTTGCAACGGAAGCTCCTGCGGGAGTAGATTAGGGCACTTACACAGGGAGGCCTCGTGGCGGATGCGAACAAGGTTGATGTGGTAGGGCTGGGGTTGAATGCCACGGACACGGTCATTCTGGTGCGCGACTTCCCCGCCCTTGGCGGCAAGGAAAAGGTGCTCGGAGTTTCGCGGCAGGCAGGAGGCCAGATTGCGACGGCTCTGGTCGCCTGCCGGCGGCTTGGACTTTCGAGCCGCTACATCGGAAAAGTGGGGGGCGACGACGCCGGACGGTTTCAGCTTGATAGCCTGAAAGCCGAAGGGATCGACGTGGAGCACGTGCGGGTGGTTCCGGGCGCGCCAAACCAGTTTGGACATATTATCGTCGATCAGGCAACGGGCGAACGCACGGTTTTCTGGGACCGCGACTCGCGGCTCGCCGTGACACCTGAAGAGGTGCGAGCGGAGGCAATCTCAACGGCTCGCGCGCTGCACCTCGACGGTTGCGACGTTGAGGCGTGCTTAAAGGCGGCCCAATGGGCCCGCCAGGCGGGGATTCCGGTTGTGGCGGATCTCGACACCGCCTACCGCCAGGTCGAGAAGCTCTTTCCTTTGATCGATTACCTGCTCGCTTCGGCGAATTTCCTTCCTTCCGCGACGGGAGAGAATGACCCATTTCGGGTGCTCGAATATATGTCCCGCGAATTTGGCATGAAGGCGCCGGGTATGACGCTCGGCCGGGATGGGGCGCTGGTTTATTCGGAGGGCCGCTTCCTGTATTCCCCCGGGTTCGTCGTGGAGACTGTGGACACGACGGGCGCGGGGGATGTTTTTCACGGCGCGTTTATCTACGGTCTTCTTGCCCGCTGGCCGCTCGCAGCGGCGCTCGAGTTCTCGAATGCCATGGCGGCGCTTAATTGCAAGTCACTCGGCGCGCGCGGCGGAATCCGGGCGGAAGCCGAGGCTCAGGCGCTCATCCGCGAAGGGGTCCGCCACGTGAACCAGGAGTACCAAAGAACCGCGGGCCGGATGTGAGAAGGCGGAGAGGCATGGTTGCGCAAGAAGTCGTGTGATGGGTGCAGGGGACGTAAATCCATCGCCATCCTATGGTGTAGCGGCCTCTGGCCGCCGGTTCTTAATAGTAAAG
>JBOGJT010000365.1:0-6568 GCA_050745065.1 Terriglobia bacterium
ACGCGGGTCTCGCTGACCACGTTCAGGGCCCTGGAGGTTTGGTGCGACAACAGCTTCCGCAAGCGCTCGGAAGTTGTGGGGCTCGTTCTCGAACGGATCGTCGAAATGCTGTCGCAGCAGCAGTGCATCGAACAGCCGGTTGAAGAATTCGTCCGCCGCCTGAGGGTGGGTCCGCACCCATAATTTTTTTTCCCGCGCAATGTATAATACGTATGAGATGTATACAACGTATAAAATGTAAGAGATGTATGCGATGTGTGAAATGTATAAGATGAACAATACAATCGATACAAGGAAGGCGCGCTCCCGGACTGCTATGATCCTCTTGACCCCACCAATCATGGGTCAGAGGGGAGCTGATTCAAGATGTGGCCGAAGCCACCCATGCCAAGACCGCCGCGCCCGTAAGGACACATTTTGGAATCCGGGAACCTTTCTTGAAGGAGGTTCCCGGTGAACAAAATGCTTGCTTTCTGGATTGCTTCCTCCGTCGTACTCTTCCTGCTTTCACTCGTCTACTTTCACCAAAACCTTCATCGCAAGAACTCACCCTTCGCGTGGTGGTTGGGCCTGGGGGTGTCGATGCAAATGGTGTCTGCCTACGGTATGCTGCTGGCTTTCCCGGGCTGGATGTACCGGCTCTGGCCGATGGCCGACGGGCTCAGCTTCGCCCTCGCGCTGGGAGTCCTGGCCGTGGCGTTTGTGCGCCGCTCGTGCCCTGTAAACCGCGCGCTGCTGTACGGCGTGGGCGCGATGATCGCGCTGAACGTGATGGCGCGGTGCATAGGGGGTGGCTTAGGGGAGGGAATTGAAAGCTGGTTGCAGAATATTGCCTTTCTGGGTCCCGCGCTTTTCCTGCTGACCGCCTTTTCCAATATCAGAGCTGACCGGTTACCGCTGTACGTCCGTGCGGTGCTGCACAACCTGCGTCTGAATCCGACCGTCGACCAGGCCATCGCCTTTACGGGCGCCGCAGACAGCGCGAGCGCACAGGCTGCCTGATGCCGGCCGGCGGGGCGCGCCTCAAGGCTTCGGATAACGCGCCAGACGGAAGCCGTAGTCGGCGTATTGAAAGTATGGGGGAATGCTTGATCGGGCCGCGCAACGGCTCACTTTGATCTGGTGCCGCCACGACCCCCCGCGCGACGCCCGCCGCTCACCCTGAAGCGGTCCTTCGGGGTTCAACTCAGGCGCAACCGCATAATAGTCTTTTTGATACCAGTCCCGGCACCACTCGTGCACGTTCTCCGACATATCGTAAAGTCCGTACGGATTGGGCTCGCCTAGCCCGACAGCAAAAGGACCCTTGACGTCCCCGCCCCAGCGGCTGAGGTACGGCGGCCAAACGGCGGGGCTCTCATCTCCCCACGGATAAAGGCGCCCGATGCGGCCTCCTATTGCAGCCCACTCCCATTCTGCCTCGGTCGGCAGTTGGTAGCGCCTTCCCGTCTCGCCGCTCAGCCAAGCGCAAAACCTGGCGGCCTCAACCCAGCTCACGCCGGTGACCGGCTGATCGGGATCATTGAGATCGGGATTTCGCCACTCGGGTGGCGCGGGATGTCCCACCACCTCGATAAACGTCGCAAAGTCGCGGTTCCGCACCTGGACGCTTCCCATCTCAAACGAGTCGACTCGAACCGTGTGGACGGGCTTTTCGTCGTCCCGTCCTTGCTCGCAGCCCATGGGAAAAACACCGCAGGGTATCCTGGCGCACAAGTTTTCCCAGACCTTTGGGTCACACGCTTTCATCGTCATTTTTCCGAAAGCGGACTCAAGGTGTCGCCGCTTCCTAGCCAGCCTTGGCTTTGGCAAGCCAGGTGGAATATCATCCTAACGTTCGTCGTTGACGAATAACCGCCATCGCAGGAGGCGCACCGCATGCTGCATCAACTTGATCCGGGATCGCAATGTCCGGAAGTTGTCCGGATGATCGTCGAAATTCCAAAAAACTCGAATAACAAATACGAATATGACACAAAGTTGGGCGTCTTTCGCCTGGACCGCACGCTTTATTCACCCATGCACTATCCTGGGGATTATGGCTTCATTCCCGGCACGCTCTCGGCTGATGGCGATCCGATGGACGTCCTTGTATTGACGGATGAGCCGACATTCTCCGGCTGCATGCTGGAAGTGCGCCCGGTGGGGCTTCTGCGCATGGCGGACGAGAAGGGTCCCGACGAGAAAATCCTGGCCGTGCCGCAGCGCAATCCACGCTATGACGAGATCGAGACCGTGGATGAAGTGCCGCCACACGTCAAACTGGAAATCGAGCACTTCTTCGACATTTACAAGGAGCTCGAAGGCAAGAAAACGGAAATCAAAGGTTGGTTGGGATTGAAGGAGACGCGGCAGTTTATTCGCGAGGCCCGAAAGCGGTACGTGGACAAGCACCCCGTGGCGAAGTCAAAGTAGCGTGTCGAAGTGGAATTCGGCTCGAACCGCCTCCATCTCGCGCGTAGCTTCACATTGCGGGGGGCTTACCGCTGCCACTGCCCCCGATCGCCGCGAAGCGCGAGCCTCGCTCGCCCATCCGAAGCGAACATCCGCAAGCCTTCGCTCGTCGTGCTTCGAACTTTCCAAAGCCTCACCGTCTCACGGGTAGAGCCGCGCGCGTTCGATCTGCGGGGCCGCTTCTCCGGCCTCTACCATTCGCGCGATGAGGCGCTCGCGCAGGTGAGCCGCAACATCCGGCAGAGGGCGGTCTCCGTCGTAATGGACGAGAGCAGGATTGTCATGGCGCCCCATGAGGTTGAGCAACTGGTGCGGGTCCGACGCAAGGTTGTACATCTGGTATTCGTCGTAATGGGTACTGCTCGAATCCTTCCCGCCGTTTCCGCTGCGGTCGGCCACGCAGTACGTCCAATCGGCGGTTCGCAGCGCCCGTCCCACCATGGATTCGCTGATTTGAATGAAGACCTCGTTCCGCCACGTTTCGCGCGCCTCGCCCTGTTCGATCAGCGGAAACGCGCTACGCCCAGCCATGCAATCGGGAATTTTCACGCCCATCGCATCGAGGAGCGTCGGGCTCACATCGACCATGCTGACTAACTCAGGAACCATGCGGGCGCGATCGAACCCGGGCCCCTGAATCAGCCACGGAATATGAATAGAGCTTTCGTGGGGGCTGCGTTTGTATTCGGTGTTGCGGGTGCGAAAATGGCATCCGTGATCGCTGATAAACATCACAATCGTGTCATCGAGAATGCCCTGCGTCTTCAGCGTCTCGATAATCGTGCCCACGCAATCGTCGATACTCTTTATGTCACCGTAATAACCGGGAAGTTGGGCTTGCCAATCTCCAGGGAAAAACCGCAGGTCGTGCGGCGCGAATGGATTGACGAAGCTATTGGCGTAACGCTTGGGCGGGATGAATGCGTTCGCGTCGTTTTGAAAATGCGGCTCCAATTGCGACACGACAAGAAGGAAAGGTTTGTCGAGCGGACGGCGGAGAAAGTCAACCGCCAGGCCCGTAATATAATCAACCCGGTAGATATCCTTAAAACGCATCGGCGTTCCGTTGCCATCCCAAATCGTGCCCTCGTAGGGATGCGAGGTGAGCTCGAGTTCGTTTGACGCTTGCCACAGACCGTTGAAGCCGCCGCGGTATTCAGGCGGCACGTATCCATGGCTCGGCGGATCATGACTCGAATTGGGCGCCAGATGCCATTTGCCGATGTAGTTTGCCGTGTAACCTTCGCTGCGAAGGATTGTCGCGAGCGTTACGGCATCCGGACGTAAGCCCGGTCCCAACTTCCACACTCCCGTCTGCGTTGCATACCGTCCGGTGAAGAGACAGGCTCGCGAAGGCGAACACAAGGGCTGGTTGGTGACCGCGTCTTGAAACGCCACCCCCCGTCGCGCCATTCCGTCCAGATGTGGGGTAGCTCGCATGGGGTTCAACCCGTACGCGCCGACGCAATCCCAGCGAAACTGGTCCGCGATGATGATAAGAAGATTGGGGCGCCTCTTCTGCCCACCAGGTTTTATGCGTGCTTGAGAGATCGCCGGGTCCGCCGCAGCCAGCGCCGGTAGCGCTGCAGCCGACCGCTTGAGGAAGTCCCGCCGCGTGGATGAGGTTTGCGATGCGGGGTTCGGTGGATTTTGTTCCATCGTGATTCCCTAAATTTTATCTTTGCGGCGCGGCGCGAGGTGCAACTCAACGCGCCGGATGCCGCTCCACCGTTCAATTGCTCCGGCCACAGCACTTCTTGAATTTCTGGCCGCTGCCGCAGCGGCAGAGGTCATTCCGGCCGGGAGGCGCGGCCGAGGCGGACGCGATGTCCCGCTGACGCGCCCAGAGCATGACGTTGGCGGGAGCCTCCCGCTGGCTGAGTTGTGAGGCCATGAATCGCATGTAGGGGTCAACGTGGTGGAAGAAAAGCTTGTACCCGGCGCAGAGATAGTTCAACCCCTCTTCGCCATCCGGCGCGCGGATGAAGCGGTGCTTGGGACATTCGCCGTTGCACGCAAAGCGCACGTCACACTCACGGCAGTAACGCGGAAGTGTTTCGAGCTTGTCCCGGCCGAACTTTATTTGCTGTGGGGACGCAACCAGAGACGCAAGCGGGCGCTCCATGATGTTGCCCAGCCTGTTTTCGGGATAGACAAAATGATCGCAGGAATAGAGGTCCCCGTTGTGCTCAATCGCCAGCGCGCCTCCGCAGGTTTTGCGGAAAACGCAAAGGCTGGCGGGCATGCCGTACCACATTTCGAGGGCTACGTCGAAGAGTTGGACGTAGACCGTGCCTACGTCGTTACGAACCCATTCGTCGAAGATGCGGTTGAGAAAGCGGCCGTATTGCAGCGGATCCACAGACCACTCGGAGACCTTCGCCTCCGGCCGGGCGCCGGGGCCGAGCAAGGTTAAACCATTCGTGTGGATGTTTGGCGCCACCCTTTCCACGATGGGGATAAATTGTAAGAAGCCGCTGCCTGCGTCTTTGAGAAAGTGGTAGACTTCGAGCGGATATTGGGAGTTGTGCCGCTGGACGACGCTGAGGGTGTTGAATGCTACGCCGTGCTTTTTCAAGCAGTCAAGACCGCGCATCACCCGCTTGAAGGTGGGCTGGCCACCCTTATCAACGCGGTAGCGGTCATGAAGCTCCTGCGGACCGTCGATTGAAAGACCTATCAGGAATCTGTTTTCGGCCAGAAACTCGCCCCAGTCATCATCCAACAATACGCCGTTGGTTTGGAAGGCGTTTTCAATGCGCTTGCCACTGGCGTATTTCTTCTCCAGCTCGACAACCTTGCGGAAGTAATCCACGCCGAGCAGCGTTGGTTCACCGCCTTGCCAGGCGAAGGTGATGACTTCGCCGCTTTGAGCGTTGACGTATTGCCGGACGTAGGATTCGAGCACGTCCTCCGGCATCCGCAAATCGGATGTGCCCGGATATAGTTTTTCCTTCTCAAGGTAAAAGCAGTATTTACAGTCCAAGTTGCAGATCGGGCCGGCCGGCTTCGTCATGATGTGAAAGCTTTTCAGGGCTTCCATCTCTTGCGGTGGAACGCTCAACCCGGCACCCGGCTCGGCGTGACTTGTGGGCATTTTCTTATCCGTTGCCGCCTTCACCATTAAGAAGGAGGCGCCGCGCACACAGTATAGCAGAGGGGAACGGAGCCGCCCCGTTTCCCCGAGCCCGCGCTCAATGTGAACCACTCCGCCGTCACGCCGCGGCTACGACATTTTCCGGCGCTAACTACCGGCTTTGCTGGATTGCGGTGCAGACCGCGCTTGCGTTAGAATCGGAGCGTGAAGGTGGCTGCGGATCTTGGCCGGCCACTTGGCAAGCCCTTCACCCACCGGAGGTTTAAGGGGTTACAGGAGGGGGCGCGCAAAGCGGCCCAGGCAATATGGAGCGACTTCGAATTCTGCTGGCGGACGATCATCCCGTAGTTCTCAAGGGGTTGCGTACTCTCCTGGATGATCAGCCAGGTTGGGAGGTATGCGGCGAAGCGGAGGACGGTCAGCAAGCGGTGGCGGAAGTCAGCCGGCTGAAGCCGGATATCGTTGTGCTTGATCTGACGATGCCGAAATTGAATGGTCTGGAGGCCGCGCGGCGGATTATCGAAATGGAGGCCGGGACCGCGATCCTGATTCTCAGCGCGCATGATTCGGAGGAAATGGTGCGGAAGGCGCTGGGGATGGGTGTGCACGGCTATGTGCTTAAGTCTGACGCCGGCGAAGAGTTAGTGATGGCCATACAGGCTGTCCGAAGGCGCAAACGCTTCGTAAGCCGCCGCTTCCCGAGGAGCCGGATCGACCCCATGGCTCCGGCGAAGACGCAGTTTGCCGTTGATGCCGGAGGAGCGCGCGCCGTGCCCGGATTAAGCCCTCGCGAGCGGGAGGTCGTTCAGCTCCTTGCGGAAGGGGAGACCACGAAGGAGGTGGCGACGCGCCTGCGAATCACCGTTAAAACCGCCGAAACCCATCGCGCGAATATTATGCGGAAGCTCGGGATCCACTCTGCGAGCGAGATGGTTCGATACGCGATACGCAATCATATCGTGCAGCCCTGAGCTCTATAGCGGCGGTGTCCCTGCCACCGATGGGTTTGCGCCATTC